>NZ_JACAPW010000011.1:99445-216163 GCF_013385495.1 Pseudomonas sp. F8002 | reverse complement strand
AAGCTTTGAAGCTTGGTATAGATCTTCGGCGGCGGGTTCCAGGCACGTAAATCAGCCTGCTCATTTTTCAAATAACGGGCCAGTAAACGCGCATCGCTGGCGTCTGTCTTCGCCCGCCCACCCGTGCTTTTGCGGTAGTGATTAAGGCGGTAGCCATCAATCACATAAACCTTATGGCCCATCCCGTGGGCCAAATTGACCGTATCCAGGTGATAGATATTGGTCGCCTCAATCGCGATGGCACTGTCCACGGGGAGAGATTTGAGCCACGCCTTCAGCTCTGTTTTGTTGTTGGGCACAATCTTCAATTCGTCTGTTTCAATGTGACAAACCACAACTTCAGCCTTAGCGACATCCACGCCGATGATTGATTGCAAGACAGTCATTGCCATGAAAAACGCTCCGGGTTAGGGTTTATGGGCTTGTCGGGGCTTCACCGTTGCGCTGGCTTGCTTCTATCGTCGGTCATGGCCGATGCATTCCTTATCGGCGCTTTGGTGAAGGGGTGGGGCGAAGTCTCCCACGGTCTGTACTGGCTAGAGTCAGATGCTGGCTTTTAGTCCCACCACCCCTACAAGTCTAACCATACAAGCTGGCTTGCCTGCGATAGCATCGCTGCGGTGCCACTGAAAAACCGAGTTGCCTGCATCGCAGGCAAGCCAGCTCCCATAGTTGATCTTCGGCGCGCTTACTTTCTCGGCTTGATCCGGGCAGTCGGTTCAGCAATCAACGGATCATCCGGCCAGTAATACCTGGTATCAACTGACCGCTCTATAGATTGACAGCTTGCAACCCCTTAAAAATAAGGCCATTGCCGAATCAATATGCGACACTGATTGACCGTCAACCCATGCGACACTGATTGACAGAAATCTAATAGGCGCGCCGCTTGATTGACACTCGATCCAGCGCGACCTCCGGCATAGGCGGGACAGGATTGACACTTCGTCACGGTAGGTATGCGACAGGATGACTCCGACATCCTTATAAAATGAGAAATGAGCTGTGACTCACAACGTTACGCGCCCACCAAGCCTGCACTTAATCTAAGCGAGAATTTGCTCAAAAAGAGACTTAGAGACTTCCCCTACATAGAGCCTTAACGCTTCGTGATGTGATAGCCACCTGTGGGCTAGGCTTCTCGATCTCACTCATACCAGATCGACAATCCAGCAAGCACGAGCGACTATCTTAACTCCGCGTACGGCTGTTTTTAGAATGGCAGCCGAACTACCAAGTGTTGCCGTGCAACTCTAGCCGATTGCCGAGCAAAAATCGTAGGAGCAATAAAATTAGTGAAAGAATTCACCAGCCCGGTGTCAAATATTGCCGTATTTCACGATGAGGAAAGACATTTCCTAGAGGCCTTGACACGTTGGAATTATTTTCCAAATCAAAAAGATTCCTCAACTGAATTACCTCCATGCTTCTCAACAAGTAGATTCACTCCAGAAATTGCTGAGGAGCTAGCAGCCATAAATTTAAGCCGAGAGAGAAAAACCTACTGGTTCGACCTTGTGGAATACAAGGCCACACGATTTAACAATGTTCCACGGGTGCTCAGCCTTATACATCCCCTCGCCTACGCAAGGATATATTCAAACCTGAAGAAAAACAGGCTAGAAATACTCGAATCAATGAAAGATGAAAACAGCGTCATCACTGCCGAACAGCATAATGATGGCCGCATGTTTATCATGAATTATGAAGACCATGAAACAAAAACAAAAAACACTTTGGAAATTAGTTTTGGTGCGAGTTTTAGAGCTCATGCTGACGTAGCCAATTGCTTTGGCTCTATCTACACACACTCTCTAGAATGGGCCATTCAAGGTTATGAAAAGGCCAAAGAGCGGCTACAAGAACGTGGAGGAGAAAAGCACTGGAGCTCGACCCTCGACATATCGCTGCGCAACGCAAAACGCAACGAGACTTCCGGCCTACCTGTTGGCCCTAGCTCCTCAAGCATTGCGGTGGAAATAGTTCTGGCTGCGGTTGATAGAGAGCTCGCGGGAAAGTTTCGCTTTGTACGTTACATTGATGATTATACGGCCTATTGCGAAACACATATTCAGGCTCAGGAATTCATTCGTGCCCTGAGCATCGCCCTGTCTCGATACCGTTTAACGCTCAATCTCAGCAAAACAAAAATAACCGAGCTACCGGAACCGCTGGTGGACTCCTGGGTTACCAAATTAGCTAATGCCACCCCGTGGAGAACCGATTCCAACGGAGTCTTGACCCTCTTCACTCATGAGGCCATAAATTTTCTTGACTATGCCGTACATTTAAACCGGGCAGTGCCTGATGGTAGTGTATTGAAGCTAGCTGCAGGACTAATTTGCCATAGAGCTCAGGGTGATACAGCCGCCACAGTATTTCAATACATTCTCAGCCTAAGCTGGCACTACCCAATACTCTTGCCACTTCTTGAAAAGATCGACGCTACTTCGGACTACTATGACAAAGAGGCCGTCACTGCAAAGCTAAATGGAATCCTCGAAACCAATGCGTTACATCGCCGTTCGGACGGTATGTGCTGGGCGCTATATTATTTGAAGCAGCTAAGCTCACGCCCAACTGCTGAAAACATCGAATTGGTTATTCAGACGAGTGATGCAACAGCGATTGCTCTGCTCAGTATTTTCGAATCCGCTACAGATGCTGTGGTTGCGCATGCTCGCCAGGTGATTGAAAACTGCACCCTGTACGAACTTGATCAAAATTGGATTCTGCTTTATCAGCTTTTCCTCTATGAAAAGATAGAGAATCCCTACATGGATGATCCTACCTTCGAAATCCTTAAAAAGCATGACGTCCAGTTCCTCAACCCTCCTAAGAAAGCTTCCAAGGCTGAAGACTACTGCTTTTATTACTCGAACCCATTTAGAGAAGAAAATGAATTACCGGTAGGGTTCCAGGATTACCTAGACGGGAAGTATTGACCGTTGGCTTTTTTCACAACCAAGGCACGCTTGCCGTGCCCCCTCTGCCGTCAGGCTTTGGCCCGAAGAGGCCTTAACCCTCAGGGCTCCTGCCAATGTGAGAAGCGCCCTCCCCTGTCGCTTCTCGCCCGACGTTGCAGAGCTGTTCGAGAATTCATCCAATATGGCTAATATTCAAGCTGTCACTCCTCCTCCTGATGACTCAGAAAATCAAAGGTGGTAAGCGTGTCGCAGTTTAGGCAGTGGTACATACTCGACGCGTCTTGAAAGTGCATACCGCAGAAGCTTCCGCAGAAAGGACAGCACTCGTTCCATTCCAGGTTGCCCCAACTCCAGACGCCCAGATACTCTGGCACGCCATCCCGGTCATTGCCGATGACTTCGAAAGAATCGTCGGTCGTACCGACAAAACCATCAATGCCGAAATGCTCGAGGATCGGCAAGATGTCCGCAGGATCCAGATCGAACCATTCGCCAGTACCACGAAGGTGAGAGAAGCTCTGATGGATCTCCTTCTCCAGTCGCACGTCATCATCTGTACGAATCCACCCCAGAAGTAAAAGCTTCCTCGGATTCCCGGTTTGAAGGCCTTTTCTGCGGCGCTCGATGTCCTTGGCCCGACCTATCTTGACCTTCTCATTACTATCTTCAATGAAAAAATAGATCATTTCCGCTCCTTTCTTACGCCTGCGATTCCCTGTCTTTCAGCATCGGCAAAGAGATCTTCTGCCCTGGTGATGTATTAGTGCACGCAGCAGGGGCCATCGTCATTATTGGCCGCGTTATTCGCTCAGTTTAATGTCCCCAAATAGGGCCATTAAGCCCAAAAATTATGGTTAATGTGCCGTATTAGGGACGTTAGCCTGGCTCGTCACACGGGACATATCCGCAGCACTCGGCGTCCAGACGGCGGTTAATACTCTTAGTCGCTAGGCTCATGACGAGCCCAGCGCAACGTAGCTATCCACATGAATTGCCTAATAGCCAACGCACCACGTTCATTTCTGGCTTTCGACCCAGGCAAGGTCAGTGCATCCTCTACCTTGGCACGACTCGCTTCGTACATTGCAAATGCGTTGAACTCAGAATCAAGCAGCACCAAGAGCACAGTATCGAAGGGTTGTCGTAGATCAATTGCCCCCATTCGGCCCGTAATCTTTAGTGGGTTCGGGATGCAGCGGCCCTTTATCTGGATTCTCGCGACGCCATCTTCCAGCGCCTCTGTAGCGTCGTAACCTGCCTGCCTTACAGGATGTAGTAACAGGCCGAGCCTAGCAGCAGCTTCGTACTCTGCGACCTCGCCGGTCACGCCCAGCGGCTTACCGGTCAGGCGATAGAATCTACGCGCGAGCACCTTGGCCTCTTTCAAAATCTCTAGGATTTCATCCTGGATCAATGCAGCCTGATGAGGTTCCTGGCTATGACTGAGTTCAGTCATCTGCAAACGCCTCGAGCGCAGTGAGCAGCTTGGCAAGCTCAACCAGGTTGGCTGCCGTCACGATGTCATATTCTCCTCGACTACTCAGCCGATACACCTCTCGAGCCTTTTTGACACGTTCCAGCAGAGGGACGACTATGCCTGACGCCCTTTCCAGAAACTCGTTGATGTCAGCCCGTGTCTGAGGAATTTTGTAGCCTTTGGCCGCGCTTGTGATGATCACGTCCGAATCGCGAAGCTTTGCGATGCCGCTGGAGCGTATCCTCTGGTCGTTGATATCCCCGAAGCCGCTATCTTTTAGGTGGCCGACTATTTCTGCGGTTGACACGTAGTCTTTGGTGACGAATTCGCTTTGGAATCTCAAGAACCGCAAGATGCTCAATTGCAGGCGCTCATCCTCATCAGGATGCTCACCAACCCGCTCGCTGAAACGGTCTGCCTGGCGGAGAGCCTCCTGGTGTACCTGGTAGTCTGCATACCCAGACTCATTCGTCGGCGGCGGCAGAAGAGACTGGTACTTGGATGGCCACTCAAGCATTCCAAGAGTCAGGCTGCGTAGGATCTTTTTGTAGGCAATAACTGCTTCCTCCGAAGCTTTCTCTTCGTAGATCTGAGCGACTGAGCCAGCGAAGAAATCTGCAACCTGAACCAAAACGTTGTCCTTACTGGCCATCGTCTGGAAGGCATCCTTATCGCCAAATAAGTCGTCCACGAAGCGTTCTGCAACGTAGCTTTTTAGGCTCTCCTGAAATTCCTGGCCACCATGCTCGTCTACGATCATCTGGAGGTCAGGGTATGCGCGGAACAAACGTTCATAGAGCAACCCGTTCACGTATTTTATGAACGAGGTCTTGATACGGAGGCCGCCGTCTTTGTGAATTCGGGACTTATCAACGACGGTGAAATAGAGCTTGAATGGCAGCTCGGCGAGCTCATTTAGGATCCGGGCACGGCGATCTGAATCTTTGGGCTTCAGATTGCTGGATTTGATCTCGCCTGTTTGAAAATGACGCTCGCGGAGTGCTTCAGCTTGGGCATAAGCAGCTTCGAGGTCTTTCTCTGCCACCAGAATGGAGCACACGATGAAGAAGCCCGAGCTTCCTCCCTTTGACGTATCAAGGTCGGAATTCCCGGACTCATCCACGAAGGCATACGTTCTGTCCATGAGCTTGCTCCATCAACAACGTACTGAGTGCGGTGGGTCGCCCAATGGCAAGGTGGCGAACTTAGTTCGTCGCAGTGGTAGTGCCTGGAGCGGGGCCTTCGCTGAACGTGTAGTTGATGACCACGTCATTTCGGATCAAGACGTCGAGAGTTTTCTGAGTGCCCGTAGTCGTCACCTTCATGGTGACCACGTAGCTTTGGGCATGGGCTGAGCCATTGGTGTAGGTGTAGATCCACTTTTCGTCAGTCTCGCTGACAGCACTCTTGGCGTAGGGCTCACCAAACAGGGACTTCAACTCAGTAGTCGTCGTTTTGCCTTTGGTGATGCTCGCTACACTGGCCGACGGAAAGTCTCGTCCTGCGGTGTAGTGGGACGTAGCGCAACCGCCAAGTGCGACACAGATCCCCATTACTGCGGTGAGCTTTTTCATATCCTTCCTTGATCGTAGAAAGCTCCAAATCTAGCTGGCATCGAGGCTAAAAGCCATCACCAAGGTGATCAGCTACTTTCGTGCATTCGCAGATAATGCCTTGCACATGTAGCAAGCCGAGCCAGGGCAAAGCCCCCTGAACTGCTCCGTCTGAGAAATAAGAGGTGGCGCGGAGCCTCGTTGATTTACTGCATAGCCCTGCTGCTTAAAAAAGCCTGACGCAGTTGTTGTCAGCAAATGAAATCGAGCGATTCCCTTCTCGGCGGCTTTCGCTTCAATGACCCGAAGCACCGCGACACCGACCCCCTTCGATCTGTATGTCGACACTACGACCAGAGAACGCAACAACCCGTCCGTACCATGCGTTTCGAATCCTCCCCATGCGACCGTCTCACTGTCCAGTGTGAACTCAAAAAAGGTTCGGCCTGGAAGATCAATATCGTCTGTTGGAAGGTCAGCAGATTTCAGCGCATCGCGAAAGCGCTGCGACTGCCCTCCGGCTATTTCCGTTGCCTGGATCATCATATCCCCCGCCATCCTCTCATCTCCGTTATGCCGACACGCATGGAGCGTTAGGGCGCATGCCGAAACAGCAGACATCATATTCGCTTTACCGAATATTCGCCAAATCGTATATTCGATTTTCCATATGCATCGAGTTCCACCATGAGCCCTGCTATCAAAGTGCTTTTCGTGTGCGTTGCCAACTCAGCCCGCTCCCTGCTTGCAGAGGCTTTGCTGCGGCACACCGACCCGCGCTTCGAGTCTGAGGTTGATCTGCGCACGACTCAAGCATTGGAGGCGGTTGGAGTCGATGCAACGGGCCTGCGCAGCAAGTCCATCAGCGAGTTTCAAGCTGATCGATTCGATTACGTAATCACTCTTTGTGATAAATCCGCAAGCGAGTGCCTACCAATCCCCAGCGCAGGTGAAGTCATTGCCTGGAATTTTCCTGACCCAGTAGCCAGCGATGATCCTGGCGCATTTCGCCACACGCTCCACGACATCCACGAGCGCATCAAGCTCTTCGTTTTGGTCAAGACCAAACACCTGGAGGATCTATGACAGAACCCTTGAACCCCACCACCTTATTCAAGTGCCTGGCGGATGACACCCGAGCAAAAATTTCGCTGCTTGTCGTGAGTGAAGGTGAGTTGTGTGTATGCGAGCTAACGGCAGCACTCGACCTGAGTCAGCCGAAGATTTCTCGTCATTTGGCGCTGCTGCGCTCTGCCGGTTTGTTGTTGGATCGTCGCCAAGGCCAATGGGTGTACTACCGACTGAATCCTGATTTGCCCGCGTGGGTGACTGCAGTTTTGAAGGAAGTGGTAGACGCCAATCAGCAATGGCTGGAAACCGAGGCTAAGCGCCTCTGCGGCATGAACGACCGTCCGATCAACCAAGCCGTGTGTAGCTGATTCACGCCCAACCGGATTAATGAAATGCTGATTGCCGTATTGATCTTTATCGCCACCATCGTCCTTGTCATCTGGCAACCCAAGGGGCTTGGGGTTGGCTGGAGTGCGATGTTCGGTGCCATCGTGGCGTTGCTGGCAGGCGTCGTTACCCTTGCAGACATACCAGAGGTCTGGCACATAGTCTGGAACGCTACCGGAACGTTCATCGCGGTCATTATCATTAGTCTGTTGCTTGATGAGGCAGGCTTTTTCAAATGGGCTGCGCTGCATGTGGCCCGATGGGGAGGCGGGAGCACCCGCAAGCTGTTCGCATTTATCGTCCTACTGGGCGCAGCGGTGTCTGCCCTGTTCGCTAATGACGGAGCAGCATTGATCCTCACACCCATTGTGATCGCGATGTTGCTGGCGTTGCGTTTTTCTCCTGCTGCTACTTTGGCATTCGTCATGGCAGCCGGTTTTATCGCCGATACGGCGAGCTTACCGCTGGTGGTTTCCAACCTGGTCAACATCGTCTCTGCCGACTACTTCGATATCGGCTTCAACGAATATGCTTCGATCATGGTGCCGGTAAACATCGTCAGCGTGGCAGCGACATTAGCCATGCTGCTGTGGTTTTTCCGCAAAGATTTACCAAAGACCTATGACCTCAAGCAACTGGATAATCCGGACGAGGCAATCCACGACCGGGCCACTTTTGTAGCTGGCTGGTGGGTGCTGGCACTACTCCTGATCGGCTTCTTTGTCATTGAGCCATTGGGGGTGCCAATCAGCGCCATTGCAGCGGTCTGTGCATTCATTCTCTATGTCATCGCGGCTCGTGGTCACGCCATCAATACAAGCAAGGTGCTCAAAGAGGCGCCATGGCAGGTGGTGGTTTTTTCTTTGGGTATGTACCTGGTTGTTTATGGCCTGAAGAACGCCGGCCTGACCGACCACATCGCGCAAATTCTGAACGTGTTCGCCGGTTATGGCATTTGGGGCTCGTCCCTAGGTACAGGGCTGTTAACAGCGTTGCTGTCTTCGATCATGAACAACATGCCCACCGTTCTGGTAGGCGCCTTATCCATTCATGCCGCCGAAGTCGATGGTGTAGTCCAGCAAGCGATGGTTTACGCCAACATCATCGGCTGCGACTTGGGCCCGAAGATCACCCCAATTGGGAGCTTGGCAACTCTGTTGTGGCTGCACGTGCTCGCCCGGAAAAACATAACGATCAGCTGGGGTTACTACTTCAAGACCGGGATCGTGCTGACCGTGCCCATCCTCGTCGCCACCTTGTCCGCCCTGGCACTGCGCCTCAGTTTCTGAATCAAGGAATCGTCTGATGAAAGTCTTGTTCATGTGCACCCACAACAGCTGCCGCAGCATTCTGTCCGAGGCGCTTTTCAACCACTTGGCGCCCGAGGGTGTAGAAGCAGTCAGCTCAGGAAGCTTTCCCAGTGGCCGTGTGAATCAACGGGCATTGCAAACGCTGGAGGCGGCGGGTATCTCCACGACGGGCTTGAGCAGCAAGGCTTCGGATGCTTTTGAGGGCTCGCCTCCCGACATCGTGATTACCGTCTGTGATCGGGCTGCAGGAGAAGCATGCCCCATATTCTTCGGCCCAGCCTTAAAGGCGCATTGGGGGCTGGCTGATCCGTCCGTCGCGACCGGGTCGGAAGCAGACATTAGCGCAGCGTTCGAAACCACACTGGCCAAAATTCACGAACGCGTGAGTGCGCTTCTTGCGCTGCCGCTCAAGACCATGAGCCCTGACCAACTGAAAGCTGAACTGAACCGCATCGGTTCGCTTTAAAGATCAACCGAGGCGGCGTCCTAGCCGACGCCGTCGTAGGAGTTTATATGCAAGACACATTGCCGAACGTACACGCCGACCTGATCGACATTCCGTCGTTGGAGCAACTGGAGTCGCATACACCGTCACTTCATAAACCTCGCATTCTTCTGCTGTATGGATCAACGCGAGAGCGCTCATTCAGCCGGTTAGTCACGCAAGAGGCGGCACGCCTGCTGAATGAGTTTGGTGCTGAAACCAAGATCTTTGACCCATCGGGTCTGCCGCTGCCGGATGACGCTCCCGATACACATTCCAAGGTCGCTGAGCTGCGCGAGCTGATGCAATGGTCTGAGGGGCAGGTGTGGTGCTCCCCTGAGCGTCACGGCTCCATGAGCGCAGTATTCAAAGCCCAAATTGACTGGGTTCCGCTGGCGATAGGTGCTGTACGACCTACGCAAGGGAAGACCCTTGCAGTGATGCAGGTCTGCGGTGGCTCGCAATCTTTCAACGTGGTCAATCAGCTGCGCGTACTGGGCCGATGGATGCGGATGTTCACCATCCCAAACCAATCTTCGGTTGCCAAGGCATTTACCGAGTTCGACGAGGCAGATCGTATGAAGCCGTCCTCGTACTACGACCGTCTCGTGGACGTGATGGAAGAACTGGTGAAGTTCACCCTGCTGTTGCGGGATCGCCAGGATTATTTGGTTGATCGGTACTCCGAGCGTAAAGAGTCCGCCGAAGAGCTTTCCAAGCGCGTCAACCAGCGCTCCATCTAACGTCAGCACGAGGAAGCGATATGAGCCAGATCACGATCTACCACAACCCCGAATGCGGCACTTCTCGCAATACCTTGGAGCTGATCCGTAATAGCGGGGAAGAACCGACGGTTATCGAGTACCTAAAGACCCCGCCTGATCGCACCACACTTGTCAGACTCATTGAGGATATGGGTATCGGGGTGCGGGCTCTTTTGCGTATCAAAGGCACTCCGTACGAAGAGCTGGAATTGGGCGATGCATCGCTGACGGACGAACAGCTCATCGATGCCATGATGGCTCACCCTATCCTGATCAATCGCCCCATCGTCGTGACGCCTTTGGGGACGCGTTTGTGTCGTCCGTCAGAAGCTGTGCTCGATTTGTTACCGCAAGAGCAGCGTGGGAGTTTCGTCAAAGAGGACGGCCAAGTGGTCATTGATGAAAATGGCCGCAGGGTTTAAACCGATGTGAAGCAGATGGGCCTGGAGGGATGCTGGTGAATCAAAACTCGAAATTTGATGTAGTGGTCATTGGCGGTGGCCAATCCGCGCTCACCGTAGCCTATTTTTTGAGGCGTACAGGCCTTTCCTACGTATTACTCGACGCCGAGTCGGCACCGGGAGGAGCCTGGCGGCATGGATGGGATTCGCTTCGACTCTTCTCGCCGTCTGCTTGGAGCTCAATCGCCGGCTGGCCCATGCCAGCAGTATCCGAGGGGACTCCTGGGCGGGACGATGTGGTCGACTATCTGACTCAGTATGAGCACAGATATGATTTTCCCATTGTCCGCTCCACGTGGGTGACCCGTGTCGATAACACCGAAGGCGGGTTGCGCGTTTTCTCTGGGGATACTTACTGGGATGCCAAATCGGTCATCAGCGCAACCGGCACGTGGAGCAGTCCGGTTATTCCAACCTATCCAGGGCAGAAGCTTTTCGAGGGGCAGCAATCCATTCCGCCCATTACGTTGGGCCGAGTGAGTTCGAGGGGAAGGCAGTGCTGGTCGTTGGCGGTGGTAACTCGGGTGCCCAGATTTACGCCGAAGTTTCAAAGGTGGCTCACGCAACCTGGGTGACTCAGCAATCGCCAAAGTATCTTCCAGATGAGGTCGATGGCCGCGTCCTGTTCGAGCGGGCCACTGCTAGATTGAAGGCGCAACAAGATGGGATTGAGCCTCAACAGCCCGTTGGAGGGCTGGGAGACATTGTAATGGTGCCACCGGTAAAGGAAGCTCGCGAACGCGGCGTGCTAAACGCGGTACGGCCATTCACGCACTTCACCTCAACGGGTGTTGTATGGCCATCGGGGGCCGAGACGAAGATCGATGCAGTCACCTGGTGTACTGGATTTTCTCCAGCGCTCAACCACCTGGGCAACCTGGGTATCGTTGACGATGACGGTAAAGTCTCCGTGAATGAAAACCGGAGTGTTGCTTCACCTAATCTGTGGCTGGTGGGCTACGGCGATTGGACGGGGCTTGCTTCCGCCACATTGATCGGAGTAACCCGTACCGCTCGAGATGTAGTCAACCAAGTCCAAAGCTATCTTACAAGCGAAGCCTGATCGCTCGCGACGCAAATCGAGTGCGCCTACTGTGATGTGACTTCAAGCTCAGGGAAGAGAATTGGCTCCTGTGGAGGTGTTGTCTGGCACAGCCCGAGCCGCCAGTAGCCGACGTCGTGCCATCTCCCAAGTTTGAAGCCTACCTCCGGATATGTGCCGATATGGACGAATCCCAGCGACTCGTGCAGACCCACACTGCCGTCATTGGGCTGAGCAATTCCGGCGTAAGCTGCGCGAAAGCATTGTTTTTCAAGGATCGGAAGCAAAGTCTCATAGAGCTCACGGCCAACGCCCTGTCGGCGAGCCGATTCACTTATGTACACCGTTACGTCAACGGCCCATCGGTAGGCCGGACGTGCGCGGTGCTGGCTGGCATAGGCGTAGCCCTTGATCTCACCACCGTCTTCGGCCACTAGATAGGGATATGTCTGAAGCGTCGTCGCGATCCGCTGAGAGATTTCCTCAACATTTGGTGGTGTCTCTTCGAATGAGATCGCCGTGTTCAGAACAATAGGAGCATAAATGCGCTGGATGGCTTCTGCATCAGCCACTACCGCCGCACGAATTTTCAAAGCCATGCAGGTCGTCCTTGATTCGAAAGTTAAACATTACCCTTTTTTGCTCAGCTTTGGACATGGTCGAAATATGAAGTCGTGGGCATTCTTGAAATCGTCGCAATCTCCATTTGGATCGGTGCTGATCAAGACCACCAATGTTTTAGCGACATCGCTGAGCATTCACTTTGCATCCATGTCAGGGCTTCTTGGCTATGACCAGCAGCCCTGCCACGATCAAGCCCGCACCGGCGATCATGCGCAACGTGATGACCTCCCGAAGCACCAGACCGGCGAGCAACATAGCAACGACCACGCTACCTTTATCGATCAGCGCCACCGTGGCGACATCCCCTACCTTCAGTGCCTTGTAGTAGAAAATCCACGACAAGGCAGTGGTAACGCCAGACAGTCCCAGCCAATACAGATTTCGGCTTGTGATGTTGGCCACTTCCTGTGTCGGAACAGCCCAGGCCGCGAATACGAGTACAAAGGCACACACAAACAGGGTGCGAACTGTTAGACCAAGCTCAGCTGAAATGCCTGCGAGTCCCATCTTTGCGATCACAGAAGTAAACCCGGCAAAAAACATTGAGATGAAGGCATAAGCCACCCATTTTTCCATGCGTATATTTCCCTGAACATTTGATGTGCAAGCGACTGAGAGGCCAATCACAAATCACTTGCCCCTCAGTACCTACTCCCGGCTGACGCAGTCAATTTGGCGTATGACTTATTTCGGAATGTACGCCGCGACCGACTTGCGAATATCTTCCCGCGCTTCATCTGCGCTTCCCCAGCGGCCCATCTTCACCCACTTACCCGGCTCCAACACCTTGTAGTTTTCGAAGAAGTGCTGGATCTGCGCGAGGAGTAATGCAGGGAGGTCTGAGCACTCCTTAACGTCGCTGTACATAGAGCTGAGTTTTTCATGAGGCACAGCGATCACCTTGGCATCCGCTCCAGCTTCGTCCGTCATGTACATCACACCAACTGGGCGACTACGAATGACAACGCCAGGCGATACCGGGTAAGGGCAAATCACCAAGACGTCCAACGGGTCTCCGTCATCGCTCAACGTATTTGGAATGAACCCGTAGTTGGCCGGATAGAACATGGGCGTGCTGAGGAAGCGGTCTACGAAAATTTGTCCACTCGGCTTGTCCACCTCGTACTTGATCGGCGAGTGGTTTGCAGGAATCTCGATAACGGTGAAGAAGTCATCGGGGATGGCGTTACCAGCAGGGATGTCTGCGTAGCTCATGCTCATATCTCCAAGCGTCTAAGAAAGGCCAATGCCGCTGACGTTTTTGCCAACAGCTACACGTGGTTCGGTTTTTTTACGGTAACCAGTCCAACAGGTTTACCGGCTATAGGACGTCAGCGCACGAATGCATCATGTCCTGCATAAAACGCACGGCTGCCAAGATGCTCTTCTATTCGCAGAAACTGATTGTATTTCTCGACCCGCTCCCCCCGGCATGGAGCTCCTGTCTTGAGATGGCCAGTCCCCATCGCGACAGTCAGATCAGCGATGAAGCTGTCCACCGTCTCCCCGCTACGATGAGAAACCATCGCCCCCCAATTTGCCCCATAGGCCATTTCGATGGCGGCTTTGGTCTCAGTCAGAGTTCCGATTTGATTAGGTTTGATCAATACGGCATTGGCGACGTTTTCTGTGATGCCTCGCTGAATCCGTTCGACATTGGTGACAAATAGGTCATCTCCAACCAACTCGATCCGGTCACCCAGAGCAGCATTCAATAGCTTCCAGCCTGACCAATCGTCTTCCGCGAGGCCATCTTCCAGTACCGCAATCGGGTACTTGTCGACCCAGGAGGAATAGAGACTAATCAGCTCTTGAGCATCGACCTTACGACCCTCAGAGCGCAGATGGTAAAGACCGTTTTCATAGAAACCGCTGGATGCTGGATCGATAGCGATCTCGATCTGAGATCCAGGGGTATAACCGGCCCTTTCAATTGCCTTAATAATCAGCTCAATGGCATCTGAGTTTTTCTTGAGCGTCGGCGCAAAACCGCCCTCATCTCCGACCGCTGTTGAGTATCCGGCGTCCTTAAGCACTGCTTTCAGCTCGTGGTACACCTCTGCGCCCCATCGTAAGGCTTCCTTGAAACTGCCAGCCCCTGTAGGTGCAATCATGAATTCCTGAAAGTCAGGGCCTTGCCAGTTGGCGTGAACACCGCCATTGAGAATATTGAACATCGGGACGGGCATTCTTGCTGCTTGCTCGCCGCCCAGATATTCGAACAAGGGCACGTTCATCGCAGAAGCCGCCGCTCTTGCAACGGCAAGGCTTGCGCCCAAGATAGCGTTTCCTCCAAGCCTGGATTTATCAGAGGTTCCATCCAGCTTAATCATCAGATGATCAATCTGTTCCTGGTCAACCGCATCCTGGCCTCTGAGAGACGCAAATATCTCGGTATTCACATTGCTAACGGCCCTTAGCACACCTTTGCCGGAGTACCGCTTGGAATCATGGTCGCGCAACTCAACTGCTTCGTGAGCGCCTGTAGACGCACCGGATGGAACCGATGCCCGGCCCAAGGCTCCGCCCTCCAAGGTGACGTCGACTTCAACGGTAGGGTTACCGCGTGAATCGAGAATTTCACGTGCATGAATAGTCTGGATTTGAGTGTTCATTGATCTTCTCCAAGGAGCGATTCGGGAACTTCATTAACAATGTGAATACGTTGAGAGGCCTCTATGTCGGATGTCAGCTCTCCATGAGTATCCTGAACAGCTGCACTGCCGACACCGCAATTGCGGGAACCAAGAAGCCTCCAATAATTAGCTCAGGAATCTCTCCCACCAAGGGCATGAACTGCCCTCCCTTGGCCATCTGGAAAAGCTCCAGCATTTGGTTTGACGCAGCCATCACAGAGCAGCAGTACGCGGTCTGGGCTTGAAGCCTGGCCCGCCTTTGATCTAGCAGATGAAAAGTCAGCAACGACACTCCAATGCTAACGATGAAAAGCGCGGCGAACTCATACACGGATCCTGTAAGAAACCTGCCCATCACAAGCCCGAATACGATGCTTAGCATCACTGCGCTCATGTGGTCTCCCAATTCTCTAAAGTGGTTTTTGATGAGTCGACGACGGTGAGCAGCATTGCGCAATCTCATCTTTGGATTGCCCACCGCCAGCGCGCTCATCACGCTCAATGTTGCTGTGCTCTCAGCTCGTAACCCGGTAAACAGGTGTGGGCTACGTCTGCCTTGCAGGACTTCTCACTTGGCATGCGCATCGTGACCAAGGCGCCTTCGAGCGACGTGACGATGTACCAACCCTCGCTCGATACCTTTTGGCTCCCTGCAATGCCCGCCAGAAAAAGCGACCAAAAAACCAGTCCTACGAGGAGCGGCCCGTTGTCACGAGCCCAGTTAGCGGCGGCTGGCTGTGGACGTAGGTTATAAACTCGGTACATGGCGTTTACCCTTTTTGTTAGATGTCCAAAACGATTTGCTTTTAGTTTTTCGCCTGGCCCACTCGACCGTACTCGATGGGCAATTTGATAAAGCTCAACGAAAAAGCCTCCTTGGCCAATGCCTCCAGCAACTTCTCGCACCCAGGCTCATCAGTGGATATCGTCACTGTGACCGGATGATCAGCACCGCTGAGGAAATGCGCGGTATGCAAATGCCCCAAATGATCTAGCCCCTCCGTACCGCTCACCAGCGTTGCTCCCAGAACACCTTGTCGCTTGGCGAAGTCGACCAGCCACTCCCCCAGTGGAAGGTGCTGGTAGTTGGTACTCTGTTCAGTGAAAAACGTCAGTTGAAAGCCATTCATGGCAACATCCTCTAATGTGGCGAGAGCGACCAACGCCTGGTCGCCCATGCCTCTTCATTTGCGAACTGTTTCTTCGAACTGAATTACAAGGCCTCACTGAGCGGTAACTCGCATAAAAGAAGAACTGCTCGCACCTTGCGCAACTCGTCAGCGTGGTCGCGCAGGAATGCGCGCAGCTTGTCCTCTGTATCTAGCAGTTCCAGGCATTGGGGATGACGCATATCACCCAGCTCCGGGTGATGATGCGAGATACGATGCCCCGGCAAATAACCTGCAGAGATCGTCTTGAGCATGACCTGCTCGATTTTTGCTTTTTGAGCAACTTTAAGGAGGTGCTGGGCTAGCGCAGGTGCGCTTAGGTGGTGCCAGAAGCTGGTAACCCGAGCCCGACTAGCGCCGGGGAAATAGAGTTGCAAAGCTGTCAGGCGATCTTGACGATCCTCGGTCATTTCTCTTCCCCCTCAAGAGCCACTTTCCGCTCGTTTTCAGATTTGGTTTGTGCGTGGAATTGCTTGATATCAGAGAGCCGGATTTCCTCCGGCAGAGGACGGTGATGCTTGCTGTGACCAACGCGCTGGGCGTGATAGATACCGGTGTGTCCGGATACGAGGTAACTAGCGATACACGCAATGGCCGCGAGGGGGGCGATTTCAGGCCCGAACAGTTCCATGGCCATGACAATGGTTGCCAGTGGCGTATTAGCTGCACCAGCGAAGACGGCGACAAAACCGATACCAGCCAGCATGCCGAAGGGAAGATGTAACAGGGGCGCTAGCGCGTTCCCCAAGGTGGCACCAATGTAGAACAACGGTGTGACTTCGCCGCCTTTGAAACCAGTGCCCAGTGATACAACGGTGAACACCATCTTTCCAAACCAATCCCAAGGAGCCATTGGCATTTGAAAGGATTGGACAATGCTTGGAATGCCCAAACCGATGTACTTATCGACGTCTATGTAATGATTGCCAGTGAGTGCCCACACAGCGATTGCGATCAGCAGGCCGCCAGCAAAGGGTCTTAACGGTGAGTAGGTGATAAGCCGTTTAACGACGGCCCCGAGTTTATGGGTCGCCGTCGCGAATAGCAGGCCTGTAAGGCCGAAGACAATCCCAGCTGCTACCACAGCCATGACGCTCCAGAGCTGCACCGGAACCACTTCGCCAATGACGTAATGCGTGTGAACCACTCCCCAGGCTTGCCCCACTTGGTCAGCAACTATGGCCGCAACCACACAAGGGAAGAGCGCGTCGTAACGCATGCGTCCAATAGCCAAAACCTCAAGCCCGAACAAAGCACCGGCAAGAGGGGTGCCGAAAACGGAGGCAAAGCCTGCACTGATACCGGCCATGAGAATTACCCGGCGATCTTCGCGGCGTAGCCTGAAGACATGCGTCAGTTGGTCGGCGAGGGCGCCGCCCATTTGCACTGCCGTACCCTCACGCCCCACAGATGCACCGAAGAGGTGGGAAACCACGGTTCCGATTAGCACCATCGGCACCATGCGCAAAGGGATGATCTTTTTAGGATCGTGGATCTCATCAATGATCAGGTTGTTTCCCGCATCAACCGGTTTACCCATCAAATGGTAAGCGAGCCCCACGGCGAAGCCAGCAACTGGAAGTAGCCAGATCGCCCAGCGGTGAGTTTCCCGCCATTGGGTGGCGTGATCTAAAGAGAAGAGGAATAGAGCAGAGGCAGAACCCGCCAACAGAGCGACGAGACCTGCAAGCGCAAGCCATTTTGCTATGTAGGGCAGTAAGTCGAGTTGTTCAGGTCGTCGAAGTTTAGACATTTGGCCAGCCACAAAAAAGTAAGTGGGCCTGACCAAAAGTGGGATTCTGAGCGCGAACGCCTACAGACCTGTTTTGATCAGGTTTCTGTAGGCATCATCAGCTGCTACGGGCGCAGCGGTTGGTTAATGGAGGAATGCCATCTCCAATGAATCGATATTATCTAGCCGCGATGAAAATGTAAAATCTTGTTACAGATGTCGCAGCCTTGGTCTTGGAAGACGCTGTGTCGGCGTGCATTTCACTGAAGAACGTCGAGGTAGCTCACCCCAAATCTTTAGCCGGTTTTGGTTGGTCTGAATCAATCCCGCCTTGGCCGACAAAGCCTAGCTCAATGGGTGACTTGATGTAGAACAGGCTAATCTGCTCTGCCTCTAATCTTTGAAAAAGACTGTCGCACTCGTCCTCCGTGATGGCGAGCTGAATTTCCACCGGCTCATCAGCCATCTCAAAAAAATGTGCGGAATGTAATTTGCCTGTATGCCCGAAACCTTCAATGCCTGTCGAAAGAGTGGCACCCCGAAGCCCCAGATCTTTCGCAAGGTCGACAACCCAATCCCCCAACATTTTTCCTTTATAACGGCGATTTTGTTGAGTAAAGAAAACGACGAGAAAGCCTTTCATGATTAGCACCTCAGCTTGAGCTCAAATATTGATATGTCAGCAGTCCGAGCGCAGTCATAACCAGCGATCCCGTGACATGTATGCCGATGGCTCCCAACGCCCAGAAAATCCTACCTTCCTGAATCAGCGTCAGCGTTTCTGCGGAAAACGTAGAGAAGGTTGTAAGACCACCGCAAAAGCCAGTCATGATCAGGAGGCGCCACTCCTGGCTGATCGACGGATTCGAAGCAAAGAATGCCAGCGCGAGACCGATGATGTACCCACCGACAAGATTGGCTATGACTGTTCCAGGAGGAATTGTCGGGAACAGAGCATTCAGGCGCATACCTAATCCCCAGCGTATCCAAGCGCCGAGGGAAGCTCCTACGGCTATCGCAAACAGTGATTTCAGCATCGCTTCAATCCCTACCAATAAATTGCGATAGAACTGGGTAACCCACGAAAGCTTGGTATGCAGAAAAATATGAGATGGGGAGTCATGTCCTGCCCTCGATTGGGACAGGGAGCGCACCTACGCACCCTGTCCAGGGTTCACGTAGGCATCATCAGCACGGAGGCGGTTTAAGGAGGAATGCCATCTCCTGTTCTGATCCTATAGCAACAGCGCCAATGGCATCAAGAGCAGCTGCATGCAAGCGATCTGAAGGCCCTTTAGGCTAGGCAAGATGTTTGATCAATGATCCATGTACGGGCCGACCCTTTGCACGACGAGGTCATTTGGCGCGTTTACATGGATTTAACCGATACCACATCCACATACTTGTACTTTTTCCTAGCAGCCTTCACAGCCTCTTGCTCAGCGAGCAACGAGCTCAACGTGTCGGCCTCGTGGATAAACTCATGCATCTTCCCCTCGAATTCGTTTCCAACCCGAAGCGTGACCTTCAGCCTAGGCGTAAATGCTTTTGCCACTTTCTTCTTCGCTGCTGGAGCGACCACCGGTTTGGTGAGCACAACTTCTTCCACAGGCTCCGGCACTAGCGGGGTAGAAACTTGCTCCTCTGGCTGAGGTGTGCCGAAAAGGGCACGACGCATTTCTTCTTCAGTTAAATCAGAGTTCATAGAACATCTCAAAGGGACGCATTTCGCTGGGAAAGCTCTAATAGGATTGTTGCTGACCTGTGTTCGTGGAGCCTGCGGGGACGTCAAATCCCCAATTCGATTTCAATACAAGAGCCTCGCAAGGCTCGCGAAAGCTGTGCCTTTGGCAGCAGTGTAATGAGCCCATCAACTAAGTTGCTAGCGTGACGAGCGTATAGCGTGACTGTGCCTGCATCATGCGTTCGACCTGGCACGATGGCACCTACCCGCTGCTGGGCAATTTTCAGTATGCTCAAGACGTCCTGACTCACCTGATTGATGGACAGGTGCTCTACCAACGGTCTGGGCGGAGGCGCGGCGCGGCTCCACATTTCGATGACCGCTTGGAGGAGTCCGTCTGAGCCAAGATGCTCGAGGGCCATTTCCCATAGCTGACCTTCCTGCGCCATATCCAGGCGAGCCCTAGCCATTGCGGAGTTCTAACATGAGGCTCTTTCTTGATTGCGAGTTTACCCGGCTATCAGCAGAAGCGAAGCTGATATCACTCGCATTGGTGGCTGAGGATGGGCGCGAATTCTACGTGGAATTGCTCGACTCATGGCGAGAAGAAGACTGTAGCGATTTCGTCGTACAAGTCGTCCTTCCGCAGCTGTGGGGAGGGAGCTACTCGCTACCCACAGCTGAAGCCAGGTTGTCTCTGCTCAAGTTTCTGACGTTGTTCAAAAATGAGGTCGAGATCGTCACGGATGCCCCTCAGTACGATTGGGAGCTTTTTTGCGACCTGGTATATGAGGACGGACGATGGCCCAGAATCGTTCGCAATTTTCCTACCGATGCGACGACGCTTTCTCCGACTAGCGAGGGTGAAGAGCTGCCTCACCACGCCTTGCTCGACGCCAGGATTATCGCCGGCATGTTCTCGTGAGTGAGCCGAGGGAGGGGGTATCCTGACCAGCGCAGAGGACATCATTGATCTATTTGTAGTGTCGTCTTTGACCGTCCCGCCGGTGTCTAGAAAGGCGTAGATCCAGTTTGACGACCAATTCCGTTTTAGCTAATTCGGTGGCAGGGTTGGTTGTGAGAGAACGCATCCCTATTGCAGACCTGCAGCAGCCTGTCTTAGATTCACTGCCTTTTAAGCATGGCAGCAGGCTGCCAATTCCAGGATTCTGAGGTTACGACCCTAAATGAGCTCCACAATTGAATGGGAAGTCGAACTTACCAGCGGCATTCCGATGTACTTGCATCAGCTTTCTCGCGAGAACGATAACAACGGGCATTTTTGGGTGTGGGGAGGAGTCGACGACTACCTCGACTGCACAAATGACCACTTCAGCTTCAGTTCCTCACATTTCGGCGATATCGAAGATGACCCTGATGTGGCCTGGCAGGTAGCGCACGAGCTTCTGTCGCTGTTCAACGGAGCAATGGCTTTGCTGTGGAACCAGCGACACCCCTTCCGGATTGCGCGCCTCTTGCGTGAGGGCCGGAGCGTAAACTACGTCGAAAAGCGTAATTTGCATGGCCTTCTCGGTGCTCTCCCAGCCTCAGCGACGCGAGGCAGGGAACGCGAAGATAGCGCCTTAGTTTTTCACCTTGTATCGCTTGCTTGCGAGTACCAAGACGCTTACCACTTGGTCAAGCTGTTTGAGCAAAAGGGCGGTTGGACTACCTATTACAAGATTCTCGAAACAATTGAGTCCTATACGGCGAAGTACGGTTTAACTGTGCCTGTAGACAAAAAGATTCAGAAAAGCTTTGAGCTGACTGCTAACAATTTTTCGATCAGTGGCTTTGAGTCGCGGCATGGATTCAAGCAGCAGGCGAAGGAAATCAAGACAGCATCTCTGACTATCGATGAAGGTTATAAATTCATCAGCGGGTACGCCAAGCGGTATCTGTCCACGCGGTTCGGCCCTACACTCCGGCAGAGACCGACTCTGAGATAGTTCCGTGTACTGGCTGATCGCCTTAAAGCCTTTTGCCGCAGCAGAACATCGCAAAGGGCTACCGTACAACAACGATGCAGGATTTATTGCAGTCGATCAGGCGTTGGCAGATACCTGGCGCCTGCTATACGTAAGAACTCACGCAAGCTGCGGCGCCCGACATCACGCCTAAACGTCGCAATCACGTACTTGGAGTTGACCGTGTTGATAACCCAAAACTGTCCCTCCTTCGTAACGGACTGAATGTCCGATGTCCGAATCAGCCTACCATCTGCAAATCGTTGGTACGGCCCAGGGCAAATGTGACTGAAAACTACGCCAACGGCACTGCATGCATGAATATGGACATTCACTAGGTAGGCCGTGACCAGCCCGTCGTAGTCTTGATTCACTGCTTTGGCGATGCGAAGAAGGTCGAAGTCCGAGTAGCGCTTTTCGTGTAAATCGACTGCGACGGTATTGATGTCGTCCATAGCTACAAAGCCTCCGACGCTGAGGCCACGCCGGCGGTTGGAGCACTGCGCCGATATAGCTCCCTGACCCCAACCAAGGCATCGACATCCAGGTCGCGTTGATGGGTATTGACGTACACATCACCACTCTCGACCTGCAGAACACAGATTGGCACTTCTGCCTGGTTGAACCCCATGGAAAGTGATTTCAGCATTTCCATCTTCCAGCCTGACCCTTTGTTCATCCATGCCGGGGTAACGACCTGGACATCTTGAATGACCATGCTCTCGTCTTGGGAGACCAGCAGCTCCACCAAGCGAGGCTCATCGTTCAGCATCTCTTCATAAGCTACGAACCGTCCCTCATGCCGGCGCTTGAGACTGACGTGATACCAATGAGTAACCAAGGATCGCGACATGGCGTGGAAGTGAGCGAGACCGTCCCCGAACATACCCACCGGGCCGGCCTGGTCTTGCATGCTAATCCTGAACATCGTGCATCTCGTGTGGAGCAGGCCTGCTTAGCGCCTGCGATTAACATAAGCCGAATATTGTCTTGAGCGATGCGGTCATCTCGCGCCCTTTGCCTACCAAGGCGTACACCGTATTCCGGGTCTCGAACAGGCAAACGCCGTCGAACGACTTACACAGGGTCGAGCGTACCCAGCCCCCTGGAGGGAACCGGCCCTGGCTGTCGTAGGTCACGCAATGGGAATAAAGGAACATTGTCTGCAGGCCTATGGCGCGCACCCTGGTGAGCGATTCAGGAGGCTCGTCCACATGAAAGATCAGCCAATCCTCGACCAAACAGTACGGTTTCCGACCGAAACGATCCGACACCAATGCCTCTATTTCGGCTTGAGGTAGCTCTGTTCCAAAGGACGATATCTCACCCTCGCGGAGCAACTCATGCTCCGAAGAATTACCCATAAATTGATGATCCTCATGGTGCAAACCCAAAAATCAGGCTCTGCGAACACGTAAAATACCGGGCAACAAGCCAGTAATCCCATCGATATGATTATATGCATTTGTGTGGGATCTATCAAACGCGTCATACCGTCTCTTTTTTGGAGAGGTAGGTTGGATGTCCCTGCGGAAGGCTTATGCGGCGACGCTACAGTGGCTGAGGATTCGAAATGGCTTATCGCAAGCAGACCTCCAGCATCAAGCTGACCAGGCTCACATAAGCCGCTTGGAGGCTGCGACGACGACACCGACTATTGATCTGAGTGCGGATCTGGCTAATGCGCTGGGCCTAACGCCTCTGTCGCTGCTCACACTGGTGGCCGCAGCCGATGAGGGCAAGACAGCACGCTCTGTCTTGAATGAATCGATGATAGAACTCATGCGGCTAGGAGTTCTTGATGAAGCGCTGCCTGCCGAGCCGCAGAAGATCACAACACCACAGAGAATCGCAGCCGCAGAAAGGCTCGAGGCAGTACGCAAACTCAAGGCAGGAGGTCTTTCTCAGGCAGAGGTCTGCCGGCACCTGGAATTACCCAGAAGCACTGTTGGGCGCCTGTGGCACGTTGACGATTAAAAGCCTCCCATGGGCTCAAAGTGACAGAGGCACGGGTGTCACTGATCAATAAGCCAAACTTCTGGCCATTCTTACGATGCTTTCCTGTATCCATTGCTCCACGATGGGCCGTGTGGCAGGGATGAAAAGTTGTGACTCACTAACAAGCTTTTCACGGCGCATAGGCATCGAATAGCTGCTGGGGGCAGTCGCTGGCGGCTCTTCTATCTTCGCCATGTCTAAATTCTTCAAGGTAATGCGATACCAACCGCTGTTGAATCCGGCCACCTCGAAGCAGGACATAATTAGCTTAGATAGGTTGGTCGGAGACACGAAATAGAGACCAGCCGTACGCCCCTCGACTGGCACACTTGCGTCAGTTTCCAAAAGGACGAGCCCGTCGTCAAAAACGCGCCAAGACGTATCTCCGGACTTCAGTCCTGTGAACAACTTGTCATCCCATTCTTCGTAACCTTGCTTGAACTTCGCCAAGCCCAGGTTATGGAAGCTATGGAAAATCTCATCACGGCGTTGGGCCGCTCCGTGCACAGCGTGCTGCTCAACGGGCTGTGGCAGAAATGCGAACTCAAGCTGTGGCGCATAGGAGTGACCGCCGTAGGAGCGAGAGCTTGATGCCTCTGTAATGCGCTCGTGAAAGGCTTTCTCAGAAATTGCGCTTTTGGATTTCTCCATTCTACTCAGGCCCTGGACAATAGCTTTCAACAGCTCTTGGGGGTCTGAGAATGAGGCTCTGAAAAAACCTTGTTTGTAGTCAGACACCTCGTTGACGAACACGGCCTGCTTCGCGTCAAAGTCAGTCTGCTGGATGAAGACCAGAATCGGTTTACGCTTGCTCACTGCCTGGTGGAATTCTTGCTGCGTAACCGAGAGACCTGGCTGAGGTTCATAGCCGTAGTTAGCGCCAAGAATCAGGATATAAACGTCGCACTGATCGACCTCTGTCAGGCAGGCGTGCTCCGAGGAATAGGTTCGCGCTCCGAAGTGCTCGCTCATGACCGGCTTCATATCCAGTGTCTCCACCGCGTCTTTGGCGGCGGCTCTGAACTGCTCGAAACCTCTTACTACGGAGCTTATGAACACCTTCATCAATGCATCCTCTGAACGCTGGCATATGTGTCCTTTTGGACTGTAACTAGGTGTGATCGTTGCAGATTGTCTCAATGGTGAACAGCAGATCAGACACCGTATCGTTTGTTACCGCCAGAGGTAATGCAATATCGACCACCGCGAGGCCCGATACACACGTTCCCAGAGGAACAAGGGCACGAGGAACCGTAAGCTGGAGTCTGTTGGCGAGCGGGCAGTGGAAGCTGGGCCGACGGTCTGGGCTTCGGCACAACGTAGCAGCCAGGCCCACTGCATAGACTCTTGGACGAAAGCCATTTCGAAGATTGACCATCAATGCTGATGCGCGCCCATTCATTCCTCGTCTCGAAGACCTGAACCTTTTCCCCGCGCTTCAGTTTGGAGATGACCTTTCCACCAGGTTGATCCCTGACATTGAGATTATCGGCACTCACGAAGTGCTCAGTTGCGGAATCAGGAGCCGGGGCTAGCGGTGAGGCCGGGGAAATCGACGCAAGCGTATTTGGCGTGCTAAGAGCATGTGGCTGTACCGGGGCTGGAGGCGTGTCTTTCTTCCCCATTGCCCACAGGACGGCAAAAAGGATCAGGAGCGGGACAAACCATGACTGGGACTTCTTGCGCATATCCATTGCTCTCATTCGTCACGTATGACAACGGCTGTCCTCCTAACCAACCTGACATCATCACCTATTGCGAGCTTAGCCAAGCTTCCACTTTTTGCAGCCTGTTCAGTACCAAAAGCGTGGGCTTGCCAAGATCCAGTACCCAAAACAGCCGACTTCTCGCCCCAGGGGAAGGGAACCATTCGGCAACTTCAACGTTGCAGTGTTTTGAATCGCTCAACGCCCATTTCACAATCATGTCTGCTGCAGCTCTGTAGTGATCAGCCATGAAGAACTTTCTGTCCTCTACGGGCCATCCACGCTCCCCTAGCTGCTCGGTCACATCAGTGACGCCTGTGTCACCGAAGAACGCATCGGTATCCGGGTAGTGAATCCCTGCAAGCGATACTTTGACGACCCCTGCCTCTCGGTCAAAGTACGAAAGGAAGTGCCAGCCACCGGTGCTGCACCCCAGGCGCGGGAAATTGATTGCGGCCTTACCAGTTATGTAGTGCCGGCGAGAAACGCGTTTGAGGTCAAAATCGAAGAGCGGTTGCTTCATGTGACATGCCTCTGTGCACCTGCGCTACCTGATTGCCAGGACACGCCCTGAAGACTGAAGACTAAGACCCAGCAAGTTTCCATCGGACTCAGCGTCTAAGGTGACTTAGAATCACCGCCATCTGAACTTTGCTAGGCACAGCCCCATGGACAAAGACCTGATCTGCCACCAATGCTTGAACGAAGCCTATCTCATTGGGTTGATCAGGCGAACAGGCGTGACTGCGGAGTGCTCGTTCTGCTTAAAAAGGCGTAAGGCTATCCCATTCGAAGACCTGATCAGCATGGTCGACGATGTCCTCCAGAAGTATTGCCATCCTGGAGCGATATACGATCAGTACGATGATAATGGTAAGCGCTCTGAGACAGAGCAGGCTGGCGATCCTCTTGTCTTTCACGTTGCAGAGCTGCTTGGCTTGGATGAGGACGATCTGGTTGTCGAGCGTTGCTACTTTGGCATTCAGGTGAAAAAAGGGAAGCTTGGCTCCTCCGGTGTACCGAAGAGGTCGGGTCATGAGAGTTCATGCCCCGACAAAGTAGATGCATGCAGATAAAGTAATCAGTGAACCAAGCGTCGATATCAGGATCGCGTTGGACACCAGCGAAGCTTCCCGTTGGTAAAACTCAGCAAGCATAAATGGCCCTGTACCTGTTGGCAGTGCGCTTAGAAGCAACGCGGCCTGCGCCCACATGAGCGGTAGATGAAACACATAAATTGCCAAGACCCATGTAACCAAGGGGTGAGCGATCAGCTTGATTACAACCAAGCCTATACCCCGCTCGCTTTTCCCCTTATGCCTGTGAGCAAGAAACAATCCAAGGGAAATAAGCGCGCATGGGCCCGTCGCTGCAGAAAGCATTTTTAGTAATTGGTGAAATGAAGCCGGTAACTCCTGTCCCGTCGTCGTCCACAGCCCTCCCAGCATCGGAGCAACCACAATCGGGTTCTTGATCAAAGCAAGGGAAACTTTCCCGACGGCTTTTATAAGGTTTTTCTCGCCTTGCAACCCAACCTCAATGCATATCACCGAGATAGAAAACAGCAGGCAGATTACAACTAGACAAGAAATAAGGGCGGGCTCCATACCCGATTTGCCGAATACCAGCAAGCAAAGCGGAATCCCCATATATCCCGTATTTGCGTAGGACGCGCTTAATCCTTGGACGCTGGCATCGATTAGGCTGCCTGTGCGACGAAGGCGCCATCCCAAAGTAATGACGAACAGGCCAATCGTTGAAAGCCCGTAGGTGATGATAAATCCTGGTTGCCAGATTTGCTCCCATACGACGGTAGCCATAGCTTCGAACAGTAACGACGGGAGGCATAGCCAAACCACCATTCGATTGATTTCCGAAGCAGCATTAGGGCCTAGAAGACCAAGGCGTCTACAAGCGAAGCCAGCAAGAATAAGTGAAAAGACGGGCAGGATCACATTCAGAACAGAGGCCATGGGCCGGATAACTCACATAATTAGTTGATTATTTTGAGTGGTCAATTCGGCTAGACCTTGCTCGGCTCACTCGGTGGCAATTTGCGTACAGGACGGTACGCAGCAGTTTCCATAAAAGCCTGCTGGGCGTGTGCCGGGGCTGATGACGTTGACGGCTAAACGAAAGTGGCTAGCTCAAAGGAGCTATCGAGCTCACTGGTCTCGTTGCTCCAAATACTCATCAAGTCGTGAGGCAAGGTACTCACGCGCTTTCCTAGTGTGTACATCAGACAGTTCGCCAGCCTTTTTCGAATCGCCTTCAGCAATTGCCTTGGCGATTGCCTCATGCTCATCCCAGATTGATTGACGCTGAGATGCCGAGGATTGCAACACTGTTCCCATAGCTCTACGCAGATGCACCCAATAGACCTGAGCGCTCTCAGCTATCAGTGGATTTCCCGAAGCGGCGTAGATGTCGTAATGAAATGCGACATCCGCATCAATCATTGCTTTGAGGTCTTTACCCTTTGCAACCAGCCGACCGCTCTCAATAATCCTCGGATCCATTTGATGGCGGTTTTCAGCCGCCATTTTGGCTGCGAGGTTATCCAAAGCGCCCCTTATCAGGTAGAGGTTACTGATTGAAGCAACAGTTAACGGAGTAACCAGTACCCCTTTGCCAGGAGCGTCCTGAACTAACCCGTCCTTTTTCAACAGCCGAATGGCTTGAAGCACCGGAGATCGAGAGACATGCATTTGCTCTGCGATCTCTTCTTGGGTGAACCGAACCCCGGGCGCCATGGTTCCGTCACTGATCGCGTCTAGAAGAGCCTTGTAGACCTCCTCCACATAGTCCGGGCGCGCTTGAATTCTCTGCAGCTTCGTAGTCATGGCGTTCAGTGGGGCCTTCAGTGGCTTGATTGCGACGGTCATTGTCCACGTTCTCCAAAATGATTCCAACGGGGTGGCTTGACAATCATGGGAGCCAGGCCAAGAATGAGACATCTGTATACAGAACTCGGTATATAGAATATAGAAGGCGGACGAGGATTTCCAATGAAAGTGTTTTACGACAAAGACACAGATCTAGCTCTGCTAGAAAGCCGGCGCGTCGCAGTTATCGGCTATGGATCGCAAGGCCATGCTCAGGCACTGAACTTGCGCGACAGTGGCATCGACGTCGTCGTTGGCCTTCGTGCAGGAGGTGCGTCCTGGGCGAAGGCTGCGGCTTCCGGGCTGTCGGTCATGGAGGTCGGCGAGGCCGTGAGTGGTGCAGATCTAGTAGCCATGCTCATTCCTGACGAATCCATTGCCCAGGTCTACATCGAAGAGGTCGAGCCAGCCATTCGTAAAGGGGCGGCATTGGTCTTTGCTCATGGTTTCAACGTTCACTATGGCCAAGTGACGCCACGGGTTGACCTCGACGTGTTCATGGTCGCGCCTAAAGCACCTGGGCACACCGTGCGCTCTACGTTTGCAGCAGGCGGCGGCGTGCCAGCGCTGATCGCCATCTCTCAGAATGTCTCTGAGTTAGCCAAAGATCTGGCACTCGCGTATGCCTCAGCCATTGGTTGCGGCAAGGCCGGAATCATCGAAACCGATTTCCGAGAAGAAACCGAAACCGATCTTTTTGGTGAGCAGGTTGTTTTGTGTGGCGGTGCAGTAGAGCTCATCAAAGGCGGTTTTGAGGTCTTGGTCGAAGCTGGTTACTCCCCGGAGCTCGCTTACTTCGAGTGCCTCCATGAGCTGAAACTGATTGTTGACCTGCTATACGAGGGCGGTATCTCCAACATGAACTACAGCATTTCCAACAATGCTGAGTTTGGCGAATACGTCTCCGGGCCGAAGATTGTGAACGCTGAAACCAAGCAAGCCATGCGAGAGGTTCTTGCGTTCATTCAAGATGGCTCGTACGCGAAACAGTTCATCCTGGAAAGTAAGGCTGGTAACTCCCTGTTAACTGCACGCCGGAATCAACTGAAGCACCATCCAATTGAAATTGTGGGCGAGCAGCTCCGGGCGATGATGCCCTGGATCAAGGCCTCAGCCTTGGTTGATAAAGCGCACAACTGACAAATTGTTATATCGACGAGGTAATAGATCCCCCTAAAACACATAAACAATGGCACCAAAACGCTCAAATAATATGTATACAGAGTTCCGTAGCCTGGGTTCTAAAGACAAAATAAGAATGGAGATATGGTCATGACCGAGAAATTCGAACAGCACGAAGCCAAACAATCGAGTGGCGCTGGCGCAACGATTGCCAAAAAGCTTATCGCCTATGGTGGTTATCACACCAACAATGTACCGAGACATGATCCTGAGTTGACTGAAACTGGGCCTGGTACTCCAATGGGAGAATATCTGCGCCGTTTCTGGCATCCGGTATGTATGTCACTTGAGTTGACCGACACACCGCGCTTCATGAAGATTCTTGGCGAAGAGCTCGTGGCATTTCGTGATGGCAGCGGCCAGATAGGTGTGCTGCATGCCCACTGCTGCCACCGAGGCGCATCTTTGGAATATGGTGCAATCCAGGAGCGCGGCATCAAGTGTTGTTACCACGGTATGGTGTTTGACGTGGATGGTGCCTGCCTCCATGTTCCTTTTCCTGCCGGTGAGGAAAAAGAGGCAGAAAAATACGCCTGTTCGATTCGTCAAGGTGCGTACAAGGCATTCGAACGCCACGGATTGGTGTTCGCTTATATGGGCCCACCAGACGAAGAGCCGCCATTTCCTGAATGGGAAGAAAACTTTACCGTCGCTGAAGGGGACGAACTGGTTCCCTACAGCAACTTCCAGCATTGCAACTGGATGCAGGTTCAAGACAACGCGGCAGACAATTTCCACCCTACAGCTTTGCACTCAGCCAAAAACGTGGTGAACAAAAACTTCCAGGGCACAACCTTCGATGAGGTCGGCGCAGCGTCGATGGAGGTTGCACCAGACATGCAGTTCATCCCAGTTCACCAAGGTCGCAGTCTTGCCTGCGCCGGCGCACGTCGAGTTAACGACGACAGGATGTTCCTGCGCATTCAGCATCAGGTACTGCCCAACCTGAGTTTGCACGCATACACCTCCGAAGATGGCTCGGCGAAAAAGCTCTTCAGTCGTTTCCATATCGTTCGCTGGACAGTTCCAGTCGATGACGAGAATAGCAAGATGATGGGGTGGCGCGTCATGGGCCCAGGTATCGACACCCGAGGCATTGGTGATAAAAGCATGGTCGGTTACGAGACCATCGACTTTCTTGAAGGCCAGGTTGCTATGCGTCGGCCTGAACGCTTCGGTAAATACAAGCTTGACGACCTGCCCCCGATCCCGGCTAATCACCGTGAACGCGAGATCTACAAGGACGCCCAATACGCCCCTGGTGATTATGAAGCGATTATCTCGCAGCGACCTATCGCTGTGCACAAGCTAGAAAACCCCACCAAGTTCGATGCCGGTGTCTATGCGTTCCGCAAAATGCTACGTGACGCTGTTCGCGGAACCAACCCTGCAGCAGGTGCCCATGGTTTTGCGGAGTGGCTGCGCTCCATGAACGGGGCTCCCAACAGCTACTGCACAGGCAACGTTTTTGAGATGCCCATCGCTGACACGGTGGAGCAAGAGGTTGCTAACCGCCGCCGTTTAGCCAAGGAAACAGTAGCAATCCTCACCGAGGCTGATCAGTTGAAGGGGCAGGAGCGGGCCACATTCGTCAAAGAGCGACTCGAACAGCTTGAGCAAAGCTTTAAAAAATAACAAAAAGGCCCACATCAACTCCCGAGATAGCAAGTATTTCGGGAGCTGTAAGCGCATCGCCGAGGTGAGGTATGAACGCAATTGTAGATAACACTGCCGTAACGCATCTGGAACTGGTGGTCAAACAAATCAGGATGGAAGCGAATGGCGTAAACTCGTATGAGTTTGTCTCCCCAGACGGCATTGATTTGCCACCCTTCACTGCTGGCGCGCACATCGATATTCATGTCGGCTCTGGCGTCGTTCGTCAATATTCGCTCTGCAATTCTCCATCAGAGCGCCATCGCTACATGATTGCGGTATTGAAGGATCCTAATGGTCGTGGCGGATCTGCGGCTGTTCATGAAAGTATCAAGGTGGGTGACAGGGTACGCGTGAGCGTGCCCCGGAATAATTTCGAGTTGCACCCAGGCTCCACCAAGGTCGTTCTTCTTGCTGGAGGCATCGGGGTGACCCCGATGAAGTCGATGGCCCACCAGTTAGAAGCGCAAAACATCCCATACGAGATGTACTACTGCGCAAAAGGGCCGGAATACGCAGCTTTTAAATCCGAGCTCGAAGGCTTGGCGAAGTCTGGGCGCGTTAGTTTCCATTTTGATGGTGGAGACCCTAGTAATAAGCTCGATATTCCTTCGATCCTGAAGAGTCCCGAGGGCGCGTGCGATCTCTACTATTGTGGGCCAGGAGGATTCATGCAGGCCTGCAAGGACGCATCGGAACACTGGCCAAGTGGATCGGTACATTTCGAGCACTTCAAGGCACCCGTCAAGAAGGATACCGATGACTGCTCGATTGTCGGTGGATTTATTGCCGAGATAGCCAGCACAGGGGTGCGGCTGGAAGTTGCGCCCGACCAAAGCCTGGCAGAGGTACTAAACAGCGCTGGTTATCCGGTGGAAACGTCTTGCCAATCTGGGTTGTGTGGGACATGCAAGGTGCGCTACCTGGCGGGCATTGTTGACCACCAGGACTTCATACTTGATGACAGTGAGCGACCTGATTTTCTCACCTGCTGCGTTTCTCGAGCGGCCAGCGGCACTCTAGTCCTCGACCTTTAGAGAACGCCTACGCATTTTGCGTCATGGAATGACGATGTTGAAAAGCCGATTTGTTAGAAGATTTCGTGACAGCACGAACATCCAACAAGTCGGCTTTTTTGTGCTTGAAGAAGCGCCCCGCATTTTTAGAACGGTGCTCCTTGGGACGTCAGCTTGTTGAGTAGTGATCGCCGTTAAACCGCTGGAGGCTGACAGTCGCCCGTGGGCTGTTCATTGCAGCTTGAGCATCGGAACGACCGTCCTGGTTCTCCACGACACCCTATGCCCAAGCAAACGGCAATTTGGAGAGATCTTCCAAACGGATCATTTCCTCCATCGCTAGCATACCTTCTGCCAAAAACTGCCGGGTGGCCTCGTCGGCTAGACGACCCTCAAAGATTTTTGAATCCGTGTTGGTGATGACAATTTGTGGATAGGCTACCGGGGTTGCTTCAATTGCCCAGAGTGACTCACTGAGCTGTAACTGTGCACGCGCACCACCTGTAAAGGTTGGAGATCCGGTGAGCGTCATCACAGGCTTACCCTTGAATGGGTGAAGCGAAGGATGGCTAGACAGCCAATCTAAAGCGTTCTTTATGACGCCTGACATTCCATAGCTTATTTCCGGAGTGGCGATCAGCACACCGTCTGCTTCCGTTATCGCCTGACGCAAATCTCTCACAGAAGTCGGTAGGTCTCCCTCGTCGAGATCTCTGTCATAAAGGGGGATGTCGTGCAAAGAATGAGTACGTAGGGAAACCTGTGGCGGTAGCAGCTCAGTGCCTATGGTACGGAGGATGGTCGCGTGATTAGATCCTTGTCGGAGGCTCCCACATAAGGCTAAAAGTTTAATTTCACGCATTTTAATTTCCTTTTTTATTGTTGAGAACGCTACTTAGATTCTAGGTTGATAACGGATCAGCAATTCTTGGAAGTAAAAAGCCCTCTTCTTGAGGGCTCTTTATCCTACTTATAGGTCAATAGATGTTTGGGAACTAAAAATACGAGCAAACAACCACCAACCAGGACGGCTGAGAGCAATATGATCCCGGATGATGTGCTATGAGTGGCAGCATTGATGGTGCCCATGGCATAAGGACTTATGAAGCCTGAAGCGCTGCCTATTGAGTTTGCCAACGCAATGCCTGTAGCAGCTGCCGCACCCGTCAGAATTGCCGGTGGTAATGTCCAGAACTGGGAGATCGTCGTCATTACGCCCATCGTGGCCAAACACAGGGCGGGAAGACTGATCATCAGGTTCGACTGAAACGATGCGCTGATCAGGAAACCGGTTGCTGCCAGGACTCCAGGGATAGCCAGGTGCCAACGACGCTCTTTGAATCTATCCGAGCTTCGACCTACCAGAACCATCGTAACCACCGCGCAGGCATAAGGGATCGCCGTCAGCAGCCCCAAGTGCATCGAGTCAGCCACACCGGACGCCTGGATGAGCGTAGGCAGCCAGAAGCTGACGCCGTACAAGCCCATCGTGAAAAACAAATAGATCACGCTTAACAACCAAATCTTTGGATCGGAGAGTCCGTCAATCATCCGGTGAAGGTGCTTCCCGCTGGACTCCATATCGATGTTGTGACGTAGGACTTTCTTATCCTTTTCCCCTAGCCAGTGTGCATCCTCAATTCGGTCGGTGAGGTAAAAGTAAGCGCAAATACCCACGACAATGGTTGGAATCCCTTCGAGTATGAACAACCACTGCCAGCCAGCAAGATTCTGCACGCCACTCAGTGAATGCATGATCCACCCGGAAAACGGCGCACCGATGACACCGGACATGGGAATTGCGGCCATGAAAAGCGCGGTGACCTTAGCGCCTCTGGATGATGGAAACCACTGAGAGATGTAGAGGAGGATTGCCGGGAAAAAACCGGCTTCAGCTACGCCCAGAAGAAACCGCATGACGTAGAACTGCATTGGTGTGTTGACGAACATCATGGCTGCGGAGATCACGCCCCAGGTCACCATGATCCTGGCAATCCAGCGTCGAGCTCCGACTTTGTACATGATGATGTTGCTCGGAATCTCAAAGGCAAAATAGCCGATGAAAAACATCCCTGCGCCGAGGCCATATACAGCGTCGCTCCAGGCGAGGTCTTGAGCCATTTGCAGCTTGGCAAAACTCACATTGATACGATTGAGGTAGGAGCATACATAGCAAAGGAACAGAAAGGGGATGAGGCGGTACGTCACCTTTTTATAGATGAGGTCTTCCGCGTTTATCAGTATTCCTGGTAGTGGCCGGGCACGGTCGGCAATGGTACTCATGAGGACGCCTCCAAGCATTGTTAAATTTATAAGGCTCGCGTCTCACCCCTTGCCGGGTATTCAAGCACAGCAAGGGGCGTCGTATATTTCAGAAACTTACCGCACGAAATCCATCAGTCGAGCATGTCTGGCTGGGTTTGCAGCAGTTGCCCCCAGATAGGCTGGAAGTGAAGCCAGCCGATGTAGTCGCTGCCGACGTTTTCACGACTGAAGCGGGCGCGCTCGTCAGTTACGAGTTTCGGCTTGATGCCCGTAGCTGCAACCATCAACTGTTGCTGGCAGCAGCGTTCAAGCGCAATGAACCAAAATGCGGCACTTTCGATGCTGTGACTGCTCGCAGTCAGCAAACCGTGGTTTTGGTGCAGGATGGCTTTATGTTTGCCGAAAAGAGAGGCAATGGATTTGCCGGAATCAGTCTTGACCGCTACGGCACCTGCCTCGGCGGTGATTACCAACTGATCTTCAAAAAACGCTGCAGCGTCTTGGGTGATCGGCTCCAGCGGCAAGCCGGTGCTCGCCCATGCGCCCCCGTAAACGGTATGGGCATGACACATTGCAACAATGTGCGGGTGAGCCTCATGAACGTTGGCGTGCAGCACAAAACCGGCACGGTTGATGGCGTACTCACCCTCTACGATTTTGCCATGATGGTCAGCCAGGATCAGGTTGGAAACTTTGACCTGTGAGAAGTGGACGCACATTGGGTTCGTCCAATACAGCTCCGGAAACTCCGGATCCCGTACGGTGAGGTGACCTGCAAAACCGTAGTCGTAGCCTTGCAAAGCGAACGCACGGCATGCCGCGACAAGGCGCTCTTTCAGGTGCTTGCGTTGCTCGGCGTAGGTTTCGAATTCAGGTACTTCTGGGTAGATCAAGCCCTCTTGTTCGGGCTGATAAATGGAGATTCGGTTTTTAGGTTTGGTCAGTGTGCTGTCTGGTTGTTTAACGCTGATATTCATGTAGGCATCCGCCATTGGTTCGGTTGAGACTGCACCTTCACAAACCTTGCAACCGGCGACAAACGATGCTATTTCATTGAGCTGTGAAATAATTTCACAGGATAAAAATAATGAGTAATCGACCTAGCCTGGTAGCACTCAGAGCCTTTGAGGCGGCTGCAAGACACGGCAATTTCAGTGTTGCTGCGGCTGAGCTACACCAAACGCCATCTGCAGTCAGTCACCAAATCAAAAGTCTTGAAGGTTTTTTCGGCTTTCCGTTGTTCATTCGCCATAGTCGGCATCTTGAGCTAAACAATCAGGGACGGAGGCTATTCAATGTCATCCAGCCGGCTTTCAATGCGGTCGATCAGATTTGCGTGGAGCTCCGTCCCTTCGCTGAAACGGAGAAGCTATCGGTTCACTGCTCGCCAAGCTTTGCCAGCAAATGGCTTGGCCCACGGCTACCCGATTTTTTTGCCAAAAACCCTCAGTTCACGATCCAGCTATCATCCAGCGCCACGCCCATAGATTTGCATAAGCATACAGAGCTGGACGTGGTGATCGCTTACGGAGCGGCACTTAAGAGCTCTGATATTTGTGTTCAAAGCCTGGGGGGCGAAGAGTGCTGCCCGCTTGGTGCACCGTTGCTGCTGGGTGGTCGAACAGAAATCAGGTTCGACGAGTTGGGTTCCATCCCGCTTATCGAATCACAACTAAACCCTCTCTCGTGGCAAGACTATTTCCGTCAGCATGGAAAGCCGATACCCGCGATCATGCATCGTCCCTCATTCGACCGTGGCGCTTTAGCTTTAGCTGCTGCAGTCGACGGATTGGGATTAGCACTCGAGAGCGTACGCTTCTCCCAGCAGGAGTTGGCCAACGGCAGTCTGGTCAAATATCGCATTGAAGATTGTCGATCTGTGATGCGCGAAATTCACTTCCTCTGTTACAGGCACACGCAGAGAAACTCCCCCAAAATCGTTGCATTCCGAGAGTGGCTAACCGAAGCATGTCGCCTGGATACCGCGTAGCGATGGGTACAAAAAATCGCCCTTTGAGGGCGCTTTCGGGCGAGTAGATACCTATTGAAAACTAGGCTATCGGCTAAATGGCGGATGAGCCATTTCCCTATGACGTAGTGTTGGCGGGAGTCTCGTTTGAGATCAAAATCAAATAGTGGCCGCTTCATGGGAGCTTTTTGAAGCGCGCTAGACCTTGCTTGATGTGGCCGGCGTTCTCGCCGATTGTCTCCAGAGCACCACGGACGTTATTTCCTACATCCGCATGTCCGTGGGCTTCTACGTGGAGGGTCAACTCCATGAGAGCAGCCTCAAGGGCGAGTTGGTTTTCGTACATCCTTTCCAGCACATCTGACAATGAGTATTCCTTTGGCATTGGGGTGATCTCCTTCAGGGCCGCTCAGCATAGCGCAGCATAAGAAATGGTTAGGTGTCTCGCGGACAAATCCTGAGGCTCATCAACTTTGAACTAATCATTACGCCCGTTCCCCTAACTCTGTGCAGGTTGCTTCAAGCCCAGGTTTTTCTGGGTTACTCAATCACACACGAAGGTTTGGTGAATCATGAAGAGCGAACAAGTTGAAGGCGTTGTAGAAAAGGTTGCCGGCAAAGCGCAGAGCGCAGTCGGAAAACTGTTTGGTGATTCGAAGCTGGAAGCTGAAGGTGCTGGACGTCAAGCTGCTGGTCAGCTGACCCAAACCTATGGCGATGCGCTGGACAGCGTATCTACATTCGTCAAAGAGAAGCCAGTTGCTGTAATCGCGATTGGTGCAATTGCACTGCTGGTTCTAGACCGTCTCTTTCGCCGCTGAGTAAGGAAAAGGACGTTTCGACAGGGGGCTCCCTTTAACCTTTATCGTCTCCGTCCCCTAGAACTGTCCATCAGCGGGCTGCGGGGGGACAGGCCCAGCACAACTCACTTCCATCCAAGCAGCACGTTCAAATTGCGACGAGGCTATTGGGCTACAAATCTCTTGGAAGGGTGACGTCGGGTCAGTAGCAAGCGGAGCGCGCAGGCGGGAGGATGGAAGCCCACAGGGCCAAGACTCGGCAACATCGAGGCTTGGTTTACGACAGCCGTCCTCGTAGAGGCCCGCTCGAACTTGGCTCCCTAGAGCGCTTTCAGGAGACGCTCAAGCGTCTGATGTTCCCAAGTGCTGAGCAACGCTATCGGGTCAGTACCAAAGCGATCTCCAGAGTCAAACGACCAGCGTCGCCCATCAGAGCTGATGCACTCTTCGCAGTAGTCGAGCGTGTCACAGTCGTTGTAGATCGATAGCCGCCAACCATCGACGCTCACCACGAAATGGCCCGCATAAATCTCATCCCAAGACGCCTGACTCACCTTGGTAATCGTCCGTCGCTCGAAGGTGACCTCTCGCAATACCTGGCATACCTCTCTCGCTGAGAGCTCCGCCGCAGTGCTTTCGCTGATGCTACCTACCTGGGATGAATGCGCTGCCGCTCTGGCCTCTTTCAGCCTTTGCTCAGCGTACATAGCCGGATCATCATTCGGCAGTGGATAGCCCGCAGCTGAGAGAGCTTCGGCGCGCTCTTCAATGAGCAGGCGCTCAGGATCACGAGCGACTTGATAAGCTCTGCCCGGCACGCGCCAAATGGAATCCATACGTGGCTCCTTCGGGGCTGACCGGCTTACTTTCCAACCGGCTTCGTCGGGATCTTTCGAAAGCAGGCACTCACCGCAATTGGGCACGTGGTTCGCGATCTCATACTCACGCCAGTCCACCATAGCTCCGCCGTCAATGCCGAGCGGTTTGCGCTCAATCAGCCAGGCTACAGCGTTAATGAACTGGCCATGAGAGTACGCAACGATGTCCTGAGCGGGATGTTCAGCAAGACGCTTCAGGAAAGACCGGGCTCGAGATATAAAATCTAGGAATGACTCTACGCCTTCACCGTCCGTGAACGCCGGGTCTGCCTTGGCCCAATACGCCTCCACCCATTCGCGCCGATCAGCGACGGTTGTGCCAGTGCACCGCGTGGGTTCAAGGTAAGTGAATTCTTGGATGGGCCAAGTTTCAAAAAGGATATTAGGATACACCGCTGCGGTCGCCATAGCGGTTGAGTGCGCTCGGGTGAAAGGCGAGGCAACGATCAGAGCCGGAGGATGGTTGAACGACAGAGCCACCAGGTGCGCTTGCTCAAATCCTTTCGGAGTGAGAGGAATGGTCGCGTGATCCAAAGTGGCTTGGCCTGCGTTCGCAGCGCTCTCTCCATGTCGTATTAGCCTGACATTTTTCATCAATCGGAGACTCGGTCAGATTTTGACATTCGTTTCTGCCCAATGGGCAAAGGGGCATCAGGCTGTTGAAACCTGTGCCCCGTAAATCATTTTTTTGGCGGCGGAGGCGGCGGTGGAGATTTCGGAAGGTCTTTTCCGTGATCTTTAACGAAGCGCATTGGAGGGGGCGGTGGCGGAGGCGGTTTTTGATTGCTCATGCTGGTTTAGCTCCTGCTGGTGGGTGTAGAACGGCACGAACGACAACACCGAGAGAATCATGGTGAGGGTTACGTAATTTGCTAAGGAAACAAGTTTTGCACCACGTTTATCGTTGTTCACCGTGTTAACGGTCGCGCCTTCAATGTAGTAGCTCAAAATGATCGTCTTGAAGTAGGTTTCCGCGTCATCGTCATTTTCACCGTGAACCGCAAAATGAGCCGTCGCATCGGCCCGATACCTTTCCAGCTCAGACAAGGTTGGAAGCCCTCTGTCGAAGTCGCGCAGTTGCCATGACGAGCGAAAATAATATGCTCCACAAAGCAGGCAAAAAACCGCAGAAAGGTAAAAAATCCAAAATGAAACGCCTGCAAAACCGTCCTCGGAGCTAGGTGCTTTGGCCAGCATATAGGATAAAAATGAGAGCAATACACCTAAGATAGCAAGGGGAAGATTGAGCCTGGAAATGAGCTTTTCTTTACGCTCTAGCTCATAGAAATAAATCTTCTCGTAAAAAGTAAACCTTGCAGCGTCGTCCATGCGAGCTTCCTTCTGGCTTGAGGGCATGGCCTCTCACCGGGTCAGATATCGAGAGATTTTGATATTGATTCAGCGTCACGCCTACCGTAACTGTTCAGCCGTGGCTCGGCCATCTCGGAGTGCATGACCCCAGCTCAACTTGGCTCAGGTATTCCAGTATTTTTGGACAGTGCTTCGCGCAACGCCGAGCTTTTCAGCGATTGTTTTTCTGTCCAAACCTTGCGCTTTCATGGCTCGAACGTATTCCGCATTAAGCGGTTGCTTAGGCTTTCCCTGGGAGCGCTTGATGAGCTTTCCATCACTGAATTGCTCCTCTACTAACTGCCACCCTCCGGACATCTCGAATTCCCTGATTCGCAAGGCAGCACGTTGCAAAGCCTCGGATGGAAGTTCGTCACCCTGCGCAGCAATGGCGAGAGTGACCATAGTCAAAAGATCGAGGCCTAGGTAGTCAGCGATCTCGTCCAGTTTCTCCAACGTCGCATTCGCTCGGGCCTGCTCAAGCTTCCCCACGTACGTTCTGTGCGTTGCCCCCGCCAACTCTTCGTAACTCAACCCCTGATGAGCACGAGCTCCACGCAATGCTCCTGCCAGCGCTTCTTTCAGATGCATGAGTCGGATCCTCAAAACTGAGGATAGAGCCACGGCAAGCGTGTTTCGATAAACAGACCATAGTGATATTATCGTGATATATGGTTTGCCAAGCAGCCGTTTGATCATAGCGGCGGGATGTTTGGATTGATGATGGATTGGTCATGAGAGCAGCACCTAAGACACGGCCAGGGACGTCTCGATGGGAGACGCGCTCATCAAGTCCGACGTTCATGGCCCGCGTGAGCCCGCCTGCAATGGTCGCTGAGCGACGTCTTGGCAAGAACCAGATCCACTTTTTTGAGCGAAGGCAGGGATAGTGAGTGATGAAGTTCGATTGCGTGAAGGTTTCAGGAAAAGTTGACTACGTTCGATCTGTTGATCGAATGAACGGCGGACATAAAGCTAAAGTCAGCATTGACGGTGCAGTTATCCCGAATTTGCAAGTGTCGAACAAGCTTTACGAAGAGTTGGCGGTCGGCGAGAGTGTAACTTTGTATGGCTTGTTTAAAAGAAATAATGACAAAGAAAAAAACACAGGAATTTTGTACGGCCTAGCGAAGCAAAACGGCGAGAAATCATTTGCAACCCAGTATAGATATCAAGTCCCACTTTTCCTGACGGTCACTGCAGCCATAGCATTTTGCCTAACTTTCGTCGCCGGTTGGATCGCCTCGATATTTCCAGTGCTTTTCTTGTTTGGAGAAAATTCAGATTATATGTATACCACTACGGTATTTGCAGTAATTGAGTCGAGCTTGGTTGCCGCTTTTTTCCTGTGGAGGGCCTGGGTGATGTTCAACGCTACGTCTGATCCTGAAGCTTGGGAAACTACCGAAGCTGCAGTGCTATCGAGTCGCTTCAGTAAGCTCCATAAGTAATAATCCTGTACGTAGGGCACGCTTACACCCGCCCCGGCTTCAGGATCGCTGCGCCAGACTTTCCTTTCCTAGCGAGTATCGGGCAAGCGGAGCGCGCAGGCGTACAGGATGAGCGCCCAACGGGCTGAGACGCGGCGCAGCCGTGGCTCAGTTCTCGCCAGCCTTCCGCCGCAGGCGGCACGCCATAGCTACTACTGCCCGATATCAAATCAACAAGGATGCGGCTGAAATGACCGACGATGAACTCCGTCAGCTTGAGGGCGCTAGGCGAAGGACTCTGTGGGCGCTTGCATGCCTCCGTCCTGGCGATCCCACAGCATCCGAGCTCCTTGCCATCCTCGATGATCTCGACGACCGAGAGCGAAACGACTACTCATGTAGCGGTAAGCCACTCGAACTCATTGAGGTTCGTAACTCTGTCTCGGTGATGCGTCATAACTCCGGAATCGACATTATCTTGGAGCAGACTATTCCGCAGCCCTGGCGAGAACGCTTTCTGCAAGCGAGCATCGGATCAACCAGAGTTACTGATGGGCCCTACGCCGCAGACTGGGATAAATTCCTGACTGAATGGGAGCGTGAGATGCAGCAGCTGCAAAATCACCGAGTTGCAAAGGCTGCTAACAGCTAGAACGGTTGGTTCGAGCGGTGGCGGCGCAGACATATAAGCATTCGTTGTAGCCGCTGAAAATCGCAACCTCAAACAGGAGCAACGAGATGGAACGGTCTTCTTTTTTCATCGATTTTGAAGCCTCTGGAATAGCTCCTGACAGTTATCCTATCGAGGTAGCCGTCGTGTCGGCTGAGACCTCCTTCAACTCGCTGATCAAGCCGGCCCGTTATTGGACGCACTGGTCGTTTGATGCACAAGACATGCACGGTCTCACTCAAGATCAGTTACATCAGGAAGGTGATACCCCAGTGGCTGTGGCGAGAAATATGAATCAGCTGTTTTCAGGCCAGGTGCTTTGCAGTGATTCACCTCAGGACGTTTTTTGGCTCGATGTGCTCTACGAGGCAGCAGATCTGATACCTACCTTCGAGTTGAAGCCTTTGGAGGTGTTTGTGGGTAGGGAGGCGGCTAGTGACATTTACCGCCTATTGCCAACAACCGGGCAGCACCGAGCTTTGAATGACGCAACTGCTTTGATGAACGCCTGCCGTGCTTTTTTCGAAGCTTGAACTATCAGAGGGGGAATACCGACCCTCAGCTGCGAAAGCGATGAGTCCATTGAAGTATGGGTGTAGCACAGCTTGTGCAACCGCTCGAACCGAAGGCAGGTGATCACGTGCCTGGCAGGAATGGCAAGCGGAGCGCGCAGGCGAGCGGGATGAGCGCCCGGAGGGCTGAGTTTGACTCGTCTGTGCCTCAGTTCACGGCCCCCCTTCCCGGCAGGCGACTCGCCATAATCGCCCATTTTCCTTGACTGATTCCATTACTCCATCCACGCGATGGGTTGTATCAAGATCAGCACCTCAAGCACTATGCCAATAAGCCACTACAAAACGAAAAATTCGCAAGGAGGGCAAAATGCTCGCATTGGTTTTATGGACGCTCGTTGGCACTGGTGCGGTTGGAGGTTTCGCTGGCCATCTGCTTTACGGTGGAAGCTGGGGATGGGACGTAGGGAAAAACGTTTTGCTGGGCATCTGCGCTGCGCTTATGGTTCCTCTGTTTTTCAACACTATATCCAGCACTTTGCTTCAAGAGATTCTGAGCAATAGCGAGCTTGACTCTACTAAATATCTCATCCTCATTGGGTTCTGCCTAATAGCATCGATATCCGCCCAAAAATTCATTCGCCTAATGAGTGCTAATGTAATAAAAGAGCTTAGAGAGGTGAAGGAGAAAGTTGAAGCCGCAGAGACCAAGGCGGAGTCCGCATTGGAAGCAACTGAGAGTTCTATGGAACCAGAAGCGGGGCCACTAAGTTCAAAAGATCAAGAGTTTTTTGCCGGATTAGACCATACAACAAAGCAAGTTCTTATCCACCTCCTTGATGGCCCTTATACAATGAGGTCGGCTACAGGTCTAGCTCAAGAGCTTGAATTGAAACTTGAACTTGTCAACGAAGCTTTGATTGCCCTACAGGAAATGAATTTTGTAAGACGTGGAGTAAATGCAAAAAATCAGAAAAGATGGTATCTGACTGGCTCGGGTAAAAAAGGAGCTATGGAATTAAAAACGCGTTTAACACCGTCCTGAAAAAAATGGATGCCAGATAATGAGGCGACATGATGAGGGTGGCTCTCAGTGGAGCATGGCTAAGTCGCAAGATGCTTTGCACCGATTGGCCTCCCGCCGCATTCAGCCTCTTCGTGCGCTGCGACCGAATAATGTGCCGGAGCCTCCGACAAGCGGAGCGCGCAGGCGTGTGGGATGGAAGCCCGAAGGGCCGAGAGGCCGGCGCTTGCGCCAAGGCTCGGTTTACGACAGCCCCTCCCCGAAGGGGCACGGCCCAACGCCAGGTCGTAGGAACAGAAGACCAAGATCCTACTGCGAGGATTTCCCGATGGGAATGTAGAACGATGACGACACAGTGTACTGCGACGTTCAAATGCCCTTATCTCAGGGCCGTGAGCTGTTGCAACTGGTGACGACATTGAGAGAATCGAAAGCCCATCCCAAACTCGACAGTGTCTTCGAACACATGCAAGACGAGCTCAGTACGTCCATCGATATCGTGGATAACCCGCCGACCTGGGGGCCTTGGTTTCCGTAAACCTCACCACAACTCATACTGTTTCTTCCTGTATCTCGTGGATAACCCACCAGTGTGCAAGCTGCCGGTGCCGGCGAGTACAACTCCTGCCAGCACCTCTCCTTCAGTCTCTCTAGGTACAATACGAGCGTGAAGCCTGCACCGCTCGGAGGCTCATTTTTAGAAAATGTTTAATGAGTGCTTCTACCAAAATCAGTTAGTAAAGGAATACGATCTTGCATATTAAAAGCTTTGGTCTGTTGGGGCTTCGAACACTCTGCCTCAACAACATCATGCAGACCAACTCCCTCAATCCGCGTGATGTTCCACAAGTCAAAGCTTCAAAGGTTAATATTTTCGTTGGCCCCAACGGCGGCGGCAAGTCAACTGTGCTAGATATGGTGCGCGCACTCAAGGATGTTGAGATTATAAAAACCATTGCTCGTGAAAATATGCGATCCACTACAGTGGCGACATCCATCATCTACTTTGACAAGGGAACTTGGGTAGCTTCAATATTTAACAAGCTAGATATTGATGAATTTGGCACATACATTGCCGTTACTACACGAGATGAAAGACACCTATTCGAGGGAAGCATCTACAGCAAATCATCAAAACCACCAAAAGAGCTTGTAAAGGTCTTAGATAAACTAGAAGCCATAATCAGTTTTCGCTCATCACACGACGAGCGCGGAGTTTGTATTCAAAAAGTCATCAATGCGCTCAATAATGATGGAAAGCACCTCGTGGGACTCGCGCCACACCCATTGCGGCACGACCAGGTAGATTATAAGAGGCCTCCGAATGAAGATCATACCTACAAGCATGCCAATCCAATTAGCTTTCTTGATAAGAACACTTTAGGTGTCTACCTCAACGATGACTTAGGTCAGTACAACCATATCCCAATAAAGATGCTGCCGTCTGGATGGCGGGCGTTTGCTGGACTAATAGGATGGCTGGAGTCTGTTAATGATAACCAGATATGTGTCATCGAGGAGCCTGAAGTCCACCTGCATCCAACGCTTCAGAGACTCATGATGGCTAGGGTTTCTGAAATCGTCACCCGCAAGAACCTTCAGCTTTTCATCTCTACGCACTCGTCTGTGCTTCTCGACATATCAAGCTGGTCTGTACCAGACACAAAGCTATTTGAAGTCAATGGTTACGCATTATCAGAATTAACATCACCTGCAAGGGCTCTGTCAGGGCTCGGCATAAAGCCAAGCGATGTTTTCCAAGCCAACGGCGTGATATGGGTCGAAGGGGCGTCTGATCGAATCTACATTTTGCACTGGCTTTCGCTCTGGTGCTCGACGCATGGTAAATCCATGCCCATGGAAAATCTTGATTTCTCCTTCGTTTTTTACGGCGGCTCTATGCTCGGCCATTTCACATCAAATGCTACGCCAGGATTAATTGACATATTCAGTATAAACAGGAACTCCATAGTAGTTATGGATCGAGATCTAGACTTTCAGCGCGCAGCTGACGGCACTGATGAATGCATTAACCAAAACTGCGTGAAATATCAGGTTTGGGCTGACATTGCTGAACATGAGTCGAAGACGGGATATTGCTGGGTGAGTGAGGGCTATACGATTGAAAGTTATTTGCCAGCAGCTTTTCGAGACAAGCATTATCGGATTTTCGGCGCTAGACTAAAGCAGATTACTACCTATTCAAAAGTTACAATCGCCGACAAGTTCGTAACTGGGGACAACACTTTCAGCCATAGCCATGACCCACAAACCGACTTGCCCACTCAGATTGAAAGGCTTTTCAACACTATTGAGGCATGGCAGTTGTAGGCACAAGCATCGGCAAGCATCGCCTCGAGGCAATCAAAGGTCTGCATCCCAAGCATCTATCGCCTCGCTCACAGTAGCCAACCAGCGGAGATGATCGTTCTGTATGGCATTGGCGACGTGCTTGGCGGTGTTGGCTTCGATCCAAGATGGAAGACTATGCGCGCCGTCCGAGAACAGGCTTGCGGTCACGACAGCGAATCGCCCCGTACTCGTAGACTGGAGGCACATGTAGCGCACAGCAGCGCCACTATGGAGCCGACGCCAAGCCACCACCTCAATACAGTCCTGCAGCTCTACAGGGGCCTCAGCAGCGGGGTAAGCCTTCTGCCCCACCTCGTTCTCTGCCACAGGTTGGAATGGCCTGCTTGGCTTTCCTGGCTGGTGGACAAGGTGCTGCAACTGCTCGCGTGCCGCGATTATCTGATCTCGGAGTTCTTCGGGATCGATGGACATTCCGCCCTCTGGTGTCACCTTGAGGGTCTTCAAGGAGTTGGCCGCCTGGATGAACTCGCGCTCACGCTTCTGCTCCCAATCGGGACGGCGGTCGGGAAACAGCCTGGAGATTAAGCGATGGAGGTTGATCATGTGAGGCTCCGGTGACTCGGGTGGTAGCTAAGACACTCCGGTAGGCTATCACCCAAAGCCTCCCTGCTCGAAACGATGGAATCTGAACCAGCACTCAGGCGCCACGGGTTGTCGGTCGGGAACTTGATAAGGCTGGATAAGCGCACTCCACAACTGAAGGGTTCATAGGCTAAAATGTTGCGTTTGCGCCCGCCTGGAGCTCTGAGTGCTCAGAGATAAAGAAATCCGAACAGCTTTAGTCGACCACCTAATGAAGCGGTCGCCTAAACCTGCTCGAGTGCTCGAAGAGCTCACCATCGATAATGGCAATGCCATTGCTGACGTAGTTGCCTGCTATCGCGAGATGCATTGCTACGAAATCAAGGGCGAGACAGATAACGTACGACGCATTCTGTCGCAGTCAGAGTTCTACTCAAGGTCGTTCCCCAAACTGACCCTAGTGACCACAGAAAACCACGTACGCTGGGCAATGGATAAGATCCCCTCCTACTGGGGCATTATCTTGGCCACGTCAGGTAGAGATCGGACAATGTTGCGTTATGTCCGAAAGGCCGGCACTAATCCAATGTTCTCCAAGAAAGACGCTCTTCTCATGCTCTGGAAGGCAGAGCTGACGGCCATTGCGACCTCACATCCCGAGGTGGTCTTCAAAAAGTCTTTCAACCGTGACGATATCGCTGAACAGATCAGCTATCAGTTGAGCCGCGACGACGCCCTCGCAGGAATCCAAGGCGCCCTCATCGAAAGGCGCTCAAATGTTGTTAACCACGAAAGTGATGTGAGCGGCGGTTGAGCTTTTAATCCACGTTCCTGGGTTGCCTGTCTTTTTCGACCTTGCTGGAGCCTTGTAGCTGCGGTCATGAATGTACTGCTCACCATATGAATAATGCGGAGTAGACAGCCTAAAAAATGGCTCATTCACAATCACATCAGAAATATCAAAATACTGCCTAAATTTGTGAGTTTTGAACCGTCGCCCACGCGCAATGAAGAAGCTATCACTATAAGTGTAGAAAACCTTAGGCGCCGCCCGACTACTGATAAACTCGGGTTCCATCTCGAAGTCTGAATACTCCGGACTGACCACGCCGTAGTCTCCAAACAACACCTCCTTGAAGGCGGGGGTTGAGTTCATAGCCCGCCACAGCTTGTATTCCTCTCGAGGAATATGAGCCTTGGAGTTTGTCGGGAGTAGCCCTGCGATAGATGCAGGCACTACTGACCCAGAGACAACCACTTTGGCGCCTGGAAAATCACCTTGGAAGCTAGCCACAAACCTTTCCACCTTCCTCTTGGAGTCGGCTGCATCATCGATGATGCGTAGATCAATCAAAAGAATTACTGTCTGTGGCTTGGCGACCACCAAGTCTGCCCAAAGTGCCTGAAGGTTACTCTTTGTGAGGTTGTAGCTTTCAATGTCGATCATTTGAAGGCGTATACCGACATCTGTGCCCGGTCGCGATTTGACGAAATCAAGCGCCGCGACGTTATGATCTGGGTGCCGATCAAAGGCCAGAACTGGCATAACTTGGTAATTCGACAGCGTTGCAAGAACGGCCCTGTACTGCGGGACAGTGCCCAGATCGACACTATCATCGACATCGAAGTTGTCGACAAAGAACTTATAATTTATGCCATTTTCCAGAGCATTACCTAGCTCTTTATCTGCGATCCTCAAGCGATCAATGACCTCATCCTCATCCATCACTTTTTGCGTTCGGGGAATGTCATACATGGGAGCAATTTGATCACGAATGCCTCCATCCAACACCCCAACACTTTGGATCTCATTCTGTTTAAGCTTAAGAAAAGGAACATATTTAATCATTGGCAAACCCGAAAGCGCTCTTAACGTCCATGGAGTGATGCAATTCAGGGTAAAGCTTATAATTCCTAGCTTGGTGGCGAATCATCCCGGCCATGATAGATGGATGCACTTCCGCTCTAGAGCACACATCCAGCAATTGCTTCCTATCAGCCCGGATATTCCAGGCCATACGCCAATACTGGCGAGAGACCAAACTATCTTTCGCGATAATATTGGCCTCAATCTCACGATCAGAATCGCTATCCTCTTCGAGGTCGTCCAAAATAGGATTATCGAGATAATCGTAATGCATATGAATATGGGCTAGCTCGTGCATGAGCGTAAACCAGAAGTTATCGTAGCGATTGTAGCGAAGCGCTATCCCAACAACTGGCGTACCCTGAGAAAGCTTGAACGTACACCCGTCCATTTTCATCGACTTGAAGCCAGGCTCCACCACCAGCAGCACTCCATATGCTTCAGCCAGGACATCGACCAGGGAGGTGATGTTCTCAGGCGTCAGGCTCAGGAGGGCAATATCTCGAAGTTGCTGAGTGCTCAATCCCTCGAAATTAGGCATCCTCCGGCTCAGCAAGCTGAACTTGGATTTTTCATTGATCAGCGACAACCACGCTTGGATCTTGGTTTCTTCCGCAGAATCATTCTTGCGATAGAGCACCGCGTTGTTGTTGGTAGCGCTGAGGGCAAGCCGAATGATGAAGTCGTCATACTCCTCACCTGGTCGAGCATGCGTTTTGGCATCTGCTGGCTTCAAGGCTTTCTTCAAGTTTGAAAGAGCCGCCGTGAACTCGACTGCAGCGTCCCGCGAGGATGGATAAACCTCGAAGTCCTCTGGAAGACCTTCTGGAGAGTCAGACATGATGAGCCTCCCCTGCCAGCTTTCCAGCTATGTCAGGAGGTGCTTCGAAGTAACGCAGGTTCTCTTTTTCAGCATCAGCGTCGTACTCAATCATGCCCAAGTAGCGGTAGTACCCTTCCGCAGTGGGTAGCGAGTGCAGGCAGAAGCCTGGACGGTAGCCGAGCGTGTTGATGGCGAAGTGAGAAGCATGGGCAATCAGGATCCGGCTGACGCTACCAAACTGCTTCACGTAGTTCGGTCGATCTCGATTCCAGTACGCGGACGCAACGTAATCGATGTAGAAAATGCGCTCCCCGTCCAAGCGGCTTTCCTTGGGATGATAGATGACGCAAGTCGCCTGTATCCGCCCCAGTGCGCTCAGGAAGAACCAGTGGTAATCATCGCTACGGAAGGCGAACGCCTTGTCCAGCCAGCTCCAATGGAAATCTGATAATCCATAGGTGGGCAATTGTTCGAAAAGCACGTTGGGGTCATCTGCGGCAGCAGGAATGTCCGCCATCAGCTGTTTCATGATATGGCGCTTCTCGGTATCCCACTGCTCGCTCAACTGGAACACATACATGGGAGCCAGACCTTGATGGATCTGGTAAGGCACCTGCTGTCCTGAATGGCGACACTTAAGGGTGGGCTCAGTCATCAGAGCGCACACCGCTGGTAGCGCAGCCCTCGGACAGTCCGAATGGCATCATGTGGAAATCCCTCTCCGTATTAATGGCCAGATGATGCCACTATTGACTGCCAGCCTCAACGTCCTACTTATGACGTCAAAACCAGTGATCACCATTGTAGACGCGATAGTCTGTGCAGGTATCTCCGTCCGATTGCACTCATCAGATCGGCAGTGCTGGCCACTATTACACTGTCAGGTTCGTGTCGTGTCGCCCGGATCGCCTCCGACTCATACTTGAACCATCTGAACAGCAACTGAGACAGGGGACACGAGATGAGTAATTTTGACACCGTTGAAACCCGCGTACTGAGCAAAGGTGAACTGGGCCAAGTGATCAGGTATCTGCGCGAATTGCGTCAGTGGTCTCAGGAGACGCTGGCGGTGCTCGCCAAGACTACGCCCAGAACCATCCAGCGGGTTGAAGCAGGGGCCGGGGCCAGCCTCAATACGCTTCGCTCTCTCGCCTCTGCTTTTGAGTTTCAGGACATCGACGCATTCTCGAAACCGATGGCGATTCCCACGGAGGAGCAACTGCGCGCTGTTCGTGAGCAGTTCGAACAGAAATATGTCATGACGAAGGCATTGAAGCCCGAATCAGGCAGGGGCTTGGCCAAACTTGCAGCTGAAAGCATCGGCGATTACATCGAGCCCGCCTTCGAGCCATCCAAAGACCAGGCACTGGCATTCGCGGAACTCACTGATTATCTACGGGACTATCGCGACTGCGCCGAGCACTACTCAAGTACAGCGCGCCTAGAGGTATTTGAAGAACTTCAAGGCTTGATCGAACGCCTCAACGAACAGCGCGTTACTCTGCGCTATGCGACCTGTCCAGTGGTACACAACGGCACCTCGGATTCGCATGTGGAAGCATTCCCTGTAGGGGATGTGCTTTACCTGATTGGATTCAGAGAAGGTGAAGCGCCAGAAGAGTTGGCCCTGCCTCGGAAGATGGGCATTTAGTGACCCGCCTATCCCGGTCATGGAGCTAAATGAGCACCTATTTCACAATTGCTATTCGCCTACTCTTAGGCCCATGGTGGAGAGCAAGCGGAGCGCGCCAGCCCGAAGGGCCAAAGGCGTGAGGATGGAAGCCCTGCGGGCCAAGACGCCTCCGGCGGCTTGGTTCACGACAGCCGACCGACAGGGCACGCCCAAAAAGCTGCTCGCCCCTCAGGGCTTCCTAGGCTTCGCTCTTGCAGTCGCTTCTGCCACCAACGGGTCTTCAGGCCAAAAATGCTTCGGATATCTACCTTTAAGATCCTTCTTCACCTCCGCATAGGTGCTGCGCCAAAAATTGGCTAGATCCTGGGTCACCTGCACAGGCCTGCGGGCTGGCGATAAAAGATGCAGAACCAGAGGTTGCTTACCGTGGGCTATGCGGGGCGTTTCTGCCATCCCAAACAGCTCCTGCAGTCGTACGGCCAGAATAGGTGGCTGTTCGCTGTAGTCGATGCGAATGTTCGACCCTGACGGCACCTGAATCGTCTGCGGTGCTTGAACCTCTAGTTCCTGTGGAAGCGGCCAAGGCAGAAGATTTCTGACAATCGAAGCCAGATCCAGATGATTGAAGTGGCTGAGCCTCGTGACTTTGCCCAAGTACGGCGTGAGCCAATCTTCAAGCGTATCCAGCAGATTGGCATCTGTAAGATCGGGCCACTTGCTTTCTGTCTGGCCATTCTGGATATCCAACTTACGCAGCAGGTCGACCCGCGCTCGCCACTGCCGCAACTCAGGGCTCCAAGGCAGGAGTTCGATGCCCTTGCGCCTCACTAGGTTGACCAAGGCTAGCGAACGAGCTTGCTCATCAAGTCCAGGCAGAGGTGTCGTGGACAGTACCAACTGCCCCACCCTTAGCTGCCGCTCAGCCCTAAGTACCCCTTCCCTCTCGTCCCAGTCAACCTCATCGACTGACCTAACAAGGTCAGCCAACTCGTCATCGAACAAAGCGGGATCGAGATCGCTCGCTAGGTAGATTCGCTCCTCGCGCTGCCCTTGCCGGCTACCCAGATCGGCCACTACTAGCCATGCATGTTTAGTGAGAGCATCGGGCTCTGAGAACACAGCAGCCCGCCCATTGGAGAGACGGTACTCAGACGCACTCGCCCGCCTCTGGAGACCGATTCGGTCAGGGTAAGCGAATGCCAGTAGGCACCCTACCCATCTTGGGTGATCGGGCTCGCTGACAGGGTGAACGGTACTCCCACGTAGCAGGGATCTATACTGCCGAGCAGACTGCTTTACTCGCTGAAAAGAGCCACCGCCTCGGCGCGAATGTTGCTCTCCTGACAATGCACTCAGCCTAGTGTGAAGGTCGGCACCTGCTCCGCGCAGGGTGTCTTTCTCACCCAGCAACGCGGCGATGTTGCATGCAAGGTCATCCAGACCCATCGCGTTTCCCTTGATAAGCATGTGAGCGATCCGTGGATGCGCTGGAAGCTCGCTCATTGCTGATCCATGTCGTGTGAGCTGCCCAGCATCATCGAGTGCGCCTAAGCGCTTCAGCAGGTCTCTGGCTTGCGCGAAGGGAGCTGATGGAGGTTGGTCGAGCCAGGTCATCTCCTCCGGCTTCATTCCCCACCGGGCCAACTGGAGTGCCAGAGCTGCGAGATCCGCCTGCAGGATCTCAGGTGTGCTGTAACCGACCATTTGCTCGTGCTGCGACTCCGACCACAGGCGATAGCAGACACCTGGCTCCAATCGCCCTGCACGCCCCGCTCGCTGAGTAGCGCTGGCCTTCGAGATACGCTGCGTGTCGAGTCGGGTCATTCCACTGCGAGGATCGAACTTCGGCACTCGCTCGAGACCACTGTCCACCACCACCCTGACGCCTTCGATGGTCAGGCTGGTCTCGGCGATGTTCGTGGCCAGTACAATCTTCCGGCAGCCCTTGGGTGCCGGGTTTATCGCAGCCCGCTGCGCGTTCAGGTCGAGATCGCCGTACAGCGGGCATACGATCACCTCTGGACGACTGCTCAACTGCTCCTTGAGCGCCTCAGCCACCCGCCGAATCTCTGCCTGTCCAGGAAGGAAAACCAACACGCTTCCAGGCTGGTCATTGATGGCGGCCAAGCAGGTATCAGTGACTCGCGCATCGATACGCTCGCCGGGCTGATATGGACTACCCCAAACCGTTGAGACCGGATACATCCGGCCTTCACTGGTGACCACAGGCGCATCATTCAGCACCTTTGAAAGGCGAGCACCTTCCAGCGTGGCGGACATCAGGAGCAGCTTGAGCGGGGGCTCATCGCGTAGCAGTTCGCGGGCACTCAGGCACAGAGCCAGTGCAAGGTCGGAGTCAAGATTTCGTAGATGGTACTCGTCGAAGATGACCACACCCACACCATCCAGCGCAGGATCATCTTGGAGCCGGCGAGCCAGGATACCTTCGGTGACCACCTCAATCTGGGTTCGCGGGCCTACCTTGCTTTCAAGGCGAATGCGGTAGCCGACAGTTTCACCAACCTTCTCACCCAGTTCACTCGCCAAACGCTCAGCCGCTGCCCTAGCAGCCAAACGGCGAGGCTCAAGCATGATGATCTTCTGACCACCGAGCCAAGGTGCGTCCAGCAGTGCCAGAGGTACCCGGGTGGTCTTGCCAGCGCCAGGAGGAGCTTCAAGAATAACTTCGTTGCGTCCTTGAAGAGCTTCTAGAAGAACTGGCACGGCAGCATCGATTGGTAACGAACTCATGTCTACTCCAACTTCGAAGCGCGCAGTATACAAAGGTTCGTGTAAGTGCCTTTACCCATCCTCGCAACGTGCTTGGCAAGACGGCTCAAGTGGGGTGCTTCCTAGCTCCGGGTTTCAACTGAGTGACGTTGCTGCGGGCTTCCAGCTGGAATTGTAATTCTCGCACACGCTCTACCAGCTGAACATTCTGAGCCATCACGTGGTAAAGCTGGCCACGGGCGATTTCAAGATCGGACAGCGCTTGGGCAGCCTTGTCATTCGCTCGTTTGACCTGCAATGCTTTAGAAGAACTCTCGGTTCCAAAGCTTTTACGATAAGCCTCGATGTCGGCGAGTAAAGCGCGATGACTCGGTCGATCTTTCTTTAGGTACCCACGGTCAAAGCCAGCCTCCACACTGACGATGCCAGCCGTAATTTTTGTTGGATCCAGGCCCACATGAACGGCCACATGAGGTTCACCGGCTTTTAGCCTCTCAAAAGCTTCCCTGCATTTATCCACCCCATTAGTTGCCATCGATTAAACCTCCACTACAGCGATAAACTTTTGGTGAAACTTTTTCAATCTGTCGAGCTCAGTTTTGACCACCTGGTATTCCCCAGAACCGGGCTCATACAAAACAAGATCAGCTTCATCATCGGCAATCGCTGCCTCAAGCTTATCTCTTTCAATGATGGATTCGTCGCAATTAGTGCAGGGGCCAGCATCGCCGAGGAGATAGAACTCACAGTTGCCTACGTAAGTACAGGCCCCCAGTAGCGTTGGCTTATAGGAGATTTTGCCTTCCGCAGCCAGTTTCTCAGTTTCTTTCCTGACATCAACAATATGGATGTCGCCCTGATCCAATTTTTTGCGCTGGTTTGAGATATAGGTTCCAGCCCCCCCGAAAATCGGGCTATCGCTGCCGAACGCATGATCCAAAAGATCGTACGCGATACTCATAGGAACCCCAGCCTGATACTCAAACAGGATATGGTTTTTGGGAAGGATGAAATCGTCGGTAACTGGATCATAATAACCAAAAATGGTTTTAAGCCTCTCGAAGTTATTACCGTAATAACGACTCATCTGAGTGGTCAGGTGTTTGAATTGCTTCCGAAGCGTGGGCAAAGAAATAAAGCCACTATTTCTGCCATAAAAAGCTAAAGAGCGACGAAACTGATGAGTTTTGAAAGGCCAAGGTGAGCCAACCTGGAATTCCGACTCAAAAGAAAAGTCACGTTTCGGATCGCTAGCTTGGAGCTCTAAGAAATCGGCTTCGGTGATGAGATCAAATTGCTTAAGGCGAGTGGGCTTATTTTCGATGTCTAGCTCAGCAACGCCAACTTTGGCTAGAGGATAATTGATGACCGCTGGCGTCAGAAACAAAGGCATATTATCATAAGACACGTGAAACAATGCTGATAATCCACGACAAATGCTTTGAGCAACTTCTACTGCACGCAAAACCTCATCAGTCGCTAGCCAAGCGGCTGCCTTATGGTACCCAGTAAACTTGGTGGTAGTCGATATCACTTGGACAATCATCGAGTTATCTCGTTTGACACCTTCGTCATCGACCGTGGCTGCGCTTACTTCTTCATCATTAATACAATCATAAGGCAACCGCATAACCTCTTGGTCTCGCATGCCAGTATAAAGGTGAATAACCGTCTTAAGAATCCACTGAATCTTCAAGATCGCCCCGGACAAGTTATTACGGCTACGACAGCTTAAATCATCCGTAAACACGGATGCTAATTCATGGGACAAGAGTGCTTGGTTGAAATCAGGCTCATACGAAGAAATACCGGCATCATGTGAGACCTGCGCCTTATGGCTACGGCCATAAAGGGGGGTTTCAAATGACTTAAGAAAAGCCTCTATTGCGTGCCGGTTTTCGTAAAGCAAATTAAGCCAATCACTTGAAGAGTTTAGTAATCCGAGATATATCCGAGTAGGAATGACAGGGGTCTGGTTTGATTTTTTATCGTCGACGCCGAATCTAAGGTGAAACACACCGTGCAGTTTGTAGCCGAGACGATGTTCACCGACGGCAACGATATGGCCCAACATGGCTCGCGTGCCCTTTCTATGTGTCTCGCCCAAGTCACTTTTGATAATCCAGTCACTATATCCATCTAGGTAAGCCGGATTAGTAAATAACTGCCGAAGACTAATAACGCCAATCAGTGGATTAGCCTTTTGGGCGTAGCAATACCGTGCCGCTATACGCAGAACATAAAAATACTTAACTAAACTCTCGGCACTGAGCCTGCCAAGCTTGCCCGCCCGCACATAAAAATAGAGACAAAATAGGAGATACCTAACCTCCTCAACAAGACCAGCACGTTCAGCGTCAACTTTATCAAAGATGCTATCGAACGAGATGAGACGGACTTTATTTGCTTTGAGACGGATTGAGTTGACGTCCCATACATCCTCACCATAGACGGCATTGGGCATGCCCTGTCCGTCCCGACAGATTACAAAATCAGCCGATGGCCTCCAATCCGCATCAACCGGTATTTTCGATGCCGCCTCAGAAAATTGCTGCTGACCATCATAGGGCTGGAACAGGTCGGCCATTAGAAATATATCCCCATTCTTTCATAACGCTGAAGTCGCCGTTCCCAAAAAACAGTAAGAATACCGAGCTCAAACACTTTCTTTTTAACCATCATAACTAAATTAGCAGACTCAATAGAACGTTCAGAGATAGCGTCCAAAATGAAATCAACACGAATGATCACTTCTTTGAAAATCTCTTCTGAAAACTCGAAGTTAGGCGCATTAGACCTAACGCCTTCGATGACATAAAGAAAACTTAACAACTTATGGATGTCTGCCTCGTCCGAGTGAACAAGGTAATGGACACAGAACAAACAACCGTATTGAGTTTTACAGTTCGGCTCTATGGACACAACCGGAATGTCGCTTTGCGGATTATCAAGAGAATCACAGTGTCCGACAGCAATAGACACGCCAGTCACATTATGCGACGCCTTAATGCGCTCAGCGGCTTTCCTGATCGCAGCCCAATAATTCCCAAGCTCTTCCTTTTGAGTTGACCGCGTAGTACCAGCATAGAACGCGAGGTTTGTACGCTCCGTGTGGTTCATTACCGCACTTACTAGGAGGGGCGAATGGCGCAGATGATGAAGAGTCACACTCTTATGCTTACGCATTAACCTAGGCGGTATATTACCCGAACCTTTTGGAAGAAACACTCCATCCAAAACAGAATAAAACTTAGTCGAAAACTCCTTTTCCAGTGGCTTGGGACTATCTGAGTCATTATCAACATCAATTGCTTGAAAAAAGAGGTATTCCGATTCACGACCATTTAACACCCATTCACGAAATTTCAGATACTCACGCAAGATCTCCATGCCAGGGCCACGCCCGATTGAGTAGCTAACTACCAATCCCTTAGCCCTGAGCTTAATAGCTGACAAATCCTTTTTAAATGGCGACTTGATTAACTCTGCAGCATCTTCATATAAAAATTGTATCAACTCGCCAGAGTTCGCACCTATTACCGCATTCAGTAGGCATGCAAACGCCCTCATTGCAACGGAGGCGAGCCTCATCCTGAAGAGGTGATAGTCATCGGAATTGGCTTCACTCACGGCCCGGACAGCGTTTGTAACAGCTTCCTTCACATCCCTCAGCCGCCAGTCGGGACGTTGCAGAATCACCTCTTCTATGCTCTTGATTCGACCTTCTTTGTAATCGTAGGCCAAAAACTCATGTTTACCCTCAGTTAGCGGAGTAATGTATTTACCAACACCAGGAAATATATGCGTATGGTAGTCGCTGGTAACAAACTTCAGTGGGTATGGCGCCCCCCCGATCAAAAACCTCGAAAAGGTGAAAGCGATAACGAGAGAAATATCTACATACCTCTGGACAGCCCGTTCGTCTGGAGGATCCAGCCCGTCCTTATTAGGCACCACAGATTGTACAGCCGTAAGGATGTACTCGGCCTCCAATGGAAACTGTAGTTCTATCGCACGCCTAAGAGCCCGCTGGTAGAGCTGACCTGTGTTCGGCGACATTTTATCTGGCCCGAGAATGGCCTCAAAAATATAGTTAGAGTACCCAACATAACCTCGCCGAGCAGACTCGGCGTTGCACAGTACATCTGGGATGCCATTTGACTCGCACCAGGTTAATCCGGATTCTAACGACTTAAACTCTGTTTCTATTGTCTTATGGCTAGATCCCTGTATGAAGTAGAAATCCCATAAAGCGATGAGGGCCTTGCGCCGTCTAGGCAGCACTGAATTAACATCTACAACGTATCCTTGTTTGGCTTTTTCGCGAATAGAGTAAGCAAGCACCCCTACGTCTAGCGGAGAGCGCCTATGGTCGAGCTGAAGCGTAATAAACTCAGGATGGGCAACATTATCTAGCTGTGCAATAGAAGATAAGGTAGACGGATAAGTATTACGAACGATCAGCTTAGTTTCCATGACGTTCCACCACAACCAAATCCCGATATGACGACATTTTGAAAAGTGAGCCTTCGTAATCTTCTTGAGCTCTCATCTTTTCAGGGATCATTTTAAAAAGCTTAAGGTAGTTCTCGGTCGTTTCTCGCTGCTCATGATGAAGTCGCTCTTGAATAATTGAAATCTCTTCACCGGGGAGCAGGCGGCGGCTTTCTAGACTTGGAACTAACAGCTGATACAGCTGATAAGCAAAAGTCGCTCGAAGCCAATGAAAGGTGAAATTCTTAGGAAAACCTGCAGGTACAGATCGAATTAATTTTTTCTTCAGGGTGTCTGCAACAGCACCTTGGGGGCGAGTATTTACGAAAGCGTACCTTGGATCAGATCCAGCCATGTAGTAGCAATTAGCTTGCTCCGACAAGAATACGTACTCTTCCCCTGCTGGTATCGTCAACAAGCCAGAATACGAAACTCCATATTCCTGAAGAAAGCGTTGACGCCGACTTTTTGCATAAGCGCTTCGCACGAACGTGAGCAAATCCTCTGCGAGCGCCTTGGGCACGTGAAGCGTCTGGGGCTTATTGTTCTTAGTATCAATGCCAGTACCTGGCCCTGCCTTCAGAATGTAAGTACCTTCTGGTTCAAGTTCTCCCTGAACTAGCGCCTCCACATGCTTTACCCTCAGCGTCAGAACAGTCTGTTTTCGTGCGCCGGTCATAAGAGCGAACAAAACTATCAACCGTTCCTGGGCGTTCCAACCATCTGAATTGACTGCATCAATTACGCTTGCCAACTCAGAATTGGTTAACGGACGAAGGCATTCTCCTTCGTCATCAACAAATCCCTTCGGAATTATTTTACTCTTATTGTATCGCTGTGTTTGGCTTCTCTGCTCGACGGTTAGCTGTCGTGTGAAACCGTGAGCACTCTCAATGAAAATATTGATCTGCTTGACGGTATCTACACGATCAATATCAATGGCGTGCCAATACTTCGATACAAACTTGTAAAACTGATACACTACCCCGGTATATTGATTGCAGACTGCAGGCCCACGACCCTCCATCTTTCTAAGATGAGCGTGGTACCGATAGGTTGGCCGCAAAGTTATCCTTTTACCAGAGAAGTCGAGCCAGTTAATGCTATTTTCTTCAGTAAACATCAAGTAATCTAACAGCCTACTGGCCTTTCGCTTAGCCTCATCACTTGGCCTATTGTGAGCGTGCTTATTCCTTACTAAGTTAATCAAAAACGAATTAGCCTCTTTCCAAGGCTCACCATTTCTGTGAAACAAGAACGGCATATTGAAAATGCTTCGCGTAATTGCGTCTCCAACAGACTCCCTCACTTGGAATCCGGGAATAACTTCGTCCAAGCCAACAATTTCAACAGGCGTCGATCCGTCCGGCTCCATTCCGAAATAAAGGCTTCCGAACGCCTCACTTACTTGGGGGATAACAACCATACGGGTTGAATGGTCAGGGTTTACGAAGGCAGCCACAGCACACATCCAATCAATCAGATCCGTCAATGCTGAACGTTACGCGATTAAAGGTCAATAAATTTGTCAATCTTCTAACGTTACGCGATCATGTCAATCCAAGAACGTTGCGTGATAGCTTGGGATACCGCCCCTTCAAATCCTTCTTCACCTCGGCGTAAGTACTGCGCCAGAAGTTCGCCAGGTCCTGCGTCACCTGCACGGGCCGTCTGGCCGGTGACAACAGGTGCAGCTTGACCACCTGCCGCCCGCCGGCGATCCGCGGCGTATCCGCCAGCCCGAACAATTCCTGCAAGCGCACCGCCAGAATCGGCGGCTGCTCGCTGTAGTCCAGCCGCACCGACGAGCCCGACGGCACCTTCAGATGGTGCGGCGCCAGCTCGTCCAACCGCGCCGGCAACGGCCACGGCAGCAGGTTATGCAGGAAGCTGGAGATATCCAGAGTGGAAAAATGGCTCAGGCGCGACACCTTGCCCAGGTAAGGCATCAACCAGTGCTCCAGGCTGGCAAGCAAAGCGCTGTCGCTGACATCCGGCCATTCACTGGCCTTGCCGCTATCCAGACCACGCAGCAGCATCACCCGCGCCTGCCATTGGCGCAGCTCCGCGGTCCAGGGCAGCAATTCCAGGCCTTTGCGCCGCACCAGGTTGACCAGCGCCTGGCTGCGGGCGGACTCGTCGAGGCCGGTCAGCGGTTCGCGGCTGAGCACCAGTTCGCCGACCTTGCGCTGGCGTTCGGCCCGCAGCACGCCTTCGCGCTCATCCCAGTCAAGCTGGTCGACATTACGCACCTGCTCGGCCAACACCGAGTCGAACAGCGCCGGATCAAAATCCGCCGCGAGGTAAATCCGTTCTTCACGCTGGCCCTGGCGGCTGCCCAGATCGGCAATCACCAGCCAGGGTTGTTTCATCAGGCTGTCGGCTTCGGCGAACAACGCGGCACGGCCGTTGGCGAGGCGGTATTCGGCACCGCCCGCCCGCCGTTGCTGGGCGACGCGGTCCGGGTAGGCCAGCGCCAGCAAGGCTCCGAGCCAGCGCGGATGATCGGGATCAGCCACCGGCTGCTCTGCCTTGCCTCTTAAATAGCCACGGTATTGCCGCGCCAGTTGGCGGGCACGCTGCACGCCGCCCTGGGTGCCACGGGCCTTTTCTTCACCGGATAACAGGGCCAGGCGGCTGTGCAAATCCGCACCGGCACCACGCAGGATATCGCGCTCACCCAACAGTGCCGCCACGTCACAGGCCATGCTCGCCAGGCCCAGATCCTGACCACGCAGCAGCAAATGAGCGATTCGCGGGTGCGCCGGCAACCCGGCCATTGTCTGGCCGTGGGCGGTCAGCTTGGTATCGCTCAACGCTCCGAGGCGCTCGAGCAAATCCTGGGCCTGTGCATAAGCCGCGGTGGGCGGAACGTCGAGCCATACCAACTGAGTAGGCGCCACGCCCCAGCGGCCCAATTGCAGGGCCAAACCGGAAAGATCCGCCGAGAGAATTTCCGCACTGGAATACGCCGCCAGCCCTTCATGCTGGTCCTCGGACCACAACCGATAACACACCCCCGGCTCCAGTCGCCCTGCCCGGCCGGCACGCTGGGTGGCGCTGGCGCGGGAGATGCGCTGGGTGTCGAGACGGGTCATGCCGCTGCCCGGGTCGAAACGCGGGACCCGCGCCAACCCGGCGTCGATCACCACGCGCACGCCGTTGATGGTCAGGCTGGTCTCGGCAATGTTGGTGGCCAGCACCACTTTGCGCTTGCCGGCGGGCGCCGGGTCGATGGCGGCGCGCTGGGCGGCCAGGTCCAGTTCGCCGTGCAGCGGGCATAGCAGCACCTCGGGGTTATCGCCCAGCGCGTCAGCCAATTGCTGATTAACCCGACGAATCTCGGCCTGCCCCGGCAGGAACACCAGCACGCTGCCGGCTTCATCATGCAGGGCTTCAAGGATGGTCTGCACCAACCGTGGCTCGATAAATTCGCCGGGCTGGAATGGCCGGCCCCAGCGCATCTGCACCGGGTACATGCGCCCTTCGCTGCGCAGGATCGGCGCGTCGTCCAGCAACCCGGCCAGGCGCTCGCCTTCCAGGGTGGCGGACATCAGCAGGATCTTCAGTGGCTGCTCGTCGCGAAACAGGTCTCGACCATTGAGACTAAGGGCCAGCGCCAGATCGGCGTCCAGGCTGCGTTCGTGGAACTCGTCGAAGATCAACAAACCCACGCCGTCGAGTGCCGGGTCATCCTGCAGGCGCCGAGTGAGGATGCCTTCGGTGACCACTTCGATGCGGGTGTTGGGGCCGACCTTACTGTCGAGGCGAATGCGGTAGCCAACGGTTTCGCCGACCTTTTCCCCCAACTCGCTGGCCAGCCTTTCTGCCGCTGCACGGGCGGCCAGGCGGCGGGGCTCGAGCATCAGGATGGTTTGCCCGGCCAGCCAGGGTTCATTCAACAGCGCCAATGGCACCCGTGTGGTTTTACCGGCGCCGGGCGGTGCTTCGAGCACGGCTTCATGGCGCGTCGCCAGGGCGTCACGCAGGGCGGGTAAAACATCATCGATTGGCAACGAATTCATACTGGCTCCAAAGCAGAGCGGCGAGTATAACGGCGAACTGCCGGGTGTCGGTGATGGTCTCAACGACACGGCCCCGTCCTGACTGGAATGCGGTCACGGGTGGGAACTGGCTTGCCTGCGATAGCGGTGTTCAGCCAACACACCTGACACTGAACCACCGCCATCGCAGGCAAGCCAGCTCCCACATTTGATCATCGTCGCCTTGTAGACTGGCTTATAGTCATTTTCATTATGTTCAAGGAGAGTCCCATGCGTGTTGCTTCCCGTGTCATCGGCGGTGTTCTGGCCGTCACCCTGCTGAGCCAGTTGACGGCCTGCGGCTCGATTTTCTACCCCGACCGCCGGGGCCAGATCGACGGCAAGATCGACCCGGCAATTGCCGTGCTCGATGCGGTAGGCCTGCTGTTCTACGTGATCCCGGGCCTGATCGCCTTTGGTGTCGACTTCGCCACCGGCGCGATCTACTTCGAGCCTGGCAAGACCGCCCAGGTGGCCCCGGAAAAACTCCAGCAAGCCATCGGCGCCGACGGCAAGGTCGATAACGCCAAGCTGCAAACCATCATCCAGAAAGAAACCGGGCATAACCTGCCGCTGGACGACCCGCGCATGATCCAGTTCAAGGGCAGCGTGCAACAACTCGCCACCCTGGGCCTGCAACCCGCCGCTTAAGGACTGACCCGCCCCATGACCACCAGTCCCGAACACGCCCGGCTGTTGCGCCTGGCCACCCGCGCTTCCGTCGGCGTGGCCTGTGTGCTGATTGTGACCAAGGCCATCGCCTGGTGGCTCAGCGGCTCGGTGAGCATGCTCGCCGGGCTGACCGACTCGCTGCTCGACGGCGTTACCTCGCTGCTCAACTTGCTGGCCGTGCACTATGCGTTGCGCCCGGCGGATGACGATCATCGTTATGGCCATGGCAAGGCGGAATCCCTGTCGGGCATGGCCCAGGCGTTGTTCATCGCCGGCAGTGCAGTATTGATCGCGTTCCAGGCCTTCCAGCGCTTGCAGCATCCAGAGCCGGTGGGTGCGCCGTGGCTGAGCATCGGCGTGATCGTTCTGTCCCTGGCGTTGACGGCGGCGCTGCTGATCCTGCAATACCGGGTGATCCGAGAAACCGGCTCCAACGCCATCCGCGCCGACTCGCTGCACTATCGCTCAGACATGATGCTCAACGGCAGCATCCTGGTGGCACTGGTGCTGGCGGCGTTTGGTTTTCATCAGGTGGACGCCTGGTTCGGCCTGGGCATCGCGGCCTACATTTTGTGGAGCGCCATCCAGATCGCCCGGGAAAGCTTTTCGGTGCTGATGGACGAGGAACTGCCGCCGGATGTCAGCCAGCACATGCTGGAACTGGCGTGCAGCGTGCCCGGTGTATTGGGTGCCCATGACCTGCGCACGCGGATTTCCGGCAGCCACTGGTTCGTGCAGCTCCACCTGGAGTTACCGGGGGAATTGAGTTTGTCCGTGGCACACGGCATCAGCGACCAGGCCGCCGATGCCATCCACAAAGCCTACCCGCGAGCCGAAGTGCTGGTGCACGCCGACCCGCAGGAAGTGGTCAAGGGCGCGAAGGCCTAGTACTGCACCTGATACCCGCGACTGCTCAGGCAGTTGCCCTGGGCCTGGCGGTAGGTTTGCACCACGGCCGGGTCGGGGGCGTAGGTGACGGTCCTTGGGTCAAAGCCACTTTGTTGCACCGCCCAGCGATAGCAGTCGTAACCATCCTGCTGGACCTGCGCCGGTGACTGGCCGTTGGCCGGGTAAGCCACCACGTCATAACCATTGCCCTGGGGCACGGGTTGCGGCGCTGGCGCGGCGGGTGGCGGCTGCACCACAACGTACTGCTGGCTGCTTTCTTCGTAGGTGTAATAGGCACCGGCGGCGAGGAAGAACAGCGCACTGCCCACCCACACTTCCCGCGCGTAGTCGGGCAGGTATTGCACGCGAATCCCGTAAGGCGGCGTCACGACGACATAGCGCGGGCCTTGTGGGCGATACCAGTAGCCACCCGAGAAGAAGTAGTCCTGGCCGCGATACGGCACGCGGTAATTGCGGTCGGGGAAGCGGTCGACGATGTAACCCGGACGGTATTGCGGGCCTGGGCCCCAGCCATTGCCGTGCCCGTCGGGGCGGCCTGGCCAGCGGTGATCGTTGGGGTGGTTATTGCCACCACCGTTACCGCCGTTGAAACCGGGACGACCCGGGCCGCCATTGCCGGCCTGCCAATGCTGGTTGCCGTCGTTGCGACGCGGAATGTCCTGGTAATTGCCGGGGCGCGGTTCCTGGGTCTGGCGCACGGTGTCCGGGCGACCCTGGATCGGCAGGTTATTGGCCGGCTGCGGCGCCGGGTGCGGAGGTTGCTGCTGGTTGCCTTGCGGGCGACCTTGCCATTGGCCACCTCCGTTCGGGCGCTCAATGTTCTGGTTCTGCGGCCGTGGCTGATTGTTTTCGAAATGCTGATTCTGCGGACGCGGCTGATTGTTCTCGGGCCGAGGGGCTACAGGGCGCGGTTGACTATTTTGTGGTCGCGGTTGGTTGTTCTGCGGCCGAGGCTGATTATTGCCTGGATGCCCTTCCGGGCCTCTTTCATGCTGACCACCGCCTTCCTGGCGTGGCGGGTCGTCGGCCATCACTTGCGCACCAACGCTCATCATCAGCAAACCAACACCTGCCAAACGCCAGATGCGCTTCATGCTATTCCTCACTGCGGATTAGGGCCTACACGTAAGACTGGAAAACCGGGGCCCGGTTCTGCGAGAGGTTATCAGTCACGAGAACTATTTTCGCAGGCAATAAAAAGGGGCGACCCGTCGGTCGCCCCTTGAGAACTTCGTCCTGGCTCAACGCTTTTGACGTTGGCTCACCTCACGCCGTCTTGTGGACAGTGTGCAGCCCGGGGGCCGGGGCAACCCTGTGGGGTTGGCGGCCGCAGCCGGCCTTATTGGCGGGCTGCAGTGGACTGTATGTCCGGGCAGTGATTCTGTTGATAACTCTACGCCTCGGCCTCGGGCAGATGATTGCGAAGATTGCGTCAATAAACAGTGCTTGCGCAATTTTTAACCCTGGATAGATAATTCACCGCAATAGTTACGACAAAGGCCAGCCCCATGAGCAAACTTGACCGATACGACCTGAGTATTTTGGCGGAATTGCAGCGCGACGCGAGGATCTCCAACCAGGAGTTGGCCGAGCGCATCGGCCTGTCGCCTTCGCCGTGCTCACGCCGGGTCAAGCAACTCGAAGACGACGGCTACATCGCCCGCCAGGTCGCCTTGCTCGACCGCAAGATGCTCGGCCTGAGTCTCACGGCCTACGTGCTGATCGGCATGGACCGACACACCCCCGAACGTTTCGAGAACTTCGAAGCGGCCATCCGCACCTTGCCGCAAGTACTGGAATGCAGCCTGGTGACCGGGATGGACGCCGACTATCAGCTGAAAGTGGTGGTGCCAGACATGGATCACTACCAGAAGCTGCTGCTGGGCCACCTGACCCGCATCGAAGGCGTCACCAGCGTGCGTTCAAGCTTTGTGCTGAACCAGGTGCTCAACAGCACCGAGCTGCCGCTGACCCACCTGCGCACTTAAGACCAGCGCGGAACAAATGTGGGAGCGGGCTTGCTCGCGAATGCGGTGTGCCAGGCACCGAATGTTCTGACTGATCCACCGCATTCGCGAGCAAGCCCGCTCCCACATTTTGACTGTGTTCCAGCAGGGTGATAAGTCTGCGGCAGACCGACGCAGGTCAATGATGAGCTGATGATGCTGGCGTATACTTCCCGCCCTGCCCCAGCCGGAAACGACCCGATGAACTCGATTGATCCCGCCGTGTTTGAAGAATGGATGATGACCGGCCTGGTCAGCATCCTGATCATTTTCATGGGCTTTATCGTCTGGGACCTGGCGAAGAAATCCAAGGCCGGGCGCTTTGGCTCGATGATCCTGTTCTTCGTGCTGGGCCTGGGCGTTGCCGCGTTCATCATCAAGAGCGTGGTGATCGGCCTGATCGAGTCCGGCGCCTTATAAGCGCGCCGGCACTTCTTTCCATTGGCCTTGGTCCAGGCCGTCGATCGACCAGTCACCAATCCGCACCCGCACCAGACGCAGCGTCGGCAAGCCTACGGCGGCCGTCATGCGCCGTACCTGGCGGTTACGCCCTTCACGAATCACCAACTCCAGCCAATGGGTCGGCACGCTTTTGCGAAACCGCACCGGCGGGTTGCGTGGCCACAGTTGTGGCTCGTCCAGTTGCCGGGCTTCGGCGGGCAGGGTCATGCCGTCGTTGAGCGCCACACCGTCGCGCAGGCGTTGCAGCTGTTCCTCGGTCGGCTCGCCTTCCACCTGCACCCAATAGGTTTTCGCCAGCTTGTGCTTGGGGTCCGCGATGCGCGCCTGCAATTGGCCGTCGTTGGTCAGCAGCAACAGGCCTTCACTGTCACGGTCCAGGCGCCCGGCCGGGTAAATGCCAGGGATGTCGATGAAATCCTTGAGGGTCGCGCGCCCGCCTTCATCGCTGAACTGGGTCAGCACATCGAAGGGTTTATTGAACAGGATCAACTTGGGATCGGCCGGTGGCGCCTTGGCGACACGACGCGGGGCTGACGAGGTTTGCGGACTTTTCACACCGGGGCGGCGGGAAACAGGACGGGCAGGACGGGACATGGCAAAGGAACATCTAACGGTCAGGACCGACAATGCTAGTGGCCTGACCGTTAAATAACCATCCCAACCGTTTAGCGGAACGGCGGCTCGTCGAAGCTGCGCAGTTTGCGCGAGTGCAGCGAGTTGAGTTCGGTGCGCAACAGATCCACCGCCTCGATGCCGATCTTCAAGTGCTGGCTGACCGCACGCTCGTAGAACGCGTTGGCCGATCCCGGCAGCTTGATCTCGCTGTGCAGCGGTTTATCCGACACACACAGCAACGTGCCGTACGGCACCCGCAGGCGGTAGCCCTGGGCGGCGATGGTGCCGCTTTCCATGTCCACGGCCACGGCGCGGGACAGGTTGATCAGCGGCCGCTCCTGGGCCCAGCGCAGCTCCCAGTTGCGGTCGTCGTAGGTCAGCACGGTGCCGGTGCGCAGGCGTTTTTTCAGCTCTTCGCCTTTCTCGCCGGTGACGTTGGCCGCGGCTTGCTGCAAGGCCATCTGCACTTCGGCCAGGGCCGGGATCGGAATGTTCGGCGGCACTACCCGGTCGAGAATCCCGTCGCGACGCATGTAGGCGTGAGCCAGCACGTAGTCACCGATGGTCTGGGATTGGCGCAGCCCGCCGCAGTGACCAATCATCAGCCAGCAATGCGGACGCAATACGGCGAGGTGGTCGGTGATGTTCTTGGCATTGGACGGGCCGACGCCGATGTTCACCAGGGTCACACCATGGCCGTCGCTGGCTTGCAAGTGGTAGGCCGGCATCTGATAACGGTGCCAGACCACGCCGGCAGCAATGGCAGACGCTTCGCCGTGGTCCATGCTCTTGTCGATGATCACATTGCCCGGCAGCACCATGCGGATAAAGCGCGGGTCGCTGCGCAACTGTTCCAGGCCATGCACGATGAACTGGTCAACGTAGCGGTGGTAGTTGGTCAGCAAAATCCACGGCTGCACATGGCGCCAGTCGCTGCCGGTGTAGTGCACCAGCCGGCGCAGGGAGAAGTCGACGCGGGCGGCATCGAACAACGCCAATGGCAGCGGGTCGGTGTTTTCCCAGTCGTACAGGCCGTCGGCGATGCCATCGGTGGCGGCAGACAGGTCGGTACTCGGAAACACCCGCGCCAGCGTGGCGGCAGTTACACCGGAGCCGGCCAGTTCGTCACCCTGCTCCACCACGTACGGGTAGGGAATGTTCTGCTGGCTGACGCCCACTTCCACCGTCACGGTGAAGTCGTGCATCAACGGCACCAGTTGCTCCAGCAGGTATTTGCGGAAGGCCGACGGATGGGTGACGGTAACGCTGTAGGTCCCCGGCAACTGGACCTTGGCATACGCCCGGGTGGTCTGTGGGACTTCGCCCTGCACCAGGTAGGTCAGGCGAAGTTCCGGGTAGCGAAACATCGCACGTTGTTCAGCGTCGGGTTCGACGCGGTCTTTGAGGTAGCGCTTGAGGGCTTGATTGAGCGCGCCGGTAGCACGCTCATGGAGAGCCGCCAGCCGATCCACGGCTTCTTCGGCGGTTTGAACGACAACAAAAGCTTCGGTCACGGTAAGCATCCTGTGTTCTGACTTGCAGGCCTTCATCTTGCCTGTATCCCTGGCGCACTGGAACACCGGAATTGGAATGCGATCAATAATGTGGGAGCGGGGTTGCTCGCGAAAGCGCTAGGTCAGTCAGCACATGTATTGGCTGATCCACCGCCTTCGCGAGCAAGCCCGCTCCCACATTTTTGCCCGCATTCATTCAGAGGATTTGAGGTGTCGACCGGGCGACGATGGCCTCCACATCCACACCGCGCGGCAAGGTGCCATAGACCCGGCCCGACGACTCACCCAGTCGGCTGGCGATAAAGCCATCACTCACACTGGCATTGCCCGCCTCCAGCAGCAGCTTGGCCTGCAACGCCACCGCAATGTCCTCGGTCAATTGCCGGGCACGGTACTGAATGTCCTGAGTGTCCATGAAGGCCGACTTCAACTGCTCGATATGCCGCGCCAGGTGCTTGTGGCCATGACCATCCCCCAGCTCGACAAACAGCGCCTCCAATACGCCCGGTTCTTTGGACAGGGCCCGCAGCACATCCAGGCACTGCACATTGCCGGAACCTTCCCACGTCGAGTTGACCGGCGCCTCACGGTACAAGCGCGGCAGGATACTGTCCTCGACATACCCCGCACCGCCCATGCACTCGGCGGCTTCGTTGATCATCGCGGGAGCGCGCTTGCAGATCCAGTACTTGCCCACCGCCGTCACCAGCCGGGCGAATTTGGCTTCCTGTTCGTTATCCAGATGGTCCAGCGCGCGCCCCATGCGCATGCTCAAGGCCAGGGACGCCTCGCTTTCCAGGGCCAGGTCGGCCAGTACGTTCTGCATCAACGGTTGCTCGCTGAGCACCCGGCCACCTACCAGGCGGTGAGCGCAATGATGGCTGGCCTGGGTCAGCGCCTGGCGCATCAGGGCGCTGGAGCCGACCATGCAATCGAAGCGGGTCATCGCCACCATCTCGATGATGGTCGGTACGCCGCGCCCTTCTTCACCGATCATCCAGGCCAGCGCGCCACGAAACTCCACTTCGCTGGAAGCGTTGGAGCAGTTGCCGAGCTTGTTTTTCAGGCGCTGGATGTAGAACTCGTTGCGGGTGTCATCCGGGCGGTGCCGGGGCAGCAGGAAACAGGTCAGGCCCTTGTCGGTCTGGGCCAGGGTGAGGAAGCCATCGCACATCGGCGCCGAACAGAACCACTTGTGCCCCACCAACTCATACGCCTGGCCCGGGCCGCCAGCGCCCACCGGGTAAGCGCGGGTGGTGTTGGCGCGCACGTCGGTGCCACCCTGTTTCTCGGTCATGGCCATGCCGATGGTGGCGCCGGCCTTGTGGGCGATGCCGACGTTGCGCGGGTCGTATTCGGTGGCGAGGATTTTCGGCAGCCAGGTTTCAGCCAGGTCTGGCTGCAGGCGCAGGGCCGGGACGCAGGCGAACGTCATGGTCAGCGGGCAGCCGGTGCCGGCTTCGGCCTGGCTGTGCAGGTAGGTCATCGCCGCACGGGCCACATGGGCGCCGGATTGCGGATGGGCCCACGGCAACGACGGCAGGCCGTGTTCGACGGCGGTGCGCATCAGTTCGTGGTAGGCCGGATGAAACTCCACCAGGTCGATGCGATGGCCAAACCGGTCATGGCTGTTGAACACCGGTTTGTTCTGGTTGGCCAGGAACCCGGCTTCCATCAGCGGCCCGCCCGCCAGCGCACCATAGGTGTCGATGCGCTGCTCGGCCCAGCCGGCGCTGAAGCGCCGGGACCAGTCTTGCAGCGGCAAGTCGATACGGTACAGATTGGTGCCGTCCAGGGACGGTGGCTGGTTGGTGACGTCGTGGGTTTCGGCGAACTGGTGCAGGTGCATGACGGGCCTCCTGAAAAAAGGCCACGTTCATTGAGGCCTGAATTTCAGTTAAGCACCGTCACCCGGGTTAAAAAAGTGGCATAAACGCCTAATTGGCGGCGCTTTCACCCTCAACCATATGCAACAACCGCAGTTGCAGCACCCGTTGCAGGGCCTCGAAACGTACCGGTTTGGCCACTCGGTCGGTGATACCCACGCCGTGGCAGCGCTCGCGTTCCGGGGCTTGTAACGAGGTGCTCAAGGCGATCACCGGCAGCTCACCACAGCCGGGCAACGCACGGATCTGGCAGCACAGCGAAAAGCCGCCCTCGGGCACATCCAGCAACACTGCGTCGAAGGTTTGACTCTGCAGCAACGCCAGGGCGGCCGGCCCATTGTCGACGGTTTTCACCCGATAACCGAGCTTGAGCAACATGCCGCGCACCACCAGTTGCGCCACGCTGTTGTCGTCTACCAGCAGCACCGTGCACTCCTGCGGCGTGCGTTGCGCCTGCGGTACTCGCCGCACGGCAGCGGGTTCGGGCTGGACGGGGCTGACCGCAAGCTCCAGCTGGAAGCGACTGCCGCGCCGCGGCTCGGAATTGTGGGTGAGGCGCCCACCGAGCAACTCGATCAATTGCCGGCAGATCGCCAGGCCAATGCCCATGCCGCCGTATTGGCGAGTGGTCGAGCCATCGAGCTGGAAGAAGCGCTGATACAGGGTCGCCTCATCGAGGTAGGCGAAGCCGATGCCGGTGTCAGTGACAATGAAGGTCAGGCGCAGCGTTCCATCCGCCTGGGGTACACCGACCACCCGTACACGCACCGAGCCCTCGTGAGTGAACTTGAAGGCATTGTCCAACAGGCAATCCAGGCATTGCGCCAGCTTGCCAGGATCACCGTTGATGCGGTCCGGCAGGTCTTCTGCCAGATCAATGGAGAACGCCAACCCTTTGTTCTGGGCGCTGGCCGCGAACTGCTGGCGCAAGGTGTCGAGCAGCCCACGCAGGCTGAACACTTGGGGTTGCGGGCTGAGGCGCCCGGCCTGCAATTCGGTGAGGGTAAGGATGCCGTTGACCATGCGCATCATCTCGCGGGCCGCACCGGAGGCGGTTTGATGGTACTGCGCGAGGTCGCCTGGCAGCGGCTCGGTCTGCATCAATTCCAGGGAGCCGATCACACCGTTCATCGGCGTGCGCAGCTCGTGGGTCAAGGTGGCGAGGAATTCATCCTTGAGCTGGTTGCTGTGGGCCAGTTGCGTGTTGAGCACTTCGAGTTTCTGGCTGGCGTCGAACAGGATTTGCGCCTGTTGCTCGCGCATCGAATTGATCCGGTCGGCCAGCGCCAGGGACAGCAAGGCCACTTCCAGTGCCGAGCCGATCTGGCTGGCGTACATCGTGAGGAACACATTGGGCAGGTAGCCCAGCACCATCATCGTATTGACTACACCGCCCAGCAGGAACGCGGTCCAGGCGATGATGAAGTAGCGCGCCATGCGCTGGCCGCAATACCAGGCCTTGATGGCCGCGACGAAGATGGTCACGGTAAAGACCAGCGCAAGGGCGGTGGCCAGGCGCAGCGCCAGCGCATAACTGGTGAACAGTGCCAGCACCATCACCACCCCGCCGCTGACCGCCAGGGCCAGCAACAGCCGGTTGATCCAGCGACTGTAAAGCGCGGTGTGCAGGAAACTGCGGGCAAAGAGGCTGCCGAACAGCGCCGCCGAACCGATCAGGAAGGGCACCGCCGCGTTCGCCCACCACGGGTTATTCGGCCAGAAATACTGCACGGCCACGCCGTTCACCGACAGCTGATACAGGCCGAACGAGGCGATATAGAGGATGTAATAGAGGTAGCTGGTGTCGCGCACGCTCAGGTAGATGAACAGGTTGTAGATCAGCATGCCGAGCAACACGCCGTAGATCACACCCAGCACGTACAGGCGCAATGGCTGTTCTTCGAGGTACGCGGTGGTGGACCAGAGGGTCAGCGGTGCCTGGATCGAGCCCTGGCTTTGCAGGCGCAGGTACAGGGTTTCCTGCTGGCCAGGGACGAAGTCGAGCTTGAACAGGTAGTTGCTCTGGCGGATTTCGCGGCTGGAAAACGGCAGGATGCTGCCGGTGCGCGACACCAGTCGATAGTTGCCGACACTGTCAGGCTCGTACAGCTCCAGTTGGTTCAGCGGCGGGTAAGCCAGTTCCAGCAGCCAGCGGCGCGGGGCATCCGGGCGCTGTGCGCGGTAATGCAAATCGACCTTGAGCCAGAACACCGAGCGCGAATAGCCGGCATTCAATGTGGCTTTGTCGTGGGTCTTGAAACGACTGGCGAGGACCGGCGAGCTGATATCGCCAATGGTCAGGGCGCCACTGGGGTCCTCAAGGACTTGCATCACTTGGCCCAGGGGCAACCGCGTGGTGGTCTCGTTGAACTCGACTGCGCCGGCCAGCATCGGCAGCCCGGTCAACAGTAACATCAGCAAATAGCGCATAGAGCCCCAGCGTGACCTGTCCGGTTATGTCAAAAGCCTCCATTCCTTTTGAGCAGACGTAAACCGGCGATACAGTTATTGGTTTGAATCCACTCTAGCATAGCCATTACAGGCCAAAAGACACCATTGAAATAATTTTTTGAAAGGCTCTAGAGCGGGCATTACAGGGCATTTGACCTGCATTTCACGATGATAGCAAACAGCCATTTCCACCTTCCCCTCCGCTAAAAATTCAACCATCGCCCGACAGCCACCCAAAAAGCGTTTGGTGGTAAGCTCGCGCACCATGAATATCTACAGCTCTCGCCCCGTTGTCCTCTGTCTCTCCGGCCATGATCCCAGTGGTGGCGCCGGCTTGCAGGCAGATATCGAAGCCCTGCTCGCCCAGGGCTGTCATGCGGCCCCGGCCGTCACCGCGCTGACTGTGCAGAACACCGTCAACGTCAGCGATTTCCGCGTGCTGGATCGCGAGTGGGTGCTGGCCCAGGCCAACGCCGTGCTCGGTGACTCCGAAGTGGCCGCGGTGAAACTGGGCATGCTCGGTTCCCTGGAGATGGTCGACACCGTGGTCGAACTGCTCAAGGCGCACCCGCATTTGCCGGTGGTCTGCGACCCGGTGCTGCGTGCCGGCGGCGGCGGCAGCCTGGGCAAGGACGAGGTCGGCTACGCCATGCGCGAGCGGCTGTTGCCGCTGTCGATGATCGCCACCCCCAACCTGCCCGAAGCGCGCATCCTCGCCGAATTGCCCGAGGGCACGGCGGACGAATGCGCAGCGAAACTGCTGCCGTTCATCAAGCACCTGCTGATCACCGGCGGCCATGGCGACGAGCACGAAGTGCACAACCGCCTCTACAGCCGCGACGGCACGCACCAGACCTTTACCTGCCAGCGCCTGCCCGGCAGTTACCACGGTTCGGGCTGCACCCTGGCCAGCGCGCTGGCCGGTCGGTTGGCACAAGGCGAAGGGTTGGTCAGCGCGGTGCAATCGGCCCTCAACTACACTTGGCGCACCCTGCGTGACGCTGAACAACTCGGCCAGGGGCAATTCGTGCCTCGTCGTCTGCCGTTGGATTTCTGCTCGTAACACCAAGAGGCCTGCCCGATGAAACTACGTGGCCTTTATGCCATTACCGACAGCCAACTGTTGGCCGGCAAGTTCCTGGCCTACGTCGAAGCGGCGTTGGACGGTGGCGTGACCCTGCTGCAATACCGCGATAAAAGCAGCGACGAAGCGCGCCGCCTGCGGGAAGCCGAAAAACTGCGAGAGCTGTGCTCGCGCTACAAGACCCAACTGATCATCAACGATGACGCCGAACTGGCCGCACGCCTCGGCGTCGGCGTGCACCTGGGCCAGACCGACGGCCCGCTGACGCCGGCCCGCGCGCTGCTGGGCTCCAAGGCGATCATCGGCTCCACCTGCCACAGCCAGATCGAACTGGCCGAGCAGGCTGCCCGCGAAGGTGCCAGTTATGTCGCCTTCGGCCGCTTCTTCAATTCCAACACCAAGCCCGGCGCGCCGGCAGCCACCGTTGAACTGCTGGCCCAGGCCCGCGCGCGGTTGCACCTGCCGATCTGCGTGATCGGCGGCATCACCCTGGAAAACGCCGAGCCGCTGGTGGCCCACGGTGCCGACTTGCTGGCAGTGGTCCACGGCCTGTTTGGTGCCGACAGCCCCCAGGAAGTCACGCGCCGCGCCCGCGCTTTCAACGATCTTCTAAAATCTTGAATTCAGAGAACACGATCATGTCCCGTTCCGAAACCCTGTTTGCCAATGCCCAGAAACACATCCCCGGCGGTGTGAACTCTCCCGTGCGAGCGTTCAAGAGCGTTGGCGGCACCCCACTGTTCTTCAAGCATGCCGAAGGCGCCTACGTCACCGACGAAGATGACAAGCGCTACGTCGACTACGTGGGTTCGTGGGGCCCGATGATCCTCGGCCACAGCCATCCGGAAGTACTGGACGCGGTGCGCCAGCAGCTGCAACACGGCCTTTCCTATGGCGCACCGACCGCCATGGAAACCGAGATGGCTGACCTGGTGTGCTCCATCGTGCCCTCCATGGAGATGGTGCGGATGGTCAGCTCCGGCACCGAAGCCACCATGAGCGCGATTCGCCTGGCCCGTGGGTTTACCGGCCGCGACAGCATCATCAAGTTCGAAGGCTGCTACCACGGCCACTCCGACAGCCTGCTGGTCAAGGCCGGTTCCGGTGCACTGACCCAGGGCGTACCGAGCTCCGCCGGGGTGCCGGCCGCGTTCGCCAAACACACCCTGACCCTGCCGTTCAACGACATCGCTGCCGTCGAGCAGATGCTCAGCGAAGTCGGCCAGGAAGTGGCGTGCATCATCGTCGAGCCGGTGGCCGGCAACATGAACTGCGTGCCGCCGGCGCCGGGCTTCCTGGAAGGCCTGCGGGAACAGTGCGACAAGCACGGCGTGGTGCTGATTTTTGATGAAGTGATGACCGGCTTCCGCGTTGCCCTCGGCGGCGCCCAGGCTTACTACGGCGTCACGCCGGACCTGAGCACCTTCGGCAAGATCATCGGCGGCGGCATGCCGGTGGGCTGCTTCGGCGGCAAGCGCGAAATCATGCAACACATCGCGCCGCTGGGCCCGGTGTACCAGGCAGGCACCCTGTCGGGTAACCCGCTGGCCATGGCCGCCGGCCTGACCACCCTGCGCCTGATCAGCCGCCCGGGCTTCCACGCCGAGCTGACCGACTACACCACTCGCCTGCTGGACGGCCTGCAACAGCGCGCCGATGCCGCCGGCATTCCGTTCGTGACCACCCAGGCGGGCGGCATGTTCGGCCTGTACTTCAGCGGCGCTGACGACATCGTCACCTTCGACGACGTGATGGGCAGCGATGCCGACCTGTTCAAGCGCTTCTTCCACCTGATGCTGGAAGGTGGCGTGTACCTCGCCCCGAGCGCTTTTGAAGCCGGCTTCACCTCGATCGCCCATGGTGATGCCGAGCTGAAACTGACCCTCGATGCCGCCGAGCGCGCCTTCGCCGCCTTGAAATAAGCGGCGTAAAAATCCGACGTCGCCCCTGGCGGCGTCAGATTTGCTACTTTGCTTACAGGCATTTCCGTCTTTTTTCGAGAATTCACCTGCAATCCGGCAGATAACTTGCCCACGCAGCAGAAAAACGAGTAAAGACTTTGTAAGCAGGTGCCTGCTTATTTCATAATGCGCGCTTATTGGATCCCCCCGTGGGTCCCGCGCCCCGTCAGAGGTAAGTCGATTCCCATGAAACGCACCGGCCGCACCCTGGTTCTGGGCTGCCTGTTGCTCCTTCAGCCGCTGCTGGCGTATGCCCAGGCAGGCGGCAACTCGTTGTTAATCCCAGCGATGGGTCGTTGCACCCTCAATACCCAGCCGGAAAGCCAGGCCGAAGCCCTGAGCGCGTGCCAGAAACAGGCCGATGGCGGGGATGCGCAGGCGCAATACGAGTTGGGCGAGTACTTCTACGACAGTAAAAACCCCGCACGCGACCTCAACAAAGCCTTGAGCTACTTCGAGAAAGCCTCGTTGCAGGGCCACGCGCAGGCGCAATTCCAGCTGGGCACCATGTTTTTCCACGGCGAAGGCGTACCGGCCAATAACGTCCAGGCGTACATCGTGCTGAAAATGGCGGCGGTGAACGGCGCCGAAGATGCACTGGACACGGCCGACGAAGTGGCCGAACACATGCAGCGCGACGAACTGGAAGTGGCTACCCAAGTGCTGGGACAGATTTTCCGCAACTACCTGCAGGAACTGCAGAGCGCAGATGGCAGCTCGCCGTTTTCGCCGCTGCCCTGAGTTTTGTAGCGCCTTTACTACCGCCTTCGCGAGCAAGCCCGCTCCCACATTCGACTGTATTCCAAAGGTGGAACTCGGTCGAATGTGGGAGCGGGCTTGCTCGCGAAGGGGTCGGCGCGGTCTTAAGCCTTACTTCTCAGGCATCGGCATCGGAAACGGCATGACATTGCTCATGCCCCGGGCCTCGCTGATTTTCGGCGTGCCCAGGCGCTCGACTTCGTCGATGCGCACGATCGAATGCATCGGCACAAAACTGCGCACCACGCCTTCGAACTGAGCCTTGAGTTTTTCCTCGCCCGGGTCGACGACCAGCTGCGTGCGCTCGCCAAAGACGAACTCTTCCACTTCCAGGAAGCCCCACAGATCACTTTGATAGATCTGCTTGGCGTACATTTCGAACACCTGGCCCTGGTTAAGAAAAATCACCTTGTAGATTGGAGCTTCACGTTTGGTCATGGTGGGCGGGTAACACATCGGGGGATTTAAAAGAGGGCGCGAACTATAGCATGGCGTCCGATGCACAGTGCTAGGAACCTATCGGCATGCCCCCTATAATGCGCGGTTCTTTACCACCAGTTGACGATCCCCATGGCCAAGAAGCTTTACATCGAAACCCACGGTTGCCAGATGAACGAGTACGACAGCTCGCGCATGGTCGATCTGCTGGGTGAACATCAGGCCCTGGAAGTCACCGCTCGCGCTGAAGACGCCGACGTGATACTGCTCAATACCTGCTCGATCCGCGAGCGGGCCCAGGACCGGGTCTACTCGCAGCTGGGCCGCTGGCGTGAACTGAAACTGGCCAACCCGGACATGGTGATCGCCGTCGGCGGTTGCGTGGCCAGCCAGGAAGGCGCCGCCATTCGTGACCGCGCACCGTACGTCGACGTGGTCTTCGGCCCGCAGACCCTGCACCGCCTGCCGGAAATGATCGACGCCGCGCGCATCACCAAGCTGCCGCAAGTCGACGTCTCGTTCCCGGAAATCGAAAAATTCGACCATTTGCCCGAGCCGCGCATCGACGGCCCAAGCGCTTATGTGTCGGTAATGGAAGGCTGCAGCAAGTACTGCACCTTCTGCGTGGTGCCCTACACCCGCGGCGAAGAAGTCAGCCGCCCGTTCGACGACGTGCTGGCAGAGATCATTCACCTGGCCGAGAACGGCGTGCGTGAAGTGACCCTGCTGGGACAGAACGTCAACGGCTACCGTGGCCAGACCCACGACGGGCGCCTGGCGGACCTCGCGGAGTTGATCCGCGTAGTGGCCGCCGTCGACGGGATCGAGCGGATTCGCTACACCACTTCGCACCCGCTGGAGTTCTCCGACAGCCTGATCCAGGCCCACGCCGAAGTGCCGGAGCTGGTCAAGCACCTGCACTTGCCGGTGCAATCGGGCTCGGACCGCATTCTCTCGGCGATGAAGCGCAACCACACCGCCCTGGAATACAAATCCAAATTGCGCAAATTGCGTGCGGCGGTGCCGGGGATCTGCATCAGCTCGGACTTTATCGTCGGCTTCCCGGGCGAGACCGAGAAAGACTTCCAGCAGACCATGAAGTTGATTGAAGACGTCGGCTTCGACTTCTCCTACTCCTTCGTCTACAGCCAGCGCCCGGGCACCCCCGCGGCAGACCTGCTCGACGAAACCCCGGAAGCGTTGAAGAAGGAGCGTTTGAACGCCCTGCAACACCGCCTCAACCAACAGGGTTTCGAGATCAGCCGACAGATGGTGGGCTCGACCCAGCGCATCCTGGTGACCGACTACTCGAAAAAAGACCCTGGCGAATTGCAGGGCCGGACCGAGAACAACCGGATCGTCAACTTCCGCTGTGATAATCCGACGCTGATCGGGCAGTTCGCCGACGTGCACATCGACGCGGCACAACCGCACTCGCTGCGCGGTTCGCTGATTAACTGAGACTCCGGTTTTCAAGGCAAATGAAGATCAAATGTGGGAGCTGGCTTGCCTGCGATTGCGATATAACAGGCAGCATATATTTCGGCCGTGCCGGCCCCATCGCAGGCAAGCCAGCTCCCACAGTGGATCCCCGTTGTTCTTGAGAGCGGGCCCGGGCTATATAAGTGCTTTCGTACCCGCGCCACTGGCGTTATCCTTGATTTCATCTTAATTGCCCCAGGGCGGCTAAAAACGACCTTGAACGCACCCATAGAACCACATCGTTTTCTCCTCGAGCCCTTTGAGGCTCGCCGTTTCGCCAATCTGTGCGGACAATTCGACGAGCACCTGCGCCTGATCGAACAACGCCTGAGCATCGAGATCCGCAACCGCGGCAATCAATTCGAGCTGATTGGTGAACCCCAGCACACCACCTCGGCAGAAAACCTTCTGCGCCGCCTCTACCGGGAAACCAAAGGTAGCGAGCTGTCGCCGGAAACGGTGCACCTGTACCTGCAGGAATCCGCCGTGGAGGACCTGGCCAATAACCCGGTAGCCGAAGCCAGCGTCGCGTTGCGCACCAAGAAAGGCATGATTCGCCCTCGCGGCTTGAACCAGCAGCGCTACGTCAAAGAGATCCTGGGCAACGACATCAACTTCGGCATCGGCCCTGCCGGTACCGGCAAGACCTACCTGGCCGTGGCCTGCGCGGTCGACGCCCTGGAGCGCGAGCAGGTGCGACGCATCCTGCTGGTGCGTCCGGCGGTGGAAGCCGGCGAGAAGCTGGGCTTTTTGCCCGGCGACCTGGCCCAGAAGATCGACCCGTACCTGCGCCCGCTCTACGACGCGCTCTACGAGATGCTCGGCTTCGAATACGTGGCCAAGCTGATCGAGCGCCAGGTGATCGAGATCGCCCCGCTGGCCTACATGCGTGGCCGTACGCTGAACAACAGCTTCATCATTCTCGACGAAAGCCAGAACACCACCGTTGAGCAGATGAAGATGTTCCTGACCCGGATCGGTTTCGGCTCCACCGCCGTGATCACCGGCGACGTCACCCAGGTCGACCTGCCCAAAGGCACCAAGTCGGGCCTGGCCCAGGTGATCGACGTACTCAAGGACGTGCCGGGGATCAGCTTCACGCACTTCATGCCCAAAGACGTGGTACGTCACCCGTTGGTGCAGCGCATTGTCGAAGCCTACGAGCGCTTCGAACACCGCGACGACCAACCGGCCAAGGACACTCGCCGCGATGCTTGAGCTTGACCTGCAGCTGGCCACCGAAGCGCCCGCCCCCAGCGAAGAACAGTTCCGCCAGTGGTGCACCCTGGCCCTGCGCCAGCGCACCGCCGACTCGGAGCTGACCATTCGCCTGGTGGACGAGCCCGAAGGCCGTGAACTGAATCACACCTGGCGACAAAAAGACTACGCGACCAACGTGCTGTCGTTTCCCGCCGACGTACCCGATGAGCTGCTGGATATCCCGTTGCTGGGCGACCTGGTGATCTGCGTCGAAGTGGTCGAGCGTGAAGCAAAGGAACAGGGCAAGGAACTTGAGGCCCATTGGGCCCATCTAGTCATCCACGGCTGCTTGCATCTCTTGGGTTACGACCATATAGACGATGACGAAGCCGAAGAAATGGAAGCACTGGAACGAACGTTGCTTGCAGAACTGGGTCATCGTGACCCGTATGCAGACGACGAAATTGCAACTACACCTAACTGAAACAATAAAGGATTTAGAGTAATCGCTATGAGCGAAGACCGATCGAGCAACGGGCAAAAGTCATGGCTGGGGAAACTCACCCAGGCCTTTGCCCACGAGCCGAAAAACCGCCAGGAGCTGCTGGAGCTGCTGCGCGAGGCGCATCAGAACAAGTTGCTGGACAGCGAAGCGCTGGCCATCGTCGAAGGCGCCATCCAGGTAGCTGACCTGCAAGTACGGGACATCATGGTTCCGCGCTCGCAGATGGTCAGCATCAAGGCGACCCAGACCCCTCGGGAATTCCTCCCAGCCGTGATCGACTCGGCGCACTCGCGCTACCCGGTGATCGGCGAAAGCCATGACGACGTCATGGGCGTCCTGCTGGCCAAGGACCTGCTGCCGCTGATCCTCAAGGAGAACGGCGACAGCTTCAACATCAAGGACCTGCTGCGTCCTGCCACCTTCGTCCCCGAATCCAAGCGCCTGAATGTGCTGTTGCGCGAATTTCGTGCGAACCACAATCACATGGCCATCGTGATTGACGAGTACGGCGGTGTAGCGGGTTTGGTGACCATCGAAGACGTGCTGGAACAGATCGTCGGCGACATCGAAGACGAGCACGACGTCGAAGAAGACAGCTACATCAAGCCGCTGCCCAGCGGTGATTTCCTGGTCAAGGCCCTGACGCCGATCGAGAACTTCAACGAGTTCTTCGACAGCGAATTCTCCGACGATGAATTCGACACGGTTGGCGGCCTGGTGATGAGTGCGTTCGGGCACCTGCCCAAGCGTAACGAGACCACGGAAATCGGTGCCTATCGCTTCCGCATCCTGAATGCCGACAGCCGCCGTATTCACTTGATCCGTTTGACACCTATTGCCCGCTAAGGACTGACATGCGCCGTATGATTGCACCCGGCTGGCCCGGTAACCTGCTGGCCGTGGTGGCCGGCGCCATCACCACCCTGGCGCTGGCGCCGTTCGACCTCTGGCCGTTTGCGCTGGTGGCGGCCGGGTTCTTTTATGCGGGATTGCGTGAACTGACACCGCGCCAGGCCCTGTGGCGTGGCTGGTGTTTCGGTTTCGGCCTGTTTGGTGCCGGTACCAGCTGGATCTACTACAGCATTCACCACTTCGGCGGCGCTTCGGTATTGCTGGCGGGCATGCTGATGCTGGCGTTTACGGCGGCCATTGCCTGGTTCTTTGCCCTGCCCGCCTGGCTGTGGGCGCGCTGGCTGCGCCGCAACGAAGCGCCACTGGCCGATGCCCTGGCCTTCGCGGCCTTGTGGGTTGGCCAGGAAGCGTTTCGCGGCTGGTTCCTCACCGGTTTTCCCTGGCTCTATTCCGGTTACAGCCAGCTCGACGGCCCTCTCACCGGCCTCGCGCCGCTGGGCGGGATGTGGCTGATTTCCTTTGCCCTGGCGCTGACCGCCGCACTGATCTGCAACCTGCCGCGTCTGCTGGCGGCTAAGCGCAACCTGTTCATCGGTGCCGGCTTGCTGTTGTTGGTGGCGCCATGGGCTATCGGCCTGGCACTCAAGCATCACGCCTGGACCAGCCCCTCTGGCGCACCGCTGACCGTGGCGGCCGTCCAGGGCAACGTCGAACAAAGCATGAAGTGGGATCCCGAGCAGTTGAATGCGCAGCTCGCGCTGTACCGCGACATGAGCTTCAGCTCCAAGCCTGTCGACCTGCTGGTATGGCCGGAAACCGCCGTGCCGGTGCTCAAGGAATCCGTGGAGGGTTACCTGGGCATGATGGGCAAGTTCGCCGCTGACCGGCACACTGCGCTGATCACCGGTGTACCGATCCGCCAGGAAGTGCATCACCACAAGCGCTTCTTCAACGGCATCACGGTGGTGGGCGAAGGCGACGGCACCTACCTGAAGCAGAAGCTGGTGCCGTTTGGCGAGTACGTGCCGCTGCAGGACATGCTGCGCGGCTTGATCGCGTTCTTTGACCTGCCGATGTCGGACTTCGCCCGCGGGCCGTCCGACCAGGCTTTGCTGCAAGCCAAGGGCTATCAGATTGCGCCGTTCATTTGCTATGAAGTGGTGTACCCGGAGTTCGCCGCCGGCCTGTCGGCCCGCAGCGATTTGTTGCTGACCATCAGCAACGACACCTGGTTCGGCCGCTCCATCGGCCCGCTGCAACATTTGCAGATGGCCCAGATGCGCGCCCTGGAAGCCGGGCGCTGGATGATCCGCGCCACCAACAACGGTGTCACCGGGCTGATCAACCCGTACGGGCAGATCACCGTGCAGATCCCGCAGTTTGAACGCGGGATTCTCTACGGCGAGGTGGTGCCGATGCACAACCTCACGCCGTATCTGGAATGGCGTTCGTGGCCGTTGATCATCCTGTGCCTTGGCCTGTTTGGCTGGGCGCTGTTGGCGGGCCGGATGTCCAAAACGGTTTAAAAGAAATACTCGGACGACAATGTGGGAGCGGGCTTGCTCGCGAATGCGATCTGTCAGTTAAAGCACCAGTGACTGACACACTGTATTCGCGAGCAAGCCCGCTCCCACATTTGACCTGCGGTATTACCTGTAAAACATCCGGTAACCCACCTGCCCCACCGCTTCATTCAGCAACTGCCCGCTCTGCCATACCGACTTGAACTCCGGCATCCAGCCCCCCAATGGCCGGGCATTGTCCAAACCAAGAAACCCCACTGGCGCCGGAACAACCGTGAACCCGGCCTTTTCGAAGCTCCAGCGCGAGCGCGGCATATGCCAGGCCTGAGTCACGACCACCACACGCTTGATTCCCTGCGGCAGCAGAATCTCGGCACTCATCTGCGCGTTTTCCCACGTGGTACGGCTGCGCTCTTCCTTCCAGCGCACGCTCACGCCAAAGTCATCCTGCATCGATACCGCCATCAACTCCGCCTCGCTGGGCGGTGTGCCGTAGTGCAAGCCGCCGGTGGTCAGCACCGGCAAGCCCGAAGCCTTGGCCAGGCGGGCTGCATAGCGCTGGCGCTCAAGGCCGATACCCGTCGGCTGATCGGAGCCCCACGCCGGATCCCCGCGCTCACGCCCCGAGCCCAACACCACGATGGCATCAGCCCGCTGCGCCAAGGTCGCCCATTCATCACGGGCCAGAGGCGGCTCGGTCTCCAGGGCCTTTGCGCCCCATTGAACCGCCACCGGCAGGCTCATCAGCAACATCCCGCCAAACCCCAGGGCAAAGCACACGGCCGCCAGCCGCGGTCGGCTGCGACGAAACCACCAGGCAAGGGCCAGCAACAGCAACAGGATGCCGGGCGGCAACAACAATTGTTTAATGAAATAGCGAATAGGCATCGGGCATCTCCAAAGATGCCCGAAGCCTAAGGTGTAACGGGGTTAAGCGACAATCTTTACAGGAACAGACGCTGAGAAGGCTACAGATCACTAACGCGGTACTTCACTTGAAACGCACGGACCGGAGTTTTTCCGGGCTGCGACCGGCCGAAAAATCCTTGAGCCATACCACCTTGGCCGATCGCGAAAACTCCTGGGCTGGCGGGGAGGCCATGCCATGGGACGCGCGATGCTCATTCAACTCCAGATACACCCTGATCACGTCCAGCTCTGCCTGGCTCAAGCCACGCAGTTCCAACTCCAGAGGCCGTTCATCACACAATCGGCCTGCGGTTTTTGCTGCATCCAGTGCTCGACCCAAACGGTCGATCAGTCCTTCGTACACCTGCGGTTTCGTTAAAGTTCGCTGCGAATCAACCATCCCTCACCTCATTGAAGATAAGACTCACTCCCCACTAAACAGCGTAGTCCTGCTTGCCCTGCCTGCCTGGCGCCGCGACCAACGGCCTCGGCGGCGCAATCAGGGTTTCCCTCGATAGAGTGGGGTCATGTATGCTACGGCGCTTCCTGTAACTCCACTTCCCGCAGGGTTTGGGCACGGACGCGCCGCTTTTTGGTGTCGATCAACCTGAACGTTGCACCGAAGAGGATTAGGCCACCCCTATTCAGTTCAAAAGTAGCCATGCACGAACAATATCAGCCCCGTGAAATAGAAAATGCCGCCCAGTCGTTCTGGGATGAGCAAAAGTCCTTTGAAGTCAGTGAACAGCCAGGCAAGGAGACTTTCTATTGCCTATCGATGTTCCCTTACCCCAGCGGCAAGCTACACATGGGGCATGTGCGCAACTACACCATCGGCGACGTCATCTCCCGCTACCAGCGCATGCTGGGCAAGAACGTCCTGCAACCCATGGGTTGGGACGCCTTCGGCATGCCGGCGGAAAACGCCGCGATGAAGAACAACGTAGCGCCCGCCAAGTGGACCTACGAAAACATCGCCTACATGAAGACCCAGCTGCGCAGCCTGGGCCTGGCGGTGGACTGGTCCCGCGAGGTGACCACCTGCAAGCCTGATTACTACCGCTGGGAACAATGGCTGTTCACTCGCCTGTTCGAAAAAGGCGTGATCTACAAGAAGAGCGGCACCGTCAACTGGGACCCGGTGGACCAGACCGTACTGGCCAACGAACAAGTGATCGACGGCCGCGGCTGGCGTTCCGGCGCGCTGATCGAAAAGCGCGAAATCCCGATGTACTACTTCAAGATCACCGCCTACGCGGATGAACTCTTGTCGAGCCTCGACGATTTGCCGGGCTGGCCCGAGCAGGTCAAGACCATGCAACGCAACTGGATCGGCAAATCCAAGGGCATGGAAGTGCAGTTCCCCTACAACGTCGACTCCATCGGCGCAGAAGGTGTACTGAAAGTCTTCACCACCCGTCCGGACACCCTGATGGGCGCGACCTACGTCGCCGTGGCCGCCGAACACCCGCTGGCCACCCAGGCTGCACAGAACAACCCTGAGCTGCAGGCGTTCATCGCCGAATGCAAGGGCGGCAGCGTCGCCGAAGCCGACGTCGCCACCCAGGAGAAAAAAGGCCTGCCGACCTCGTTGTTCGTCGAGCACCCATTGACCGGCGAGAAGCTGCCGGTGTGGGTCGCCAACTACGTGCTGATGCACTACGGTGATGGCGCAGTAATGGCGGTGCCGGCCCACGACGAGCGCGATTTCGAATTTGCCGTCAAATACAACCTGCCGATCAAGTCCGTGGTGCGCACCAGTTCGGGCGACACCAACCCGGCTCCGTGGCAGGACGCGTACAACGAACACGGCACACTGATCAATTCCGGCGAGTTCGACGGCCTGGATTTCGAAGGCGCCTTCGACGCCATCGAAGTCGCGCTGATCAAGAAAAACCTCGGTGCCTCGCGCACCCAGTTCCGCCTGCGTGACTGGGGCATCAGCCGCCAGCGCTACTGGGGCTGCCCGATCCCGATCATCCACTGCGAAACCTGCGGTGACGTGCCGGTACCGGAAGACCAACTGCCGGTCGTATTGCCCGAAGACGTGGTGCCGGACGGTGCTGGCTCGCCATTGGCGCGCATGCCCGAATTCTACGAGTGCACCTGCCCGAACTGCGGTGCCCCGGCCAAACGCGAAACCGACACCATGGACACCTTCGTGGAGTCTTCGTGGTACTACGCCCGCTACGCCTCGCCGCACTATGAAGGCGGCCTGGTGGAAAAATCCGCGGCCGACCACTGGCTGCCGGTAGACCAGTACATCGGCGGTATCGAACACGCCATCCTTCACCTGCTGTACGCGCGCTTCTTCCACAAGCTGATGCGTGACGAAGGCCTGGTGAGTTCCGATGAGCCGTTCAAAAACCTGCTGACCCAGGGCATGGTGATTGCCGAGACTTATTACCGCCGCGAAGCCAATGGCGCCTACACCTGGTTCAACCCAGCAGATGTCGAGCTGGAACGTGACAGCAAGGCCAAGGTGATCAGCGCCAAGCTGAAATCCGACGGCCTGCCGGTGGAAATCGGCGGCACCGAGAAGATGGCCAAGTCGAAGAACAACGGCGTCGACCCACAGTCGATGATCGACCAGTTCGGCGCGGACACCTGCCGCCTGTTCATGATGTTCGCCTCGCCGCCTGACATGAGCGCGGAATGGTCGGACTCCGGCGTCGAAGGTTCGCATCGCTTCCTCAAGCGCGTCTGGCGCCTGGCGCACGCCCATGTCAGCCAAGGCTTGCCGGGCAAGCTGGACGTGGCGACCCTGAGCGATGAGCAAAAAGTCATTCGCCGCAGCACCCACCTGGCCATCAAGCACGCCAGCCAGGACGTGGGCCAGCACCACAAATTCAACACCGCCATCGCCCAGGTGATGACGCTGATGAACGTGCTGGAGAAAGCGCCGCAGGCTACCGAACAGGACCGCGCACTGGTACAGGAAGGCCTGGAAACGGTCACCCTGCTGCTGGCGCCGATCACGCCACACATCAGCCACGAACTGTGGAACCAGTTGGGCCACAGCGGTGCCGTCATCGATGCCGGCTGGCCGGTACAGGATGACAGCGCCCTGGTACAGGACACGCTGCAACTGGTGATTCAGGTCAACGGCAAGCTGCGTGGCCAGATCGACATGCCGGCCAGCGCCAGCCGTGAAGACGTCGAAGCCGCCGCCCGTATCAATGAGAACGTGCTGCGCTTCACCGAAGGCCTGACGATCCGCAAAGTGATCGTGGTGCCCGGCAAACTGGTCAATATCGTCGCTAGCTAATCGGATCGGGCGCCAAGGGAATAACCCTGGCGCCGAACAAAACCTCCAGGGCCTCGATAAGGCCCACATGGTTTCAAGGGGAGCATCAAAATGATCAAACGCAATCTGCTGGTTATGGGCCTTGCCGTGCTGCTGAGCGCTTGCGGCTTCCAGCTGCGCGGCACCGGCCACACCGAACTGGCGATCAAGGAACTGGACGTCACCGCCCGCAACTCCTACGGCGAGACAGTGCAACAGCTGCGCCAGGTCCTGGAAAACAGTGGCGTCAAAGTCTATTCAGGCGCGGCTTACAAGCTGAACCTGCTGGATGAGAAAGAAGAGCAGCGCAACCTCAGCTATGCCAGTGCCGGGCGTGCTTCGGACATCGAGCTGAGCACCACGCTCTTCTTCGAAATCCAGGGCCACGACCACCTGCCGTTGATGGGCGACAAGATCCAGGTACAGAAAGTCGTGAGCCACGACGGCAACAACCTGGTGGGTTCGGACTCCGAAACCATCCAGGTGCGCAAGGAAATGCGTCGTGAGCTGGTTCAGCGCATGCTTCTGCGCCTGCAACTGATCACTCCGGAAAAACTGGATCAACTGCAGCAAACGGCAGATAACAAGGCCAAGGCAGATGCCGATGCGCTGAAAGCGGCGCAAGAGTATGAAAACAGCCAGCCGAAACAATCGCCTGTCGAAGTTCCTGTCGAGTAAGCCAGACGGGGCGCCCCTGGCGCCCCGTTCGCCCTGCCTATGAAACTCGCCCCCGCCCAACTCGCCAAGCACCTGCAAGGCAGCCTTGCGCCCGTCTACATCGTCAGCGGTGATGACCCGCTGCTGTGCCAGGAGGCTGCGGACGCAATTCGCACCGCCGCCCGCCAACAGGGCTTCGATGAACGCCAGGTATTCAGCGCCAACGCCAGTTTCGACTGGGGTACGCTGCTGCAAGCCGGGGCGAGCATGTCGCTGTTCGCCGAAAAACGCCTGCTGGAACTGCGCCTGCCTTCGGGCAAGCCCGGCGACAAAGGCGCGGCGGCGTTGATGGAATACTGCGCACGCCCTGCCGAAGACACGCTGCTGCTGATCAGCCTGCCCAAGCTCGATGGCAGTGCGCAGAAAACCAAGTGGGGCAAGGCGCTGGTGGAAGGTGGCCAGACTCAGTTCATACAGATCTGGCCGGTGGACAGCAGCCAACTGCCGCAGTGGATTCGTCAGCGCCTGTCGCAATCCGGGCTGAGTGCCAGCCAGGATGCGGTGGAGCTGATCGCGGCGCGGGTGGAAGGCAACCTGCTGGCCGCCGCCCAGGAAATCGAAAAGCTCAAGCTGATGGCCGAGGGTGGCCAGATCACCGTCGAAACCGTACAAGGCGCCGTGGCGGACAGCGCGCGCTTTGACGTATTTGGCCTGGTGGATGCGATCCTCAATGGCGAACCCGCCCATGCCCTGCGCATGCTCGAAGGGCTGCGCGGCGAAGGCGTCGAGCCGCCGGTGATTCTCTGGGCCCTGGCGCGAGAATTACGGCTGCTGGCCAATATTGCCCTGCAGTACAGCCAGGGCATCCCACTGGACAAGGCCTTCAGCCAGGCGCGGCCACCGGTATGGGACAAGCGCAAACCACTGATCAGCAAAGCCCTGCAACGGCACTCGGCGCAACGCTGGGCGCAATTGCTGCTGGAAGCCCAACGCATTGATGCGCAAATCAAGGGCCAGGCGGCTGGATCGCCGTGGATGAGCCTGAGTCGTTTGTCACTTTTGATGTCAGGACAGCGCTTGGCGCTGCCTGCTGAATAGTCCTACGTATCGCTGGGCTGGACAGAATCCAAACTTCGGCAGATGATTCGCACCGCATCATCAACCCGCCAGAGAGTACCCATCATGAGCAAAAAGCCATCAAAGCATGGCCCCAACAAGGCCAAATCCATCATCGCCCAGCCGTTGTTCCGCAGTCGCCAGGAACGAGCCGGCAAAGGCAAAGGCAGCTACCGCCGCGAAGCCTTCCAGTCTAATAGCTGGGAGGCTTCTTACTTTCTGGCTGCCTGAAGGCAAGCGCCCCTCCGGCATGATAAGGTCTGTACCTGATTCGTATTCCCTGGACCTGTGCATGCCCTCTAGTCTTTCCCGTCGTTGGCACCTTCGCCAACTGATCGCTGCCTCCAGCCTCATTCTGTTAGTCGCCTGCGCGGAAAAACCCACCGCTGCCGATGCCCAACCCCTGCCCCCGCTCCAGACTGCACCGGTAGCTGCGCCTGCCGTCGTTGCGCCACTGGTGGCAGACAATCTTGATATCCAGCCGACCCAGACCTTTGCCGAATGGCAGGCGGGGTTTCGCGTGGACGCCTTGAAGGCCGGTATCACGCCGCAGGTTTTCGACACGGCCTTTGCCAATGTCGTACCCGACATGGCGGTGATCCGCGCCGACCGCAGCCAGCCGGAGTTCTCCCGGCCGGTATGGGAATACCTCGATGGCGCGCTGTCGCCGCTGCGGGTGCGCAATGGCCAGTCGCTGCTGGTGAAGTACGCCGACATTCTGCAACGCATTGAGGACCGTTACGGCGTCGACCGCCAGGCGCTGGTCTCGGTGTGGGGCATGGAGAGTAACTTCGGCCAGTTCCAGGGCAACAACTCGGTGATCCGCTCACTGGCGACCCTGGCCTATGAAGGCCGTCGCCCGGCCTTCGCCCAGGCGCAGCTGCTGGCGGCGCTGCAAATCATCCAGCATGGCGATATCGCCGCCGACCAGATGAAAGGCTCCTGGGCCGGGGCCATGGGCCAGACCCAGTTCATCCCGACCACCTATAACACCCACGCCGTAGACTTCGACGGTGACGGCCGCCGCGATATCTGGAACAGCCCGGCCGACGCCCTCGCCTCCACCGCGCACTACCTGCAAAGCTCCGGCTGGCAGAAAGGTCAGCCCTGGGGCTTCGAGGTGCAGCAACTGCCGTTGAATTTTGATTACGCCCTGGCCGATGGCAGCGTACGCAAGACCGTTGGCGAGTGGTTGAAACTGGGAATCCAGGTACCGCCGGGCGCCAGCGTGCCGGCCAACGTCGACCAGCTTTCCGCCGCCCTGCTGCTGCCGGCCGGCTATCGTGGCCCGGCGTTCCTGGTGCTGGATAACTTCCGCGCGATCCTCAAGTACAACAACTCGTCGTCCTACGCGTTGGCAGTTGGCTTGTTGTCGGAACGCTTCGGGGGCGGTGGCTTGATTCGTGGGAGCTGGCCGAAAGATGAGCTGCCGTTGACTCGCTCGCAGCGAATTGACCTGCAGACGGTACTCAGTGCCAATGGTTATGACGCAGGCAACCCGGACGGGATCATCGGTGCGAATACCCGCAAGGCGATTCGTGCCGCGCAGCAGTCCCTGGGCTGGCCGGCGGATGGGTATCCGACGGTGAAGTTGCTGGAGTCGCTGCAAAGCCGATAGATCGGCGTATGGCTGCTACCGCATTCGCGAGCAAGCCCGCTCCCACATTTTGACCGTGCACTTCCTGAAGGAACGCGATCGAAATGTGGGAGCGGGCTTGCTCGCGAAGAGGCATTTATCGGCGCTACAAAGTTCAGGCCTTAAACACCACATCCTGCTCCAACACCAACCGCCTCTCCCCCGCATCCAACCGCACCCTGGCGCCCAATGGCAAGGTCAGGTTCGGGTTGCAGTGCCCGCTGCGCCAGCCGGACAGCACAGGAATGCACAACGGCCCGAAGGTCTGCTTCAGCAAGCGCTCAAGCGCAAGGCTATCAACCCCAGCCACATCCCCCACCACCACACCCGCCACCTGGGCCAGCTTGCCCGCCAGGCGCAAATGGGTGAGCAACCGGTCAATGCGGTACAACGGCTCGTTCACATCTTCGATAAACAGAATGATGCCCTCGGCATCAATCTCGTAAGCCGTGCCCATCACTGCTGCGATCATTGATAGATTGCCGCCCAGCAGCCGCCCACAGGCGATGCCCGGCTCGACGGTGGTCAACGGGTAGGCCACCGGGTGAGCCAGCGGGCTACCGGCTTTCAATTGCCCACGCAGCATGCTGAACAGCGACGACTCGGTTGGTTGTTGCTTTTCACCTAACAGGTCAGCGTTGAACATCGGACCATGGAAGGTGACGAAACCGGCATACCGGTTGATCGCCAGGTGCAGGGCGGTGATATCGCTGTAGCCTACGAATGGCTTGGGGTTGGCCCGCAGCAGGTCAAAGTCCAGGCGGTCCAGCAGGCGTGGCGTGCCGTAGCCGCCGCGCAGGCAGAAAATTGCGTCGATGGTCGAATCGGCGAACGCCGCGTGCAGGTCATCAAGGCGTACCTCATCACTGCCGGCCAGATAGCCATCACGCTGGCTCACGCCCGGAAAGATCCGCAGTGTGTAGCCCCGGGCGCGCATCCATTGCGTGGCCGTGTCGATATCCAGCTCGGCCGGCCCGGCAGGGGCAATCAGCCCGATCACGCCTTCGGCGCGCAGCGCAGGTACCGCACAAGTGGTCAATTGAGTCGTCATCCATGGTTCTCCTCGTGTGGATTGCCCAAGGCACTCTAAACAGCAATGGTTGCAAACAGAAGAGGAAGAGTCAGTAGCAAATGTGGGAGCGGGCCTGGGTGGGAGCGGGCTTGCTCGCGAAGACGGTCAGTCAGTCACCGGACAGGTCAACTGATCCAACGCATTCGCGAACAAGCCCGCTCCCACTCAAGCCGGCTCCCACATGGGTCCTGCAGTGTCCGGCGTTCCGCGTATCAGGACACCAGGCTGGCCTTGACCAGTTTCGCCTGCTCGTCGGCGTGGTACGAGGAACGTACCAGCGGGCCGGAAGCGACGTTCTTGAAGCCCATCTTGTAGCCTTCTTCGGCAAACCAGGCGAACACATCCGGGTGCACGAAGCGCTGTACCGGCAAGTGGCTGCGGGACGGCTGCAGGTACTGGCCGAGGGTCAGCATGTCGATGTCGTGTTCGCGCATGCGCTTCATGACTTCGATGACTTCTTCGTCGGTTTCGCCCAGGCCCAGCATCAGGCCGGATTTGGTCGGAATGTGCGGCATCATCTGCTTGAATTTCTGCAGCAGGGTCAGCGACCACTGGTAGTCCGAACCCGGACGCGCAGCCTTGTACAGGCGCGGTACGGTTTCCAGGTTGTGGTTGAACACGTCAGGCGGCTCGGCGGCGGTGATTTCCAGCGCCACGTCCATACGGCCACGGTAGTCCGGCACCAGGGTCTCAAGCATCACGTTCGGCGACAGCTTGCGGATCTCGCGGATGCAGTCGGCAAAGTGCTGGGCACCGCCGTCACGCAGGTCGTCGCGGTCTACCGAGGTAATCACGACATACTTGAGTTTCAGGTCGGCGATGGCGATGGCCAGGCTTTCCGGCTCGTTGACGTCCAGTGGCTTCGGCCGGCCGTGACCAACGTCGCAGAACGGGCAACGACGGGTGCAGATGTCACCCATGATCATGAAGGTCGCGGTGCCACCGGAGAAGCACTCGCCCAGGTTCGGGCAGGACGCTTCTTCGCACACGCTGTGCAGCTTGTGTTTGCGCAGCAGGGCCTTGATGCGGTCGACTTCCGGCGAAACCGGGATACGCACGCGAATCCAGTCAGGCTTTTTCGGCAGTTCGGTGGTCGGAATGATCTTCACCGGGATGCGTGCAACCTTCTCGGCGCCGCGCAGCTTGACGCCGGCTTCTACCTTGGCACGCGGGGCCGGACGCTCGGTAACATCCAGCGTCGGGATCATGGTTTGCACTGCATCAGTAGTCATAATCAGTCGATTCCGCCCGTTAGGGTCGTCTGCTCAGCATAGTCGAGGTGTTTGACGAGCTGCGCGCGCAGCCGGGCACTTACCTCGGCAAATTCTAGTGGTGTTGCGTGATCGCTCAACTGGGTCATCGCCAAACCGGCGTAGCCGCAGGGATTGATCCGTCGAAACGGCGCCAGGTCCATGTCCACATTCAAGGCCAGGCCATGAAAGGAACAACCGTGGCGAATCCGCAAGCCCAGGGAGGCGATTTTCGCGCCATCAACATAAACCCCCGGAGCATCCGGCTTGGCCGCCGCGGTCACACCGTAGCTGGCCAGCAGCTCGATCAGGCATGACTCCATGCGACTGACCAGCTCACGTACGCCAAAACCCAGCCTGCGCACGTCCAGCAACAGATAAGCCACCAATTGACCTGGGCCATGGTAAGTCACCTGCCCGCCGCGGTCGACCTGCACCACCGGGATTTCTCCCGGCAGCAGCAAATGCTCGGCCTTGCCGGCCTGCCCCTGGGTGAAAACCGGCGGGTGCTCCACCAGCCAGATTTCATCCGGGGCTTCAGTGCCGCGCTCGTTGGTGAACCGCTGCATGGCGTGCCACACCGGTTCGTAAGCCATTTGGCCGAGCTCGCGAAAGCCCAGGGTCTGTGACATCACAACACCATGTGCACGAAGCCGGTAGCCCGCAGTTCGCTGTTGATGTTGTAGAGCTGGTCCTGATCAGTCGCCACGATGTGCAACTGAATAGTGGTGTACTTGCCGTTGGTGCTTTGACGCTCATCCACACGGTCATGGTTGATCGTTGCGTGTTTCTTGACGATCTCGATGATCTTATCCTTGTTGCCCACGCCCGTATCGCTGATCACCTTGACGGGATAGTCCACGTTTGGGAATTCGATCTTTGGCGCCTTTACTTCGGTATCGGTCATGGCGTAACGGCCTCGTAAGCGTAAGCCGTGGCGACGGGCATAACCCCGCGCCGGATCAGCGCGGGGTCATGCAGGTGCACACTATCAGTTGAACAAGCTGTAGAAGAATAGACGGATGCTATCCCACACGCGTCGGAAGATACCACCTTCGTCGACGGCGTCCAGAGCGATCAGATCGGCGCTGTGCACCACCTTGTCGTCCAGCTTCACTTCGACTTTACCAATCACATCGCCCTTGGCGATCGGTGCGACCAGTTGCGGGTTCATGGTCATGCTGGCCACCAGCTTCTTGAGCTGGCCTTTAGGCATGGTCAGGGTCAGGTCTTCAGCCAGGCCAGCCTTGACTTGATGGGTCGCGCCTTTCCACACAGGGGCTTGAGCCAGCTCGGTGCCTTTCTGGTAGAAGGTCTGGGTTTCGAAGAAACGGAAGCCATAGGTCAGCAGCTTTTGCGTCTCGGCCGCACGGGCCTGCTCGCTGTTGGTACCGAATACCACGGCAATCAGGCGCTGGCCGTCACGGACAGCGGACGACACCATGCAGTAGCCGGCTTCTTCGGTGTGGCCGGTTTTCAGGCCATCGACAGTCTTGTCACGCCACAGCAACAGGTTGCGGTTAGGCTGCTTGATGTTGTTCCAGAAGAACTCTTTCTGGGAGTAGATCGCGTAGTGCACCGGGTCGACACGAATGATCGCGCGAGCCAGGATCGCCATGTCGTGAGCCGACGAGTAGTGCTCAGGGTTCGGCAGGCCGGTCGGGTTCATGAAGTGGCTGTTGGTCATGCCCAGGTCGGCCACGGTTTTGTTCATCATGTCGGCGAACGCATCTTCGCTGCCGGCGATGTGCTCGGACAGGGCTACGCTGGCGTCGTTACCCGACTGGATGATGATGCCGTGCAGCAGGTCGCTGACGGTCACTTGCGATCCGACCTTGATGAACATCCGCGAACCGCCGGTGCGCCAGGCGTTTTCGCTGACGGTCACCGGATCGTTTTCGCCGATCTGGCCGCGACGGATTTCCAGGGTCGCGATGTAGGCGGTCATCAGCTTGGTCAGGCTGGCTGGGGGCAGGCGCTGGTCACCGTTGTTCTCCACCAGCACGTTGCCGCTGGCGGCGTCCATCAGGACCCAGGCCTTGGCAGCCAGTTGCGGGGAAGCTGGCACCATTTCAACCGCCCAGGCGGCCGGGGTGATGATCAGCGAAAGAAGCAGGCACGTGCGTTTGGCTAAGGTGGTGATGTTCATCCGTCTCTCGAAATTGCTTATGGAAACTTGCCCTCGCGGGCAAAACTATTCAGACAGCCCGTCGCCAGACTGTCGCGTGTTCGGTTGCATGCCCACCCCTTGCCCCTGGGTTTTTATTGTTCAACGAGCCAACAACCAGGGCTCAAACCCGCATGCGAGCCTGAGCCATCAATCCTTTGTACTGCTTACTCGGCGGTGACCACGCTGGGTTGCCCCAGGTTGGCCAGGCGCACGCTGTTCTGCACTTGCGCAACTTCACTCGGCGAGCCGATCGGCCCCATGCGCACACGGTGCAGGGTCTGCTGGTTACGCACAATAGAGCTGATAAAGACTGGCGCGCTGACCATCCCGCTGAGCTTGGACCTTAGCAGCTCTGCCGCGTCCGGGTTGGCGAAAGCGCCGACTTGCAGGTACTGGCCGCCCACGGTAGAGGCTCCCGGCGCTGCATGCGGAATGACCACCGTGTCCGGGGCGTGCTGCGCCGGCGGCGGGGTCCACTGTTCGATCTTGCCGGCCGAGGCCGTGACTTGCGGTTGCGGGGTTTGCGGTTCGTTGAGCATCAACGGCGCCGGCTTGCCACGCTGGGCCCAGTACTGGGCCGGGTCGATACCTTCGACCTTCACCCGGGCGGTGCCGATTTCGGCATACCCGAGTTTCTTGGCGGCGGCGTAGGACAAGTCGATGATCCGGTCCGAATAGAACGGCCCACGGTCATTGACCCGCAGGATTACCGAGCGGTTGTTGTCCAGGTTGGTCACGCGTACATAGCTGGGCAGCGGCAGGGTCTTGTGCGCCGCGCTCATGCCGTACAGGTCATAGACTTCGCCGTTGGCGGTGTTCTGGCCGTGGAACTTGGTCCCGTACCAGGACGCCGTACCTGATTGCACGTAGGTCTTGGAGTCTTGCAGCGGGAAGTAGTTTTTGCCCAGCACGGTATAGGGGTTGGCCTTGTAAGGGCCGGTGTGCAGGGTCGGCGTGGCATCCGGGATCTTCGAAACATCCACATCCCACCACGGCGCGCCGTCTTTGTGGGCGCGGTTGATATCCAGCCCCGGCTGGGAGCGGATCGCCGTGCCAGCGGTTTTTTGCACCGGTGCACGACTGGTGGAACAACTGACCACCAATAACGACAATGCGGCGTACGCCAACAGCTTCAGGGGTTTGTACATCGGTGATACCGGCATTACTTGACGCCCCGTGCTTGGACCAGCATGTCTGACAGTTGATGCACGGCCATGGCGTACATCACACTGCGGTTATAACGCGTGATTGCGTAGAAATTCTTCAGGCCCATCCAGTATTCGGGGCCATTTTCGCCTTCGAGGCGGAACGCCGTCACCGGCATATCATCGCGTGGCGCATTCTGACTCGACCAGCCCAGCGCCCGCAACTCCCCGACCGTCTTGACCGGCTCGATACCCTGGGTCAGGCCTTCATCGGCGCGGTCACCGGTCACATCGGCGCGAATCACCACCGGCTCGCCGGCTACCCAGCCGTGACGCTTGAAGTAGCTGGCAACGCTGCCAATGGCGTCATCGGGGTTGCTCCAGATATTGATATGGCCGTCGCCGTCAAAATCCACGGCGTAGGCGCGAAAGCTGCTCGGCATGAACTGCGGCAAGCCCATGGCACCGGCGTAGGAGCCCTTGAGGGTCAACGGGTCGACCTGCTCTTCACGGGCCAACAACAGGAACTCGCGCAGTTCCTTGCGGAAGAATTCGGCGCGTGGCGGGTAGTCAAAGCCCAGGGTCGACAAGGCGTCGATCACCCGGTAGCTGCCGGTGTTACGGCCGTAGAAGGTTTCGATGCCGATGATTGCCACGATCACCTGGGCCGGTACGCCGTACTCCTGCTCGGCGCGGGCCAGCACCGCTTCGTGCTGGCGCCAGAAGTCCACGCCCCGCGCCACGCGGGCGTCGGTCAGGAACATCGGGCGATATTCCTTCCACTGCTTCACGCGCTCGGCGGGCCGGGAGATGGCGTCGAGGATCGCCTGCTTGCGCTGGGCCTCGCGGAACACGCCCATCAGCTGTTCACCGGCGAAACCATAGTCACGGGTCATCTCACCGACAAACTCGGCGACCTGGGGCGAACCGTCGTAGTCGCCGGCCTGCGCTTCCTGCACAGCGGCTCCCAGCAGGCCCAACAGGCCCATCCAGGACACGTGCCGGGCAGCCCAGCCGCGCATTACTTGCATTGACATCTTCACCTTATTCAAACCTGTGCGATCCACTTACGATGGGTATGGATCGACATCAAAACCCCAAACGCTGACAGCAATGTCACCAGCGAAGTTCCGCCGTAGCTAATGAACGGCAACGGCACCCCAACCACCGGCAACAGGCCACTGACCATACCGATGTTGACGAAAACGTAAACAAAAAACGTCATGGTGAGGCTGCCGGCGAGCAATTTGCCAAACAGGGTTTGCGCCTGGGCAGTAATCACCAGGCCGCGCCCGATCAGCAGCAAGTAAATCAGCAACAGTGCGCAGATGCCCACCAGGCCGAACTCCTCGCCCATCACCGCGATAATGAAGTCGGTGTGGCTTTCCGGCAAAAAGTCCAGGTGCGACTGGGTGCCCAGCAGCCAGCCCTTGCCGAATACGCCGCCGGAACCGATGGCCGCCTTGGACTGGATGATGTTCCAGCCGGTGCCCAGCGGATCGCTCTCCGGGTCGAGGAACGTGAGGATTCGCTGCTTCTGGTAGTCGTGCATGAAGAAGAACCACATGGCCACGGCCACCGGCACGGCCGCGGCCAGCACGCTGAGGATCCAGCGCCAGCGCAGCCCCCCCATGAACAGCACGAACGCGCCGCCCGCCAGGATCAGCAGCGAAGTGCCGAGGTCGGGCTGGCGCACGATCAGGATAAACGGCACCCCGATCAATATCAGGCTGATGCCCACGTGCTTGAGCTGCGGCGGTAATGTGCGTTTTGACAGGTACCAGGCGATGGTCGCCGGCATCAAAATCTTCATGAATTCCGACGGCTGGAAGCGAATCACCCCCGGGATGTTGATCCAGCGCGTCGCGCCCATGGCGTTGTGGCCCATGACATCCACCACCACCAGCAGCAACACCCCGGCGACATACCCCAGCGGCACCCAGCGCGCCATGAAACGCGGCTCCAGCTGGGCGATCACCACCATCGACAACAGACCCAGGCCAAACGACGACGCCTGTTTGATCAGCAAGTCCCAGTTCTTGCCACTGGCCGAATACAACACGAACAGGCTGCCGGCGGCCAGGGTCAGCAGCAGGATCAGCAACGGGCCATCAATGTGCATGCGCTGCAGCAAAGTGGCGCGGCGGCGCATCACATCCTCGCTGGAGAGGATGCGGTCAAAATTACTCTTCAAGGGCCGTAGCCTCCACACTGGATGGGGTGCCGCCATATTCGGGCTTGAGCTTGCCGTCTTCGGTCAACAGCCAGGCATCCATGATCTGACGCACCACGGGCGCTGCTACGCCGGAACCGGATTCACCGTTCTCGACCATCACCGCCACGACGATCTTCGGGTTGTCGGCCGGGGCAAAGCCGACGAACAAGGCGTGGTCACGGTGGCGTTCCTGAACCTTGGAGCGGTCGTATTTCTCGCCCTGCTTGATCGCGACCACCTGAGCCGTACCGCTCTTGCCGGCAATCCGGTATTGCGCGCCGGCTGCCGCTTTACGCGCGGTACCCCGGGCGCCGTGCATCACTTGCTGCATGCCGTGGTTGACCTTGGTCCAGTCGGACGGGTCGCGCAGCACAATGTCGGGAATCGGGTTTTCGTCCACCGGGCGTTCACCCTCGATGGTCTTGGCCAGGTGCGGACGGTTCCACACCCCCTTGTTGGCCACCAGCGCGGTGGCCTGGGCCAGTTGCAGCGGCGTGGCCTGCATGTAGCCCTGGCCGATCCCCAGGATCAGGGTTTCGCCCGGGAACCACGCCTGGCGCCGGGTCGCACGCTTCCACTCGCGGGACGGCATCAGGCCCGGGGACTCTTCGAACATGTCCAGGGAGACCTTCTGACCAAGGCCGAACTTGCCCATGTAGGCCGACAGCCGATCAATCCCCAGCTTGTGGGCCAGGTCATAGAAGTAGGTGTCGTTGGAACGCATGATCGCCGTATCCAGGTCCACATAGCCGTCGCCGGTGCGGTTCCAGTTACGGTATTTGTGATCGTAGTTGGGCAGCATGTAGTAGCCGGGGTCGAACACCCGGCTCGATGCCGTGACCACGCCCGAGTCCAGGCCGGCAATCGCTACCGCCGGCTTGATGGTCGAGCCTGGCGGATACAGGCCGCGCAATACTCGGTTGAACAGCGGCCGGTCGATGGAATCACGCAGCTCGGCATAGGCCTTGAAGCTGATCCCGGTGACAAACAGGTTCGGGTCAAAACTTGGCTGGCTGACCATCGCCAGCACTTCGCCAGTGCTCGGATCCAGTGCCACCACGGCACCCCGACGCCCGCCCAGGGCCATCTCCGCCGCTTCCTGCAACTTGATGTCCAGGCTCAGCACGATGTCCTTGCCGGGCACCGGGTCGGTACGCTTGAGCACCCGCAGCACGCGGCCACGGGCGTTGGTCTCGACTTCCTCGTAACCCACCTGGCCGTGCAGTTCCGGCTCGTAGAAACGCTCGATGCCGGTCTTGCCGATATGGTGGGTGCCGCTGTAGTTGACCGGGTCGAGGGTCTTGAGCTCTTTCTCGTTGATCCGGCCCATGTAGCCGACCGAATGCGCAAAGTGCGCCCCTTGCGGGTAGTGCCGCACCAACTGCGCCACCACTTCCACACCCGGCAGACGGAACTGGTTCACCGCGATCCGGGCGATCTGCTCTTCGGTCAGCTCGAACAGGATCGGCACCGGCTCAAACGGCCGGCGCCCCTGCTTCATGCGCTTTTCGAAAATCACCCGGTCTTCCGGCGTCAGTTGCAGCACCTCGACGATCACATCGAGGATCTGCTGCCAGTCCCCGGAGCGTTCGCGAGTCATGCTCAGGCTGAAGCTGGGCCGGTTATCCGCTACCACCACGCCATTGCGGTCGAAAATCAGCCCACGGGTCGGCGGAATCGGCTGCACGTGCACCCGGTTGTTTTCCGACAATGTGGAGTGATAGTCGTACTGGATCACCTGCAGGAAATACAGGCGCGCAATCAGCACCCCCAGCAATGCCACCACCAAAATCGCGCCAAACACCACCCGCGCGCGTACAAGACGTGCGTCTTTCTCGTGGTCCTTGATGCGGATCGGCTGGGTCATCAGGCAGGGCGCAGATTATTTGTGGTAAGGGTGCCCGGACAGAACTGTCCAGGCGCGATACAGCTGTTCACCGATCAGAATTCTTACCAGCGGGTGCGGCAGTGTCAGGGGCGACAGCGACCAGCGCTGGTCCGCCCGCGCGCACACTTCCGGCGCCAGCCCCTCGGGGCCGCCGACCATGAAGTTGACCGTGCGCGAATCCAGGCGCCAGCGATCCAGTTCCACCGCCAACTGCTCGGTGCTCCAGGGCTTGCCGTGCACTTCGAGGGTCACGATCCGCTCGTTGGGCCCGACCTTGGCCAGCATGGCTTCGCCTTCCTGACGGATAAAGCGAGCCACGTCGGCGTTCTTGCCCCGGGTATTGAGCGGTATTTCCACCAGTTCCAGCGCCAATTCGGATGGCAGGCGCTTGGCATATTCATGCCAGCCTTCTTCCACCCACTTGGGCATGCGTGAACCGACAGCGATCAGACGCAGGCGCACAGCCGTTCCTTATTCCTGGTCTTTGTTGAGCTTGTCGAAGTGCGCGTGGCCGACTTCAGGGCTGTGGTGCTTGCCATCGGCGGCACGGCTCTGCTCGGCGCCTTTCCACAGACGCTCCAGGTCGTAGAACTGACGGGCGTTGCTGGTCATCATGTGAACGATCACGTCGTCCATGTCCAGCAGTACCCAGTCGCTGTCGCCCTTGCCTTCTTCACCCAATGGCTTGACGCCCTGGGCTTTGACCGCTTCGCGAACCTTGTCCAGCATCGCGCCGATCTGACGGTTGGAAGTACCGGTGGCGATGATCATGAAGTCGGTGATGCTCTGCTTGTCGCGCACGTCCAGGACCTGGATGTCCTGGGCCTTCACGTCTTCCAGGGCAGCCACGGCAACCTTCACCAGCTCTTCGCCGGCCAGCTCAGGGCCGGTGTGGGCTTCTACTGGCAGAGGAGCGCTCTTGAACGTGCCTTTGCGCTTAACTTTGCTTACGTCTTTGTTCGTCATATAAAACTCGTTTTGCTCGTATGTTCGGGCGCTCGCTGCACGACTGTTCGTGCGTTCAAGCGCGCCTTTTCAGTTCGACGCACGGTAAAGCCCGTGCGCATCGATGTAGGCCAGGACCGCGTCAGGCACCAGGAAACGTACCGACTTCCCGCTGGCCAGCAGTTGACGGATCTGGGTGGCAGACACCGCAAGCGGGGTTTGCCAGACGAATGCAATATTCCCGCTCGGCCCGGTCAGGGCCAAAGGGTCACTTACCGACCGCGCCGCCAGCAGGTTGCGCAAGGCATCCGGCGATTCTGCGTCGGCATCCGGGCGTTGCAGCACCAGGATGTGGCAATGCTGGAGCAACTCTTCCCAGCGGTGCCAAGTGGGCAGGCCGCAAAACGCGTCCCAGCCCAAAAGTAGAAATAACTGGTCATCCGCGGCCAACTCGGCCCGCATCAGTTCCAGGGTGTCGACAGTGTAGGACGGTTTGTCGCGCTTGAGTTCGCGGTCGTCCACCACCAGCGGTGCAATGCCGGCCACAGCAAGGCGGACCATCTCCAGGCGCTGCTGCGCAGACACCTGCGGCGTATCGCGATGCGGCGGCCGGGCATTCGGTGCCAGGCGCAGTTCATCCAGCCCGAGGGCGTCCGCGACTTCCAGTGCACTGCGCAAATGGCCGATGTGCACGGGGTCGAAGGTGCCGCCGAGCAGCCCGATGCGTTTACCCATCAAGTGCGCACATGCCCGTCACCGAACACCACGTACTTCTCGCTGGTCAGCCCTTCCAGGCCAACCGGGCCGCGTGCGTGGAGCTTGTCGGTGGAGATACCGATCTCCGCCCCCAGGCCGTACTCGAAGCCGTCGGCAAAGCGCGTCGAGGCGTTGACCATCACCGAAGCGGAATCCACTTCGTTGAGGAAACGCCGGGCATCGCTGAAATGCTCGGTGACAATGGCGTCGGTGTGCTTGGAGCCGTATTGATTGATGTGTTCGATGGCCTGATCCAGGTCGTCGACGATGCGGATCGACAGGATCGGCGCCGTGTATTCGGTGTACCAGTCCTGCTCGGTGGCCTCGATCACGTCGCTGCCGAGGATCGCCCGGGTACGCTCGCAACCACGCAGTTCAACGCCCTTGTCGCGGTAGATGGCAGCCAGCGGCGGCAGCACGCGATCGGCAATGCCGACGTGCACCAGCAGGGTTTCCATAGTGTTGCACGGGGCGTAGCGGTGAGTCTTGGCGTTGTCGGCGATGCGGATCGCCTTGTCGAGGTCAGCGGCGATGTCGATGAACACGTGGCAGACGCCATCCAGGTGCTTGATAACGGGCACCTTGGCATCACGGCTCACGCGTTCGATCAGGCTCTTGCCACCCCGTGGCACGATCACGTCGACGAACTCAGGCATGGTGATCAGTGCGCCTACGGCGGCGCGGTCGGTAGTCTCGACCACTTGCACCACTTCGGCGGGCAGCTCGGCCACGGCCAGGCCCTGCTGAATGCACGCGGCGATGGCACGGTTGGAATTGATGGCCTCGGAACCGCCCCGCAGGATGGTGGCGTTGCCCGACTTGAGGCACAGGCTCGCGGCGTCGATGGTCACGTTCGGGCGCGACTCATAGATGATGCCGATCACGCCCAGGGGCACGCGCATCTTGCCCACCTGGATACCCGATGGCAGGTAGCGCATGTCGCGGATTTCACCGATGGGGTCAGGCAGCTTGGCCACCTGACGCAAGCCTTCGATCATGTCGTCGATGCGCGCCGGCGTCAGCGCCAGGCGATCCAGCAATGCAGGCTCCAGGCCATTGGCGCGACCGTTGGCCAAATCCTGTTCATTGGCGGCGCTCAGCTCGGAGCGCGAAGCATCCAGAGCGTCGGCGGCCGCCAGCAAGGCGCGGTTCTTCTGCGCAGTGCTCGCACGGGCGATCAACCGCGAGGCCTGACGGGCAGCGCGACCCAGGCGGGTCATGTAGTCAAGAACGGACTCAGTCATGGTCTGGTGGGGTCTTGGCAAAGAGGAAAGCGGCAGATTATAGCTGTGACGCCGTCCTACGGACAGCGGTGAGGGGCGGATGGTCGAAATGAACTGTAAAAACCCGACGTTCAGCGGGAATTAAGGCTGGAGTTGTTATCATCCTGTCACATTTAGCCGTATTACCTTTGATCGCCATGTCCAGTTTCTCGCCGCTGATCCCCGCCAACGCCCTGCCCGACGGCTTTTTCGACCGTGACGCGCAACTGCTCGCGCGCGAATTGCTCGGAAAAGTCATTCGCCATCGTGTTGGTGATTTGTGGCTGTCGGCACGAATTATCGAAACCGAAGCGTATTACCTCGCCGAAAAAGGCAGCCACGCGTCCTTGGGCTACACAGAAAAGCGTAAGGCTTTGTTTCTGGATGGCGGGCACATCTATATGTACTACGCCCGTGGCGGTGATTCGCTGAACTTCAGCGCCCACGGTCCGGGCAATGCGGTGCTGATCAAATCAGCCTATCCGTGGGTCGACGAAGTCTCCGGCCCGGCCAGCCTGGCGCAGATGCTGCTGAATAACCCGGACGCCAGCGGCAGGCCACGGCCCTCGCAAAAGCTGTGCGCCGGCCAGACCCTGCTGTGCAAGGCGCTGGGTTTGAAGGTGCCGATGTGGGACGCCAAGCGCTTTGACCAGGAACTGCTCTACGTGGAAGACGTAGGGCTGGCGCCAGCGCAGATCATCCAGACCACCCGCCTGGGCATTCCCGGTGGGCGCGATGAACACCTGATGTACCGCTTCGTCGATGCCGGTTATGCGCCGTATTGCACACGGAACCCGCTGCGCCGGGGCCAGGTCGAAGGCCGCGACTATTTTTTGATTTGAAAACATACATAAACCTGTAGGAGCCCGGCGTGCCGGCGATAGCGGACCCAAGGACGCCATCGCCGGCAAGCCGAGCTCCCACAAGGACGATCTACAAAAGGGAGTTGATTGTATGGGCCCATGGCTCGATAGCATTACCGGCTGGCTGACCCTGAACCCGCAATGGCTGGCCGTGGCGGTGTTTATCGTGGCGTGCGTGGAGTGCCTGGCCATTGCCGGCCTGATCGTACCTGGCACGGTATTGCTGTTTGCCATCGCCGCCCTGGCCGGCAGCGGCGCACTGTCACTGGGAGAAACCCTGTTGCTGGGCTTCCTCGGCGGCGTGCTGGGCGATGTTGTTTCCTACTTCCTCGGTCGCCATTTCCACCAGAACATCCGGCGCCTTCCCGGCCTGCGGCATCACCCGGAATGGATGAGCGGCGCCGAGGCTTACTTCCAGAAGTACGGCATCGCCAGCCTGTTGGTAGGCCGCTTCATTGGCCCGCTGCGGCCGATGTTGCCGATGGTTGCGGGCATGTGCGACATGCCCTTCCCGCGTTTTGCCGCCGTGAGCCTGCTGGCCGGTGCAGGCTGGTCGGTGGCGTATCTGTTGCCGGGCTGGGCCACCGGCGCGGCCTTCCGCTTGCCATTGCCCGAAGGCTTCTGGCCAGAGGCCGGGATTGTCGCCGCCTGTCTCGCAGTGTTGATCGGCGTAAGCCTCAACAGCAGCCTGCGCGGCCATCGGCGCGCCACCCTATGGATTGGCTGCATCGGCGGCACACTGTTGATCGCGTTGTTTATCGGCTATCCCTACCTCAACGACTTTGACCAGGGCTTGATGGCACTGGTGCAGGAACACCGCGGCCCGGCGATCGACCGGGCGATGGTGATGGTGACCCAGCTCGGCGAGTTCAAGAAGATGTTTGTCGCCAGCGCGGTGCTGACCGGCCTGCTAGTGGTGGCTCGGCAATGGCGCCAGGCAATCTTTGTCGGCGCCACCCTGCTGGGCGCAGCGCTGATCAATACCGGGACCAAGCTGTTTTTTGCGCGGATGCGCCCCGAAGTGCTGACCGACCCGCTCACCAGCTTCAGCATGCCCAGCGGCCATGCGTCCGGTTCGTTTGCATTCTTCCTGGCCTTGGCAGTGCTTGCCGGTCGCGGTCAACCGACACGACTGCGCCTGACCTGGCTGGTGCTTGGCTGCATTCCCGCCGCCACCATCGCGATTTCCCGGGTGTACCTGGGCGCACACTGGCCGACGGACATCCTGGCCGGCACCCTGCTGGCAATGACGGTGTGCGCCTTCAGCCTGGCGTTAAGCCAGCACCGCAGCCTGTTGCCAGCGATGCCGCCGAAAGTCTGGTGGCTGATCCTGCCGGTGTGTGGCGCAGTGCTCGGGTTCATTGCGTTTACCGGCACTTCCCACGCGCTGCTGAGGTACGCCTACTAGGCAGGCCCCAGCCAATCCAGGGGTGCAGCGCGGCGTTCGACGCTTCGCTCGCGCCGCTCCAGAAGCATTTCGTCAGCCATCTCCGCGGCGCGTTCGGCGATGTACTCCGCGCCGCGACCGTCGTTCATATGAAGAATTTGCGTGGTGACGGCCATAAAAAACGCATCCCACACGACTTGCTCCGATTGCGAAAGCCGAATCATCCTTTCCCCCTGATCATCGTTACGTGACTGCCAACTATTTCAGGCAACGGGATCAGGACAACCACGGAAAATCTGAAGACCGGGAAGGACAAGTCCGAGTGACACTCGCGGGTCAGGTGAACAGCTCGCCCTGCAACTCATCCAGCAGCAACTGGATCGCGTCCAGGCGCTGTTGCGGGTCATCGAGTTGCAACAGGTCGATCTTGTCAGCCTCGGTAAAGGGCAGCAGATAGGCCAACTGATTGCCCAGGGCTTGCTGTCCATCGGCGTGGGTGCCCATATCCAGGGACGCCACCATCGGATGCTCGGCCAGGGCATGAAGCAACGCCAGCAAGTCAGCGTCTTCCTCTTCCAGCGGTTGCTCGGGATGCTCGTGCAGCCATTGCACCTCGGCCACCAGTAACTGGTCCTTCTGCACACCGGCATCACGCACGCGGAAACGCCGGCCACCCTCGACCCGAATCCCCAGCAGGCCATTGTCCTGCTGCTTGAAGTCGCGGATCAGCGCCTCGCAGCCAATCAACGCATAGCCATCCGGCGCCAGCCCCACTTCCTTGCCGTCGAGGATGCACACCACGCCAAAGCTTTCGCCCTTTTTCATGCAGCGGCTGATCATGTCCAGGTAACGCGCCTCGAACAGCTGCAGGTCGAGGGTGCACCCGGGAAACAGCACGGTATTGAGCGGGAAAAGCGCCAGACTCATAAAGGTTTCCTTAAACCCGACTTAAATAACCAGCGACACGGCCAACGGCAGGAACACCGCCGTGGCCACGCCCATCAGACTCATGGCCAGCGCCGCAAAGGCCCCGGTCTCTTCGCTTTCCTGCAAGGCCACCGACGTACCTACGGCGTGAGCGGTCATGCCCAGCGCCATACCGCGCGCTTCGGGGCTGTGCACGCCCAGCCGTGACAGATACGCCGGACCGATCATCGCGCCGATCACCCCGGTGATCAGCACGAACACCGCCGCCAGTGCCGCCACGCCGCCGATCTGCTCGGCCACCAGCATCGCAATCGGTGAGGTCACGGACTTGGGTGCCATGGTCATCAGCATCATGTGTTCGGCGCCAAACCACCAGCCCAACAGCACGCACAGGCCGGTGGCCAATACGCCTCCCACCACCAGCGTAGTAAAAATCGGCCAGAACAATTGGCGAATTCGTCGCAGATTCAGGTAAAGCGGCACCGCCAGGGCTACCGTCGCCGGGCCCAGCAGGATGCTCATGATCTCGGTACTCTTGCGGTACTCGACGTACGTCAGGCCACAGCCGAGCAACACGCCGATCACCAACAGCATCGACACCAGCACCGGTTGCAGGAAAATCCAGCGGGTTTTCTCGAAACCGGCCAGCACCAGTTGATAGGCGCCGAGGGTGATGCCGATGCCGAACAACGGGTGATGAATCACGGCGGCCCAGGCGCCCTGCCAGTCCAGTGTCATTGGCCGTCCTCCCGCTGCGCCTGGCGCTTGACCAGTTTCTGCATCAGCACGCCGACAAAGCCCATGGCGATCACCAGCGACAACACCAGCGCGCCGACGATGGCCCAGAAGTCGGCGGCGATGTCCTTGGCATACACCATCACGCCGACCGCAGGCGGCACCAGCAGCAATGGCAAATAACGCAGCAGGCTGCTGGCTGCCAGGTTCAGGGGCTCACCGACTTCGCCGCGCCATACCAGGAAGGCCAGCATCAGCAGCAGGCCAATAATCGGCCCCGGCAACACCGGGACAAACAAATGATTGATCGCCGTGCCGAGCAATTGAAACAGCACCAGCCATGTCAAACCGCGTAACAGCATCCGTTCTTCCCCCCAAAAGCGTGTCGGCATTATAAGCACGCTGCCTCTATGGAGCGGCATTCGCCAAAAGCATGGTGGGTTGACCGGGCCAAGTGCCCGTGATGATCTACATTGGTTCTCTGGACCTGTCCAAAACTACAAAAACGATGAAGCCAACCGAGCAAAGAAGGAGAGTCGCAATGCCCTCAGTACCCGTAGCGCAACTCAAAGAATATGTCGGCAAGGAACTGGGACGTTCTGCATGGCTCACCATCGACCAGGAACGTATCAACCTGTTCGCGGAAGCCACCGGCGATTTTCAGTTCATCCACGTCGACCCGGTGAAAGCCGCCCAGACCCCGTTTGGCGGCACCATCGCCCACGGTTTCCTGTCGCTGTCGCTGATACCCAAGCTGATCGAAGACATCCTGATCATGCCCGAAGGCCTGAAGATGGCGGTCAACTATGGCCTGGACAGCGTGCGCTTCATCCAACCCGTGAAGGTCGACTCCAGGGTGCGCCTGGCCGTGACCCTGACCGACGCCACCGAGAAAAAACCTGGGCAATGGTTGCTTAAAGCCACCTGCACCTTGGAAATCGATGGCCAGGAAAAACCGGCCTACATTGCAGAATCGTTGTCACTCTGCTTCGTCTGAAACCTGGCTGTGGTGAGCGCGTCCGCTCACCACAATTCATGTAAATTTATGTATAGATCTCGCAGCTGCGGCATACTCGGCGCTCAATTATCCGGATCCCGCTATGCGCCCACTCGCTCCCCTTGCTCTTGTCCTGTTGCTCACCGCGTGCGGCGACGGCGAATCGCTGTTGCCGCCCGATGCGCGGCTGCCCGATGGCGGTCGTTACCGTGGCGATGTGGTCAATGGCTTGCTGCAAGGCCAGGGCCGGGTGGATTACCCCAATGGCAGTTGGTACGCCGGCCAGTTCGATAAAGGCCAGTGGCACGGCCAGGGCGAATGGCATGGCAGCAACGGCGAGGTCTATAAAGGCCAGTTCCAGCAGGGCCTGTTCGACGGCCAGGGCAGCCTGACCACGGCGGCCAACAGCTACGTCGGCGGGTTCAAGCAAGGCAAACGTAACGGCGAAGGCACCCTCAAAGAAGGGCAGATGACCTATCGCGGCGAATTCAAGGACGACCAGTATTCCGGCCTCGGCCGCCTCGAGCTGGCCGACGGCAGCCAGTACCAGGGCCAGTTCGCCCACGGCAAGCCCAACGGCGAAGGCCAGCGCAACGACGACAGCGGCAACCAGTTCAGCGGCCGCTTCGTCGATGGCCAGCTGGAGGGCAACGGCACCTTCAACAGCGCCGACGGCGACATGTACATCGGCCATTTCAAACAAAACCAGCTCAACGGCAAGGGCCGCTACGAAAACGCCGACGGCGACGTATGGATCGGCGAATTCAAGGAAGGCGCCCTCAGCGGCAAGGGCGAACTGATCGGCGTCGATGGCAGCCACTACGTCGGCCAGTTCGTCGACTGGCGCTTCACAGGCACAGGCCGCCTGAACCTCACCGACGGCAGCTTCTATATTGGCGGCTTCGACAGCGACAGCTATCAAGGTCGTGGCACTTTGGTGCTCACCGACGGCACCGTGCAGGCCGGCACCTGGGTCAACGGCATGCGCGTGCGCGACGCCGAGGGCAAATTGTTGCCTGACCCGCTGGAAATCGGCCTGTTTGCCCAGGGCCACTTGCTGGATGCCGCCCTCGCCGCCGTGCCCGCGTCCAAATCGGGGGTGGAGCTGTACACCCTGGTGGTGGCCGGCGACGGCAAACAAAGCGTGTTCCTGCGCGAAGCCGACTACGTCAGCAACATGCTCGCCACACGCTTCGGCGCCTACGGCCAGATCCGCCTGGTGAACCATCGCGACCATATTGCCGACCGCCCGATGGCCACTCGCGAAAGCCTGCGCCGCGCAGTCCAGACCCTGGCCGAACGCAGTGGCCCGCAAGACCTGGTGTTTATCTACCTGACCAGCCACGGCACTCACGAGCACGAACTGGTGCTCGACCAGCCGCGCATGGAGCTGGCCGACCTGCCGGCCGATGAGCTGGCCGCCGTGCTGGCACCGCTGAAGAACCGCGACAAGATCATCGTGATTTCGGCCTGCTACTCCGGCGGGTTCATCCCGGCCCTGAAGGACGAACACACCCTGATCATGACCGCCTCGCGCGCCGATCGTGTGTCGTTCGGCTGCTCCGAAGAGGCCGACTTCACCTACTTCGGCGACGCCCTCTTCGCCCAGGCCTTCAACCAGACCGACGACTTGCAGCAAGCCTTCAAGCTGGCACAGACCCACGTCGCCGAACGCGAACAGGCGGACAACTTCGAAGCCTCCGAACCGCAGATCTGGGCCCCCAAAGGCGTAATCGCCCATTGGCAATTATTACGCAAACAGCAGGCACGAAAGGCGCTCGAAAGCGTCTCAATGAATAGCAAGGAAGCCAAGAGCAACTAAGCTGAATCTGTATCAAGGGGGAAACATCATGTACCTGACGCCTCAGCATATCTTGCTCGCCGGAGCCTCCGGCCTGACCGGGGAGCACCTGCTGGACCGCCTGCTCAACGAGCCGACCGTGACCCGCGTGCTGGCACCCAGCCGCAAGCCTCTGGCCGAGCATCCACACCTGGAAAACCCGGTGGGCGACCCGGCAGTATTCCTGCCGCAACTGAGCGGCCAGGTGGACATCGCCTTCTGCTGCCTGGGCACCACCATCAAGCAGGCCGGCTCCGAAGAAGCGTTCCGCGCCGTCGACCTGGACATGGTCGTGGCCTTTGCCAAGCGCGCCCGGGAAATGGGGGCGCGGCACCTGATCGTGATCAGCGCAATCGGCGCCGACCCGAAATCGTCGATCTTCTACAACCGCGTCAAGGGCGAGATGGAACAGGCGTTGAAAGCCCAGGATTGGCCGCAGTTGACCATCGTCCGACCGTCGCTGTTGTTGGGTGAGCGATTGGAACCGCGGCTGGCCGAGCAACTGGCCGGGCCATTGTCGCGGCTGATTCCGGGCAAGTACCACGGCATTGAAGTGTGCGAACTGGCGCGGGCGATGTGGCGACTGGCGCTGGAAGAGCAGGATGGGGTGCGGGTTATAGAGTCGGACGAGTTGCGCAAGCTCGGCAAATAACACGTATTCCAGGCCGAACACAATCAAAATGTGGGAGCGGGCTTGCTCGCGAATGCGGTGGATCAGTCAATGATACAGTGACTGATCCACCGCATTCGCGAGCAAGCCCGCTCCCACATTGGATTTCTGTTAATACTGGGATTAAGTACTACAGCCCGCCCGTCGCGTTAAACCCAACCCCCAGCACCGTCAGCACCGACAGCGGCAACAGCAGCGTGTCGAGCAAGGCACTGGCCGGCAGGTCGACATGGGGATAGCTCGGCGCCTCGGCTCCAAAACGGTCCATCGCGCAGCACCCGCCCTGAATCGCATACATGTCCAGCCGCGTGCCGGCATACACCACCGGCGCGCCGGGCTGGGCTGCGTCCAGGGTTCGCGCAGTCGCACACCCGGTCAGTTGCAGCGCCAGCAGCACCATCAATAGTTTATTCATCACTGCTCAAATGGTGCTCGCCCCAGCGCGGCAGCATGTCCTGGGGAATGTTCAGCAGGTTGAGAATCCGCGCCACCACAAAGTCCACCAGGTCATCGATGGTCTGCGGCTGGTGATAGAAGCCCGGCGACGCCGGCAAGATAGTCACGCCCATGTTCGACAGCTTGAGCATGTGCTCCAGATGGATGCTCGAATACGGCGCTTCGCGCGGCACCAGAATCAACTGGCGACGCTCCTTCAAGGTCACGTCCGCCGCGCGCTCGATCAGATTGTTGCAGGCGCCCGTGGCAATCGCCGACAGGGTCCCGGTGGAACACGGCACCACCACCATCGCGGCCGGCGCACCGGAGCCCGACGCCACCGGTGACATCCAGTCTTCCTTGCCATAGACCTTGATCTGCCCCGCCGCCGCACCGGTGTACTCGGTGAGGAAGGCCTGCATCATCTGCACTTTGGGCGGCAACGCCACATCGGTCTCGGTGGCCAGCACCAGTTGCGCGGCCTTGGAGATCAGGAAGTGCACCTCGCGGTCTTCGCGCACCAGGCAGTCCAGCAGCCGCAAGCCATAGGGCGCGCCGGACGCGCCGGTCATCGCCAGGGTGACGCGTTCCGGGCCGCTCACTTCAGGGCCTCGGCGAGTTTGCCATGCAGGCCGCCAAAGCCGCCGTTGCTCATGATCACCACGTGAGTGCCGGGCCTGGCCTGGTGTTTCACGTGCTCGATGATGCCTTCCAGTGAGTCGCGGCAAATCGACGGCACCGTGCACAACGCGGCGATGGCAGGCAGGTCCCAACCGAGGTTGGCCGGCGCGTACCACACAACCTGGTCGGCATCGTTGACGCTTTCCGGCAAACCATCACGGTGGGCGCCCAGCTTCATGGAGTTGGAGCGCGGCTCGATAATCGCGATCACCTGGGCATCACCCACACGCTTGCGCAAGCCATCCAGGGTGGTGGCGATGGCCGTCGGGTGGTGGGCAAAGTCGTCATAGATGGTAATCCCATTCACTTCGGCGACCTTTTCCATCCGGCGCTTGACGCTTTTGAACGCGCTCAAGGCCGCAATGCCCATGGACGGCACCACGCCGACATGCCGCGCAGCCGCCAGGGTGACCAAGGCATTGGCGACGTTGTGCTGGCCGGTCATGTCCCAATCGACGATGCCTTGGGCGACGCCTTCGAACAGTACTTCAAATTTGGAGCCATCTTCGCTCAGCAGTTTGACCTGCCATTGGCCGCCAGCACCGGTGGTTTGTACCGGGGTCCAGCAGCCCATCTCGATAACTCGCTGCAGGGCAGGTTCGGTGGTGGGGTGAATCACCAGGCCTTCGCTGGGAATGGTGCGCACCAAGTGGTGGAACTGCCGCTCGATGGCCGCCAGATCAGGGAAGATGTCCGCGTGATCGAACTCCAGGTTGTTCAGGATCGCCGTACGCGGGCGGTAGTGAACGAACTTGGAGCGTTTGTCGAAGAACGCACTGTCGTATTCATCGGCTTCGATGACAAAAAACGGGGTGTCGCCGAGGCGCGCCGACACCGAGAAATTCTGCGGCACGCCACCAATCAGGAAGCCCGGGCTCATGCCCGCATGCTCCAGCACCCAGGCCAGCATGCTGCTGGTGGTGGTCTTGCCATGGGTACCGGCAACGGCGAGTACCCAACGGCCTTGCAGCACATGGTCGGCCAGCCATTGCGGGCCAGACACGTACGGCAAACCTTTATTCAGTACGTACTCGACCGCCGGGTTACCGCGGCTCATGGCATTGCCGATCACCACTAGGTCCGGGAGCGGGTCGAACTGCGCCGGGTCGTAGCCTTGGGTCAGCTCAATACCCTGGGCCTGCAGTTGCGTGCTCATGGGTGGGTAAACGTTGGCATCGGAGCCAGTAACATGATGGCCCAGTTCTTTGGCGAGCACCGCCATCGAGCCCATGAACGTGCCGCAAATACCGAGAATATGAATGTGCATAGTCGACCTCGTAAAACATCGAGGCAGGTTAGCGCAGGGAAGGGAAAATCGCACTCTTTAGCTGTAGCACGCAGGCCTTGCGGGTAGCCGCCATTGTTTCTCAGCGCGTAGGGGAATATTAGATAAGTCCGGTGCCACAGGATGCATGCATGGCATCGGACCCATCGCCAGTTTGACTGAGCATCATCCATGACTCGAAAGTTTACGCGGGGTAATGTCACACGACTTTTGTTTCTGCTGACTCCGCCGGTAATTCCAGCGTTTTCATGTGCAACAACTTCCCAATAAACTTGATTATTGCTTCGAATTTTTTATCAATAACATCCAGACGGCCTTTATCATCGGTGCCGTCTGCGGTAGTGGCAATGTAAGGCCGGAATACCATGGAGTTTTCGTCCGCCATTTTTTTAAGCTGTTCCTCCGCAGCTTTATACAAGTCCTCAAGCGTTTTCAGGCGTTTGCTTGGCGTATCCGACGAGGTGTCGCTCATCTGAAGTGCCGGAGCACTTGTTCCTTCACGCATTGCCACCATAGTGTTGGCAATGACGTCGATGCGCAACTCGGCCAGGCTCAAACGCGCGGTCGTGGTACCCGCGTCGGAGTCCTGCCCGGCATCGACCGATGTTGTCCCGTCGGTTTTCGCGGCAGGCACCTGCGTGCTTGGGGCCGGCTGGTGAGCCGGAGGGAGCATCGGCGTGTTGTTTGTAAACTGCGCCTTGATTTTCTCCCCAGACCAAACCGAGCCTGCGTAGGTGCCAATACTGAAGGGAGCACTGACCAGACCGGTTACACCCGCACTGATAAAGGCGTCGCGAGTTACCGTCGCCGGGCCGGACTGAGTCTTGAACACCCCGGCTTTGAACAGGCGATCAGCAACCATCAGGTTTTGAGTCACCTGTTCCATGCTTTTCGGCTCTGCGCTGACCTGAGGCTTGAACGGCCGGTTGGCAGGCGTTTGGTTCATCAATTTTTGTTGTGTCAGCGTTTGAAAGGTATTGGTTTTCTCCGATTTGGGTTGGGTTGGTCTTTTTTCCGTGCCCGGATTTTTTCCTAAGGTAGGTTTGTTTTGGGGGCCTTTGGGCGCATGGGGGCTGCCCTGGCTACCGGTACGTATTACCGGAGGATGTGCACCACCATTGCGCGTGACCGGCCCTGTATTCACTGGAGGTATATTTACCGTGGTGGGCCGAGATCTAGTAATATTCATGGTTATTATCTCACTTGTTGTTACTATTTACGCATAAGCGCTACTATCGAGTTATCGGAACCGCCGACAACCACCAAATTAGTAACTAAACAGACAATTAACGTTCCAGAAGACCGGCACCGACACGCGCAAATATATGACAAAATTTTAATACTGTGCACACCAATTATTTAACGCACTGTCGCCCACAACACAGCTTGATCATTCACAGCCGGAGCAAGTAACGCCATCATTACACCTGGCGCGCTATTCCATACTTACGTAACTTTCTATAAAGCGTATTTCTGCTGACTCCAAGCACCGTCGCCACGTGCGTCATATGCCAGCGTTGCTGCACCAATGTTGCCAGCAATGCCTGGCGCTCGGCAGCATCCAGCAATGAGTTTGCCGGTTCACTCATCGCCACCGGCACGGTTTGCACGGCACGAATCTGTGCAGGCAGGTCATCAAGCCTCACCCGCCCGTCCTCACACAGTGCGGCGAGCGTGCGCAACACCGTGCGCAACTGCCGCACGTTGCCCGGCCACGCGAACGCCAACAGGGCCTGGCGGGCCTCGCCGTCAAGCTGCACCGCCTGATCTCCCGCTTCTTCTGCCAGCAGGAAGTCCAGCAGTTGCAACTTGTCACTGCGCTCGCGCAACGGCGGCAAGGCCACTTCCAGGCCATTGAGCCGGTAATACAGGTCTTCACGAAAACTACCGTCCTGCACCCGATCAAGCAGATTACGGTGGGTAGCGCTGATAATTCTGACATCCACCGCTTGCGGTTCACCGCCGATGGGCACCACCAAGCGGTCTTCAAGCACCCTTAATAGCCGGGTTTGCAAAGCCAGCGGCATATCGCCGATTTCATCCAGAAACAACGTGCCACCGTCCGCCTGCTGCAGCTTGCCGCGCATGCCCTCCTTGCGGGCGCCGGTAAAACTGCCGCCGCGATAACCGAACAGCTCGCTTTCGATGAGGCTCTCCGGGATCGCGGCGCAGTTGAGGGCCACAAAGGCTTTATCTGCGCGCAGGCTGGCATGGTGTACGGCCTTGGCAAACGCCTCTTTGCCAGACCCGGTTTCACCCTGGATCAGCAAAGGCACATCACGCTCGAACACCCGCAAGGCTCTGCGGAAATCGTTTTGCAGCGCCGCGTCTCCAAGGCAAATGCCCGGCAATCGCGGCCGCTCCGGCAAGGCGTGGGCCACCGGCACCGGTACGCTGCGTGGCTGGCCGCGCAACACCGCGAACAAGCCACGGCCATCGCGGGTACGCAGGGGCCAACTGGCGCTGGCGTTCGCGCTGGCACGCCCGAGCAACTCATCGAGCGAAGAATCGAAAAACGCCTCGACCGGCTGCCCCAACAACCCGCCACGGATTTGCCCGAGCAGGTTCAACGCACTCTGGTTAACCGCGCAAATGCGCCCTTCACCATCAAATGCCAGCAACCCTTCACTGAACAGGCCCATAGATTCGGCCTGCAAATGAAAGCGCAGCAACCATTGGTTCTCGAAGTGCCGCAGGAAGTAACAGCTCTCGATCATCTTCGCCGAAAGATTGACCAGCGCCATGGTGTGGAACTGGCTCTGACGCGACACCGCCTCCCGGGCCGAAGACACATCCAGCACCGCCAGCAGTTCGCCATGAGGGTCGAACACCGGGCTGGCCGAGCAGGTCAGGCCGGTATGTCGGCCGCGAAAGTGTTCATCGCGATGAATCGTCAGGGACTGGCGCTCCACCAGGCAGGTGCCGATGCCGTTGGTGCCTTCGCAGGCCTCGCTCCAATCGGCACCCAGCCACAGCCCGGCACCCTCGAAGATCTTGCGCTCGCTGGGGGCGGTGACGCAGTTGAGGATCACCCCGCGGGCGTCGGTCAGCAGCACCGCATGGCCGGCGCCGGAGAGCTGTTGATGCAGGCTGTTCATTTCATTGCCGGCGATGCTCAGCACTTGTTGCAGGCGTTCGCGGCTTTCCAGCAGGCGGCCATGTTCGAGCACCGTGGGCGCGATGGTCAATGCGGGGTCGAGGTGATAGTCCTCAAGACAACGCAGCCAGGAGCGGGCGATGGACGGATCGCTGCCGGGGCCATGCAGCAGGTCCTGCCCACGGGTGACCGTCAGGACTTGTTGGGCATGGCGACTGAAATGATCGTTTTGCATGTTCTTATTATTCTCCCTGCGTGAAGTACACCGCGCGCGAGTGCCCAGCATCCTCCAGCCTCCCGACCATTGCAATCCCGAGCAGACCCACCGGTCACAGGCTGTACCGCTTATGGCACAAACTGTCACCCAGGCTGTACCAAGCTTGCCACAGCAACGGTTTGCAACAACCTCTAAACCCTTGATTTACAGGCTCTACGAGGCACTGGCCCGACCTTTGCTCTACGCTTTAACAAGCACAACCGTGCGTCCTCCAATAAACACAAAAAGCCAGGAGATACCCACCATGCGTTACGCACACCCCGGTACTGAAGGCGCGATCGTTTCGTTCAAGGCCAAGTACGGCAACTACATCGGCGGTGAGTTTGTCGCGCCGGTCGATGGCAACTATTTCACCAACACCTCGCCGGTCAACGGCAAGCCCATCGCCGAATTCCCGCGCTCCACTGCCAAGGATATCGACAAGGCCCTGGACGCCGCCCACGCCGCCGCTGACGCCTGGGGCAAGACCTCGGCCCAGGACCGCTCGCTGGTACTGCTGAAAATCGCCGACCGCATCGAACAGAACCTCGAACTGCTAGCCATCACCGAAACCTGGGACAACGGCAAGGCCGTGCGCGAAACCCTGAACGCCGACATCCCGCTGGCCGCGGATCACTTCCGCTACTTCGCCGGCTGCATCCGAGCCCAGGAAGGCAGCAGCGCCGAGATCAACGAACACACCGCCGCTTACCACTTCCACGAACCGCTGGGCGTGGTCGGCCAGATCATCCCGTGGAACTTCCCGCTGCTGATGGCCGCCTGGAAACTCGCGCCGGCCCTCGCTGCCGGTAACTGCGTGGTGCTTAAACCCGCCGAGCAAACCCCGCTGGGCATCAACGTGCTGATGGAACTGATCGGCGACCTGCTGCCGCCGGGCGTACTCAACGTGGTGCACGGCTACGGCAAAGAAGCCGGCGAAGCCCTGGCCACCAGCAAGCGCATCGCCAAGATCGCCTTTACCGGGTCCACGCCTGTTGGCTCGCACATCATGCATGCGGCCGCCGAGAACATCATTCCGTCTACCGTTGAACTGGGCGGCAAGTCGCCGAACATCTTCTTCGCCGACATCATGAAAGCCGAACCGCAATTCATCGAGAAGGCCGCCGAAGGTTTGGTGCTGGCGTTCTTCAACCAGGGCGAAGTGTGCACCTGCCCTTCCCGCGCACTGGTGGAAGAGTCGATCTACGACGACTTCATGAAAGTGGTGATGAAGAAGGTCGAGTCGATCAAACGTGGCGACCCGCTGGACACCGACACCATGGTCGGCGCCCAGGCGTCCGAGCAGCAGTTCGACAAGATTTTGTCCTACCTCGAAATCGCCAAAGGCGAAGGCGCCGAGTTGCTGACTGGTGGCAAGGTCGAGAAGCTGACCGGCGATCTGGCCACCGGCTATTACATCCAGCCGACCCTGCTCAAGGGCACCAACAAGATGCGGGTGTTCCAGGAAGAAATCTTTGGCCCGGTGGTGAGCATCACCACGTTCAAGGATGAAGCCGAAGCCCTGGCGATCGCCAACGACACCGAGTTCGGCCTGGGTGCCGGCCTGTGGACCCGCGACATCAACCGCGCGTACCGCATGGGCCGGGCGATCAAGGCCGGGCGTGTATGGACCAACTGCTATCACCTGTACCCGGCGCATGCCGCGTTCGGTGGTTACAAGAAGTCCGGTGTGGGCCGTGAGACCCACAAGATGATGCTTGATCACTATCAGCAGACCAAAAACCTGCTGGTGAGCTACGACATCAACCCGCTGGGCTTCTTCTAACTCACAACCCGCTCCCACA
>NZ_JACAPW010000011.1:0-99409 GCF_013385495.1 Pseudomonas sp. F8002 | reverse complement strand
CCCGCTCCCACACTTGATCTTCACAAGACCTTGCTACTCATTCGGTTTACTTAAGTAAGCCGGGATAAAACAATAAGAAAGGGATTCCATCATGCCCAGCGAACCGAATGGCGCTCCGGCGTCCGGGTCTTCCGTCGACTTTGAAAAAGTCGGCACCGAATACTTCCAACAACGGGAACTGAAAAAAGGCGCTGCCGGCTGGGTACTATTAGTCGGTCTCGGTGTTGCCTACGTCATCTCCGGCGACTACGCCGGCTGGAACTTCGGCCTGGCCCAGGGTGGCTGGGGCGGCATGTTCCTCGCCACACTGCTGATGGCCACCATGTACCTGTGCATGTGTTTCTCCCTGGCCGAACTGTCTTCCATGATTCCTACCGCCGGCGGCGGCTACGGCTTTGCCCGCAGCGCGTTCGGCCCCTGGGGCGGGTTCCTCACCGGCACCGCGATCCTCATCGAATACGCCATCGCCCCCGCCGCCATCGCGGTGTTTATCGGCGCCTATTGCGAGTCGCTGTTCGGCATTGGCGGCTGGATGATCTACCTGGCGTTCTACATCATCTTTATCGGCATCCACATCTTCGGCGTGGGTGAAGCGCTGAAGCTGATGTTTGTGATTACCGCCGTCGCCGCGATTGCCCTGGGTGTATTCCTGGTGTCGATGGTGCCGCACTTCAGCGTCGCCAACCTGCTGGACATCCCGGTGACCGAGGCCAAGGGCGCCAGCACTTTCCTGCCCTTCGGTTATGTCGGCGTGTGGGCGGCGATTCCCTATGCGATCTGGTTTTTCCTGGCGGTCGAAGGCGTGCCCCTGGCCGCCGAAGAAACCAAGAACCCCAAACGCGACCTGCCTCGCGGCCTGATCGGCGCCATTGTGGTACTGACCAGCTTCGCCCTGCTGATTTTGGTGATCGCCCCCGGCGGTGCTGGCGCCTACGCGTTGATGGCATCGGGCAATCCGCTGGTGGAAGCCTTGTCCAAAGCCTACGGCGGCTCCACGTGGATGGGCCACTTCGTCAATCTGGTGGGCCTGGCCGGGCTGATCGCGAGCTTCTTCTCGATCATCTACGCCTACTCCCGGCAGATCTTCGCCCTCTCCCGCGCCGGCTACCTGCCGCGCAAGCTGTCGCAGACCAACAAAAGCAAGGCACCGGTACTGGCCCTGGTGATCCCCGGCATCATCGGGTTCGGCCTGTCGCTGACCGGCCAAGGCGATTTGCTGATCCTGGTCGCCGTATTCGGCGCAACCATTTCCTACGTGCTGATGATGGCCGCGCACATCACGTTGCGCATCCGCCGCCCCAAAATGGACCGCCCTTACCGTACTCCGGGCGGCATCTTCACCTCGGGCGTCGCCCTGGTACTGGCCTGCATCGCTGTTGTGGCGGGCTTTCTGGTGGATCCGCGCGTTGTGATTGGCGCCGCGATCATCTATGGAGTATTAATTGCTTACTTTGCTTTCTACAGTCGGCATCACTTGGTAGCGGGCACGCCGGAAGAAGAATTTGCGGCGATCCAGGCCGCAGAGGCCGCCTTGCACTAACTGCCATAAACCTCGACGCGGGCGCTTTACTCACATTCAGCCCGCGTCGACAAGGAGACTCTGTATGGCAAGCTTTTCCCACGCGGTCGGTGCATTGACCTACCGCTTCGACAGCCTCAAGGACGTGATGGCCAAGGCCAGCCCGGCCCGCTCCGGGGATTTCCTCGCCGGTGTTGCCGCGCAGAACGACGGTGAGCGGGTCGCGGCGCAAATGGCCCTGGCCAATATTCCGTTGAAGCACTTTCTTGAAGAAGTGTTGATCCCGTACGAAAGCGACGAAGTCACCCGGCTGATTATCGATACCCACGATAAACAGGCGTTTTCCGTGGTCAGCCACCTGACCGTCGGGGGTTTGCGGGATTGGCTGCTCAGCGACGCGGCCGACGAACAGAGCCTGCGCGCCCTGGCGCCCGGGCTGACACCGGAAATGGCCGCCGCCGTGTCGAAGATCATGCGCGTGCAGGATCTGGTACTGGTGGCGCAGAAAATCCGCGTCGTCACACAGTTCCGAGGCACGATGGGCCTGCGCGGGCGCCTGTCCACCCGCCTGCAGCCCAACCATCCCACCGATGAGCCGGCCGGTATCGCCGCGAGCATTCTTGACGGCCTGCTCTACGGCAACGGCGACGCCATGATCGGCATCAACCCGGCCACCGACAGCATCGCCTCGATCTGCGCGATGCTGGAAATGCTCGACGCGATCATCCAGCGTTATGAAATCCCGACCCAGGCCTGCGTGCTGACCCACGTCACCACCTCCATCGAAGCCATCAACCGTGGCGTGCCGCTGGACCTGGTATTCCAGTCGATCGCCGGCACCGAGGCGGCCAATGCCAGTTTCGGCATCAGCCTGAGCGTGCTGCAGGAAGGCTACGACGCAGGCCTGAGCCTGAACCGCGGCACCCTCGGACAAAACCTGATGTATTTCGAAACCGGCCAGGGCAGCGCCTTGTCGGCCAACGCACACTTTGGCGTCGACCAGCAAACCTGCGAAACCCGCGCCTATGCCGTCGCCCGGCATTTCAAGCCGTTTTTGGTGAACACGGTCGTAGGATTTATCGGCCCCGAGTACCTGTACAACGGCAAGCAGATCATCCGCGCCGGCCTCGAAGACCACTTCTGCGGCAAGCTGCTGGGCGTGCCCATGGGGTGCGACATCTGCTACACCAACCATGCCGAAGCCGACCAGGACGACATGGACACCCTGCTCACCCTGCTGGGCGTGGCCGGGATCAACTTCATCATGGGCATCCCGGGCTCCGACGACATCATGCTCAACTACCAGACCACTTCATTTCACGACGCGCTGTACGCCCGCCAAACATTGGGTTTAAAGCCGGCACCGGAGTTTGAACACTGGCTGGCGAAAATGGGCATCTTCACGCAAGCCGACGGCAAGGTGCACTTCGGCAACAGCCTGCCACCGGCATTCCGCCACGCCTTGGCGCAACTGGGATGAAGAAGGAACCGCCCGTGCACATCGACACCCCGGAAAACAACGTGGACAACCCGTGGCTTGAGCTGCGGCGCCTGACCCCGGCGCGGATTGCCCTGGGCCGCACCGGCACCAGCATGCCTACCGGCGCGCAGCTGGATTTCCAGTTCGCCCATGCCCAGGCCCGCGACGCGGTACACCTGCCGTTTGATCATGCAGGGCTCAGCAGCCAATTGGCGGAGCGTGGCCGCGACAGCCTGCTGCTGCACAGCGCCGCCGTCGACCGTCACAGCTACCTGCAACGCCCGGACCTTGGGCGCCGCCTCAGTGATGAATCGGCACAGGCCCTGCGGGACTATGCCGAAGCCAACCCCGGCGGCGTGGACCTGGCGGTGGTGGTGGCCGATGGCTTGTCGGCCCTGGCGGTGCATAAACATACGTTGCCTTTTCTTACACGCATGGAGGAACAAACCCACGCTGAAGGCTGGTCGCTGTCACCGGTGATTCTGGTGGAGCAGGGCCGTGTCGCCGTCGCGGATGAAGTCGGCCAGTTGCTCGGGGCAAAAATGGCGGTGATCCTGATCGGCGAGCGGCCGGGGCTCAGCTCGCCGGACAGCCTGGGGCTGTATTTCACCTACAACCCCAAGGTCGGCCTCACTGACGCTTACCGCAACTGCATCTCCAATGTGCGCCTGGAAGGCTTGAGCTACGGCATGGCCGCTCACCGCCTGCTTTACTTGATGCGGGAGGCCTGTCGCCGGCAGTTGTCGGGGGTCAACCTCAAGGATGAAGCGCAGGTACAAACCCTCGAGTCGGATGATTCCAATCTGATGAAAGGAAACTTCCTGCTCAGCCCACCGAAGGACTGATCCCTGCACGATTGCGCTTTTTCTCTGCTTTAGGCAGCATCGAGACACGGCCGCTTGTGTGGTCATACCCCATTTGGAAGTTGAGGCCTGGCATGCGGATTACTCAAGCGACCCTGGAACACCTGGACCTGTTGACCCCGCTTTTCGTCAAATACCGCGAATTTTACGGTGCGCTGCCGTTTCCTGATTCGAGCCGCGCCTTCCTGGAAAAACGCCTGCGCCGCAAGGAGTCCGTGATCTACCTGGCGCTGGCCGACGATGACGACAAGAAACTGCTTGGCTTTTGCCAGCTGTATCCAAGCTTTTCATCGTTGTCCCTCAAGCGGGTGTGGATCCTCAACGACATCTACGTCGCCGAAGACGCACGCCGGCAGTTGGTGGCCGACAACCTGATGCGTACCGCGAAGAAGATGGCCAAGGAAACTCAAGCCGTGCGCCTGCGTGTGTCCACCAGCAGCGACAACCAGGTGGCGCAGAAAACCTATGAGTCCATCGGTTTTCGGGAAGACACCGAGTTCAAGAACTACGTGCTTGCGATCAGCGATGACTGACAACTATTAACCAAACCTCATACATCTGTTGTGGGAGCCCCCTCCCACACTGACGCTGTGTCTACAATCAGATCGCTTTCGCGACATTCCCCGCTACAAAACCAGCACGCTTTTCACAACTCTATCCGTATAATGCGGACCTTTCAGGGTCGTAAGAAATACGCCACTACCTTGTAGCCCTTATTACCCGAAGCCTCCGCACAGGCCCGCTGAGCCAGGCCATTCACACAGGTGCCCTCCATGGATTTCAACCCGCTCGACCTTATCCTGCATCTCGACGTGTACCTCGACATGCTGGTGAGAAACTACGGAGTGTGGATCTACGCCATTCTGTTCCTGGTTATCTTTTGCGAAACCGGCCTGGTGGTCATGCCCTTCCTGCCGGGTGATTCCTTACTGTTCATCGCCGGCGCTGTTGCAGCGGGCGGCGGCATGGACCCGATATTGCTGGGCGGCCTGCTGATGCTCGCGGCCATCCTGGGTGACAGTACCAACTACGTGATCGGACGAACGGCCGGGGAACGCTTGTTCAGCAACCCCAACTCGAAGATCTTCCGCCGCGACTACCTGCAAAAAACCCACGACTTCTACGACAAGCACGGCGGCAAAACCGTGACCCTGGCGCGCTTCCTGCCGATCCTGCGCACGTTTGCGCCGTTCGTCGCCGGTATCGCGAAAATGCCTTACCCGCGCTTCTTCGGTTTCAGCGTGTTCGGCACCGTCCTCTGGGTCGGCGGCCTGGTAACCCTGGGCTACTTCTTCGGCAACGTGCCGTTCATCAAGAAAAACCTGTCGCTGCTGGTGGTGTTCATCATCCTGCTGTCGCTGGTACCGATGATCATCGGTGTGTTCCGCAGCCGCTTTGGCCGCAATTCCACCGAAGCCAAGCCGCAGTAACCTGCGATGTGGTCCCTCAGCGCCTGGCGTCGCCGGCGCCTGCTGGCCAAGCACCCGATTGCCGATGAAACGTGGCAGCGGGTGCGCCATCACCTGACGTTCCTCGACGGCATCACTGCCGAGCAAGACCAGTGGCTGCGGGAAGCCTGCGTGGTGTTCCTCGCCGAAAAACACCTCACCGCCCTGCCCGGCGTCGAACTGCACCAGGAACAGCGCCTGCTGCTCGCCGCCCAGGCACAGCTGCCGCTGATGAACCTTGGCGACCTCGACTGGTACCAGGGCTTCCACGAGATCGTGCTGTACCCCGACGACTTCCTCAGCCCGCAGCGCCATCGCGACGCCAGCGGCGTGGAGCACGAGTGGGACGGCGAGCACAGCGGCGAAGCCTGGCAACAGGGCCCGGTGATCCTTGCGTGGCCCGGCGTACTGGCCAGCGGCAACTGGGAAGGCTACAACCTGGTCATTCACGAACTGGCCCACAAGCTGGACATGCTCAACGGCGACGCCAACGGCCTGCCACCCCTGCACCACGACATGCGCGTGCAGGAATGGGCCAGCGTCATGCAAAGCGCCTTCGACGACCTCAACCGCCAGCTCGACCGCAACCCTGACGCCGAAACGGCCATCGACCCCTACGCCGCGGAAAACCCGGCCGAGTTCTTTGCCGTCACCAGCGAATATTTCTTCAGTGCCCCGGATTTACTGGTCAGCAGTTATCCACAGGTGTACGAGCAACTGAGCCACTTCTACCGTCAGGATCCCCTGGCGCGCCTGCACCAACTGCAGGCCGGCGACGTGCGGTATCAGACGGAACGCCAAGCGCCCTACGACGTCTGACGCATGGCATCGGCGTCAGAATATGCCTATAATCGCCGCCACTTTTAGGCCAATCCGGCCATGTTCCATGGCCAACTACGGGGGCAACGCCCAATGAGCTACAGCAAGATTCCGGCTGGCAAAGACCTGCCGAACGACATCTACGTCGCCATCGAGATTCCGGCCAACCACGCGCCGATCAAATACGAAATCGACAAAGACAGCGACTGCCTGTTCGTTGACCGTTTCATGGCCACCCCGATGTTCTACCCGGCCAACTACGGTTTCATCCCCAACACCCTGGCAGACGACGGTGACCCCCTCGACGTGCTGGTCGTGACCCCTTACCCGGTTACCCCAGGCTCGGTTATTCGCGCCCGCCCGGTCGGCATCCTGAACATGACTGACGACGGCGGCGGCGATGCCAAAGTTATCGCAGTACCACACGACAAGCTGTCCCAGCTGTATGTCGACGTGAAGGAATACACCGATCTGCCGCCACTGCTGCTGGAACAGATCAAACACTTCTTCGAGAACTACAAAGACCTCGAAAAAGGCAAATGGGTGAAGATCGACGGTTGGGGCAATGCAGACGCCGCCCGCGCCGAGATCCTGAAGTCGGTCGCTGCCTACAAAGGCTGATACCGCTATTCGCTCTGAAAAAGCCCCGATTAATCGGGGCTTTTTTTGTGGGAAAAACATAAACATCCGGCTACTTTAATAAACATATTTACAGCAATTGTTTAACTAGCTTAATCAACTAGCAGAATAGTCCTGCGATAAGGAAACACCTACATACAGCAACTCAACGCATGGTTTATTTGATCTGATTTTACGGCCAGTAAACTCTGCGTTTATGAATACATCAGGTGATCGCTTAAGAGCGCTATTACGGGAAGTTCATCTTTCCGCTTCCGACTTCGCCAAGAACCGCGATGTTACGCCTCAACACGTAAACAACTGGTTCAAACGCGGCGTCCCCATGGGCCGGCTCAACGAGTTCGCAGAATTGTTGTGCGTCACCAGCCGTTGGCTGCGCACAGGCGAAGGCCCCAAACATCCACCCGCCAACTACCTGCTGGAAGGATCCGATGCAGACACCTCCCACCGTATCGCCCGCGAGACCAGCGGCAACTACATCACCCACCCGGTCTCGGGCCCGGTAAAAATCGACGTGGAGATCCCCCTCCACCCCACCTTCACCTCGACCGAAAGCATCCGCCTCTCCCTGCACACCCTTGAAGCCATCGGTGTAAGCCCGGAGCGGGCGCTCGGGGCCTACATGGTCGGCAACAGCATGATCGACATCATCCAGGACGGAAGTACCCTTGCCATCGACTGTGGTCGCAAACAGATCATCGATGGCGAAATCTACGCGGTAGAGCACGACGGAATGCTGCGGATCAAATACCTCTACAACCGTCCAGGAGGTGGCCTGCGGATGCGCAGCCACAACAGCGCCGAGCATCCGGACGAGTTTTTGACCTATGAGCAGCGGCATGAGCAGAACTTTGAGATTCTGGGTTGGGTGTTCTGGTGGGCGACACTGAATAACCGCCGCCCGCCGGTGCCGCTGGATGAGCATTTATTGGGCTACGAAGGCTCTAAATCGGATCAGACGCTGGGAAATTGAGGCGAATGTGGGTATTATCCGCCGCACATTTGGCAGGGGGTTGGCGTGAAGCCGGTCCGCCCTGCCTGGCGATGCGGAGGAGTTCCCGCTGATGCCCCTTATCACCTGGGTGCGAGCCTGGGTGAACGATTTGAAGGCTGGTGAGGTTTACCAAAAATAAGCTGAACCAGTCCCCGAGAAGCCGGCCACAAGCCGGCTTTTTAATGCCTGGAAGAAATGCGCTACACCTGCCAGGCATCGAGCTATTTGAGAACGCGCCAACCGCTCCAAGGCACGCAAGCCGTCTTTTCCATCCTCAGGACATTCGCCTGATACGTCGCTAAAAGCCCGTTCCAAGAACACGTTTCGCATACCTGTCGTTACCAACGACATGACATCAAGACGTGTCGCAGAAATCAAAATATAGCGACACGTAGTGCACGCATGTTTACACTGACGCCACGAAAGGGCGCCCTGATGAGCCCCTCTTACCTTTAGACGGATAAGTCAAAGACCGAGCCCCATCCATGACCGCATCCCACCTTCCCTGGCAGGCTGACAAGCCCTACAACCAGCTTCCCACTTTGCCACCGGCAACTGTTCTGGAAACCCATGCAGTGCTCAAACGCTGCATTGAGGCCCGCACAGCCCTGGCCGAATTGAAGCAAGCGGCTGAGCTGATCCCTAACCAGACAATGCTGATCAACACCATTCCATTGCTGGAGGCCAAGGACAGCTCAGAGATCGAAAGTATCGTCACCACCACGGATTTGCTCTTTCAGCATGCTCAGGATGGAGATAGCCACGCAGACCCAGCGACCAAGGAAGCACTGCGCTACCGCAAAGCCCTGCAGAAAGGTTATCAATCGTTGGCCGACCGCCCACTCTCCACCGGTACTGCAGTCGAAATCTGCCGCACGCTTAAAGGCGTGAACATGGATATACGCCGGGTGCCAGGAGTCCAGCTAGCCAACGACCGAATCGGCGAGATCATCTATACCCCACCGGAAGGCGAAGATCGCTTACGTGACATGCTCGCCAACTGGGAGCGCTTCCTGCACAACGAGACCGACCTGGATCCATTAGTACGTATGGCGGTTAGTCACTATCAATTCGAAGCCATTCACCCATTCACCGACGGCAATGGCCGTACCGGGCGAGTGCTCAACACCCTGTACCTGATCCAGGAAGGCCTGCTGAATCTACCGATTCTCTACCTTAGCCGTTACATCATTGCCCATAGAGCCGATTACTACCGCCTGTTGCTTGATGTCACTCGCGAACAAGCCTGGGAGCCTTGGCTGCTGTACATGCTCAGCGCTGTGGAAGAAACAGCACGCTGGACTTGTGCAAAAATTGCCGCTATTCGCAGCCTGTCCGAGCACACCACCCAGTTTGTTCGTGAGCAGTTGCCGAAAACCTATTCCCGCGAGCTGGTAGACGTCATTTTCGAACAGCCCTACTGCCGCATCAGCAACGTCGTCGACAAACAGATTGCCCAGCGTCAAGCAGCCTCCCGTTACCTCAAAGAACTAGTCGCCATCGGCGTTCTGCAAGAGGTTCAGGTTGGCAAGGAAAAGCTCTTCATCCATCCCAAGCTGATGCAGTTACTCACTCGCGACAACAACGACTTCAAGCCATACGCCTGAGGGGAGAGCTTTACTCGATGACAATCGTCTGCCGGGATCTGCGCCCCTGAGCCGTGATGATTAGCATTTGGTCAGTAGGTTGCTGACCAAATGCATCGTTACCTCAGTGTCGGCTTAGGATCCTCACCTCGGCTGCAAGCAATCCAACGCCCTATCCACCACCACCTTCGACATCTCCACCAAATGCATCACCGCCCGCTGCGCGCCGTTCAGCGGCTCGGTCGACGCCTGGGCGGTTGCTACGGCGCAATGCAATAACTCGGCAGCGTGGGCCAGGGCATCTTCGAAGCTCAGTTCGTCATCAACGGTAAACGGGGTGGATGAAGGCGGTGCTTCAGGTGCTTTGAGGTAGTGATCAATAGCGCGCCGAGTGGCGTCATTGTCGCTCAGTAAGGCTTTACGGAACGTGGGTGGATCGGGGGTAACTTTGACCATGGTAAATCTCCAATCAAACATTTGGAGCCACCACGCCTCGCGACTAAACGAAGGTGGCAGCTGTACGCAGGTTAGTCGACCGGTCGATTGGAAACCCGGCGCGCCCGAGGGCGCCCTGCGCACAGCCACCATAAAAGTGCAGGCGAAAAACGGCCTGACTCATGAACTGATCGTGCGCCAATCGAATCCGGGCGACTAAACCCGATCACCGAATATGCAGTGACGGAACGCAGACTAGTCGCGGGATTTTGCTGGCGCAAGCGCTTGGAATTCTCTAGGAAACGTCCTGCAAATGAAAGGGATCAGTCTTCCTGGCCATTCCCAATCACTGCCATTTCTTGACTCTCCCCCTAAGGTCACACCTCACCCTGAAACCCTAACTTTCAGGACCCCAACACCATGAGCCAACGCATCCTGGTCATCCTCGGCCACCCTTCCCGCACAAGCTTCTGCTCTGCCCTCACCGACACCTACATCACCTCGGCCAAAACCGCCGGGCACGAAGTGCGCGTTCTGCGCCTGGGCGATCTGACTTTCGATCCCATCCTGCACAACGGCTACAATCAAACCCAGCCCCTGGAACCCGACCTGCTCAACGCTCAATCCGACATCCTGTGGGCCAATCACCTGACGTTTGTTTTCCCCATCTGGTGGGGTGGCATCCCGGCCTTGATGAAGGGGTTCATCGACCGAATTCTCCTATCCGGTTTCGCCTTCAAATACCGCAAGGGAAAGGCTTTCCCCGACAAACTCCTGAAGGGCAGAACCGCGCACTTACTGGTGACCCTGGACACGCCGCCGTGGTATTACAGGTGGTTCTACCGCATGCCCGCGCTGCACCAGATACGCAAGACGACGCTGGAGTTTTGTGGCATCCAGCCGATCAAGACGTTGCAGTTCGGGCCGGTGCTGGGCTCGACGCCAGCACAGCGGGAACAGTGGCTGAAACAGGCCGGCGCACTCTTTGGGAAAAGGACTTTTCATGTACATCGGCAAAGCCGCGCAACTGTCGGGCACAACCATCAAGGCGATTCGTCACTATGAGGCCATCGGCCTGTTGCCTCCGCCGCAGCGGGAAGGTCGTTATCGCATTTACTCCACGCAAAGTGTCGAGTTGCTGACGTTCATCAAGTGTGCTCAGCAGTTGGGTTTCAAGCTCAAGGAGTTGCAGGAGATTCTGGGTGGGCATCCCGGTGGTGTGTTGCCCTGGGAGCTGGCGGACAAGGCAATCACCAACAAGAAGCAGGAACTGGTGAGGCAAATCGAAGCGCTGCAGAAGATGCACGGGGGATTGGTCGAGTTTGAGGCCAGCCTCAAGGATGCTCAGGGTCAATGCAGCGCACCACTGAAAACGTCACTGCCTTCAATGAGCTGAATCGCCGTTTTACGTAGTGCCGGGCAGCCGCTCGGCACGGAAAAAATCGCCCTCCTCGTAAGCCCAATCTGATTTTCCAGACCACTCGTCCCGGCCCCATTTTGCTGTTGCAGACTCCGACGCCTCCCCTTTGCAGAGACGTCATGGATGACTGCTTCTTCGTCCCACATTGCCCATATCGAACACGAACTGGATGGCTTCCATCAGAGCCTGGCGGTGTATCGCCAGCAGGTGGGCACCTGGTATTCGCAAGCGCTGGACAAGGTCAGCCATGCGGCAGATTTGCCGTCTTTGCTGGGAATGGACCGGATCATTCGGGTGGGCGATTCGAGCACGTCGTTGAGCATGACCGATGACAATTTCTCGACGGTGGCGCGCTGTGAGGAAAGTGGCGTACTGGAGATCGAGAGCAAGTTCGAATCGGTGTATGACGTGCCGCTGGGAGGTATCCCGGTTGAGGTGATCGGGCTGGATGACGGCAGTTCTACCGTCATCATTCTCGATGAACAGGGGAAAGGTTCTCACCCCTGTGTGGCCGGCAAGCGTTACCGGGTGCGGGTGCAAGGCGGTGTTTCGGACGAGCAGGTCGAGGCGCTGTTTTCGTCTTACGACGGTTTGACCGCAGACCTGGAAAGCTGGCTGCGCAAGCAATGGGGTGGCTTCAGGCCGCACTGGGAAAGGTCCACTTCAAGCGCGATTGGCAATGGCGTGCTGGCGGGAAGTTGGGCGGCGATCACCGGGGTGTGGGACGCCATCAAGCAGGTGCAGGAGATCTTCAAGGACCCCGGCAAGCTGTTTGAAAGCCTCGGGGCGAAAGCCAGCGAATTGATGGAGCTGGCTCGCACTGCGCCAAAGGTTATGGAACAGGCCATGTTACTGGCCAGTGATGAGGCGGCGCTGTACCTGATGCTGCGCACGGCGATGATTTGGCTGTCGGCGTTGCCCCCCAGTGAAGTGGCCGGGAGTACCGCCGAGGCGGTGGCCGGTTTTGTGGTGTCGTTGCTGATTGATTTGTTGGTGGCTGCTTTGCTGACGGTTGTTTTGCCGGCGGCGGGCATCGCTTATCTGAGTTCGCGTGCGCTCAGGTATGGCGCTCGGATTGTTGAGGCAGCCATTGAGTTTGTGAAGGGTATTTTCGGCGCTCTTCAACGTTTTATGACGGCAGTGAATCGCTATAAGGCCGTGGCGGTTCGGGGCGCTGTGGAGGGGTTGAAAAAAGGTGGCGTGCAGATGCGCTGGGGGCCGCGTCAGAACACGGCGGTTCGACAGGGAGCGCATGTGGATGATGCGCCTGCTTCGGCGAAAAACCCCAATGGGGATGCTTCGGTCTGTTCGGCGAATACCTGTACCAATGGCTGCCCGGTTTCGATGGTTACTGGTGAGGAGCTTTTGACTCTCACTGACGGCTCGTTGGAGGGTGTGCTGCCGTTTGCCTGGACGCGGTTGTATCGCAGCAGTGCGGTGGAAGTGGATTGCGGGCTGGGGTTTGGCTGGAGTCATGCGCTGGCGCAGCGGTTGGTGGTGAGCGGTGAATCGGTGGTATGGACCGATCACGAAAACCGTAGCACCACGTTTCCCCTGCCCTCTGCTACGCGGCCAGCCATCACCAATAGCCTGGCGGAAGCGGCGATTTATCTGGGTGCTTTGCCGGATGAATGGGTGCTGGCTCAGGCGTCGCTTTTCTACCACTTCCGTGACGGTATGCTGACGGCGATCAGCGATGCGTATGACAACCGGCTGCGTATTTCCCGTGACTATTCCGGGCGGATTCAGCGGATTGATAACGGCGTTGGTCAAGGATTGCTGCTGCGGTATGACCGCCGACATATCGTTGCCGTCGACTATCAGGTGCAGCGGGAACTGGACTGGGTTACCGAGCAAAACGTTGTTTCCTACGCGTACGACGATGCCTGGCAGTTGATCGAAGCGACCAACGCGGTAGGCGAAAGCGAGCGTTATCGGTACGACGATCAGCAGGTGATCCTGGAGCGGGAACTGGCCGGTGGGGCGAGTTTCTTTTGGGAGTGGGAACGGTCCGGCAAGGCTGCAAGGTGCGTCCGGCACTGGGCCAGCTTTTCGCAGATGGACACGCGGTATGTGTGGGACGACAACGGCACGGTCACCGTGCACAACGCCGATGGCAGCCAGGAAGTCTACGTCCACGACCAGCGCGCAAGGCTGGTGCAGCGGATCGATCCGGACGGCGCGCAGCACTTCAAATCCTACGATGAAAAAGGCCGGCTGACGGTCGAGCAGAATCCGCTGGGAGCGGTGATGGCGTATCAGTACGACGAAGCCGGTCGGTTGATTGCGCTGTTTCCCGGTGACGATGCACCCACGTCCTACGAGCATGACAACGGGTTCGTACGGGTTGTGCGCCGTGGTGACGCGGTGTGGAAATACCAGCGTAACGACCAGGGTGATGTCACCCGCAAGACTGATCCGGATGGTAACTACACCGAATACACCTACACCAAACACGGAAAGCTCACGGGTGTTTGGTATCCGGATAACAGCAGCCAACGCTTTATCTGGAACGAACGCGGCCAGCTCATTGAGGAAAAACTGGCGAATGGCGGTGTGCGGCGTTATCGCTATGACGAGCTGGGGCGGCAGGTTGCCTGCGAGGATGAGCATGGCGCACTGACCCAGTATCAGTGGGACGCCGTAGGTCGTTTGCTGAAAGTGATTCAGCCGGGCGGTGGCACTCGCGAACTCAGCTACAACCCGTACGGAAAAATCACTGCTGAGCGCGACGAACTGGGTCGGATTACGCGCTATGAGTACGCCGACGGTCTGCACCTGATCAGCCGTCGGATTAATCCCGACGGCACACAGCTTAAATACCGTTATGACAATGTTCGGTTGTTACTGACCGAGATCGAAAACGAAGTCGGCGAAACCTACCGGCTTGAGTACCACGCCAACGGCCTGATCCAGCAGGAAACCGGCTTTGATGGCCGCCGCACCGCCTACGTCTACGATCTCGCCGGGCACCTGCTGGAAAAGACCGAATACGGCGACGATGGCAATCAGTTGGTTACCGGTTATCAGCGCGATGCGGCCGGTCGCCTCGTAAGAAAAACCCTGCCCGACCGCAGCACGGTCGATTACACCTACGACCGCCTCGGCAATCTCCTCAGCGTCGACGACAGCCACTGGCCGCTCCACTACGAATACGACCTGCAAAACCGCCTCACCGCCGAACACCAGGGCTGGGGCACGTTGCGCTACCGCTACGACGAATGCGGGCAACTCAACTACCTGCGCCTGCCCGACAACAACCGCCTCGCTTTCCACCATGAAAAAGGCGGCGACCTCGCCACCATCGAACTCAACGGCAACCTGCTCACCTCGCACCTGTTCAAATCCGGCCGCGAACACCAACGCCAGCAAGGCCAACTCCTCAGCCATTACCACTACGACGACCAGGGCCGCCTGCACGCCCACGCGATCACCCAACAGGAACAACGCCACCAGCGCCGCCAATACGACTACGACAAACGCGGCAACCTGACCCGCATCCTCGACACCCGCAAAGGCCAGCACGACTACCACTACGACCCGCTCGACCGCCTGACCCGCGCCGACCACTCGCACGACCTGCAGGAACGCTTCGTCCACGACCCGGCGGGCAACCTGCTGATGCAAGACCGCGTAGGGCCCAGCGTCGTCAAAGGCAATCGCCTGTTGATGCAAGGCGACCGTCATTACGACTACGACGCTTTCGGCAACCTCCTGCGCGAACGCCGGGGTCGGGCGCAGCGCTTGGTTACCGAATACCGCTACGACTGCCAGCATCGTCTGATCAGCATCACCCAGCCGGACGGTACCGAGGCCGCATATCGCTATGACCCGTTTGGTCGGCGTATCGCCAAAACCCTCAACGGTCAGACCACCGAGTTCTTCTGGCAAGGCGACACGCTGATCGCCGAACACAGTGCTGATCACCACCAAAGCTATATCTACGAACCCAACAGCTTTCGCCCGTTAGCGCTGCTCAAAGGCTACGGCCCGGAAGACGTAAACCCCTTCCACTACCAACTCGACCACCTCGGCACGCCACAGGAACTCACTGCGCCGGACGGCGAAATTGTCTGGTCAGCGCACTACCGCGCCTACGGCCAAATCGCGAAGCTCGACGTCAACACCCTCACCAACCCGCTGCGCTTCCAGGGCCAATACTTCGACCCGGAAAGCGGACTGCACTACAACCGTCATCGCTACTACAATCCGGATATTGGCCGCTACCTGACGCCCGATCCCGTGAAGCTGGCGGGTGGGCTGAACGGATACCAATACGTGCCCAACCCGACCGGGTGGGTGGATCCGTTGGGATTAGCATGTAAACCTACAGACTGCCCACAGGCCGCTGGCGGAACATGGGAATTTAACTCCGATGTAGATCTTGACTGGAGAACAGAAAAGGGAAGTCCTTATCAGCAAATGCGTAAAGCGCTGGACGAGGCTTTTCACAAAACTGGCGTATCAAGAGACGATTACACCGTGACCAAATGGGGAAAAGACCAACACGGTAAATCATGGCCGACGGAGTGGCGAGTACTAAGAGGAGCAAACAAAGGAGCAGAAGTGAACATCGACGATCCAACGTTGGTCCCATCGACTAAAGGTCCGGCCTCACCACACGTTGGTTACCAGACCGCAGGTAAAAGAAGCGGTGGTGGAGCCAAAAGAGGGCATATATTGCTTGAGCTGATTCCTGTTAGCCGTTCAAAAATCGGTACACCTCAATGAATTATCTAGAAGAAGAAATCGATGAAGTATTAATTACTCTGGGCATAGAGGGCAGAAAGCTGAACTCCAGCCAGATTAGTTCACTAATCACATCTCTTATCGAGAGATTTTTCAGAACTAAACAAAAGACGCTTGACCCAAATTATCTCAATGTAAAAACCGAGCAACACAACCCGAATTTCTGGAAAGAGATACAAGACCTGATTCATAGTGACCGACTAATTTTAATTGTTTTCGATTCAGCCCACAGAGCGTGGGAGATAGGCAGCGCCAAAAGTCTTGCTCTTATTTTATCTGAAACCACTGGCTATCCTTTCTGGATAACTGATCGAGACCTAACATTCTTAGTCCATATGGATGACCATGACTGCATAAGCTGGGCATAGAAATAAAACTCTGTAAGCAGCAAAAATCGAATACCACGAGTGACTCACTTCAAGAGCAAACCTATTGAATGAAGCTGATAACCGTGTCCTTTACCCAAGAAGCCTTAAAGCTTCTGGACGTTGACGCATACCCAGAGAACAAACTGACTACTGCATCTGAACAGCAGCAGCGCGCTCGATATCGACCTCACCTCCGATAAACGCCGGGTAAATCTGCGAAGAGGCCGTGTGTATCTGCACGTCAGCCACAACAGTCGACCATTTATTGTGCAAGCCGACGGCACTCGGATTAGGGCGTTGGGCACCGAGTTTTCCGTCGCGCATAACGACAAAGGCGGCCATGTGATCTGGCTCGACGATAAAGTCGGGCAACGCACCATCAGCGCCAGACTCAATCTGAATCAGGTCGACAGTGCCTTAGACGCGCTGATCAGCAGCCAGAAACTGCGCATCACTGCCCTCACCCGTCGGGTGTTGATCGTGCGCAGCTGACTGGACAGTGAGCCGAATAGCTCACACAATCGGCTCACCAAATGAGCCGAATAAGCCTTCTATTCGGCTCACACACAGAGCATGCCTCCATGGATCATCCGAACTGGATCTGGCAACAACCCGACTGGCCGCACTTTCACTGGCAACCTGAGTGCCTTGCAGCGTTGATGCGAGAGTGCACGCAGGCGCAAGGAAAGTTGCTGGGCATGCTCGGCTCGGTCAGCCAGGCACAGAGTTCAGAGAATGAACTGGATGCGTTGCTGCAAAACATTCTGACCTCCTCGGCAATCGAGGGTGAGCAGCTGAATGTGGGCTCGGTACGTTCCTCTTTGGCCCGACGCCTGGGCCTGGAGCAATTGCAAGACGGCTCAGTGAGCCGACGCAGCGAGGGTCTGGCTGACTTGATGCTGGACGCCACGCAACAGTTTGCTCAACCGTTTACCCTCACCCGACTATTTAACTGGCATCGGTGGTTGTTTCCCGCCGAGGAGGCCCGCTTTTCCACCCACGGCTTGAACGTAGGCACGCTGAGGGGGGATGAGCCCATGCAGGTTGTGTCGGGACGACTGGACCGGCCCACTGTGCATTTCGAGGCGCCACCCCGGCAAGGGTTGGAGCAGTCGCTGGACGAGTTCATCGAATGGTTTGAAGCCAGTCGCCATCATTCGGCCCTTGACCCATTGCTGCGCGCAGGCCTGGCGCATTTCTGGTTCGTCACCCTGCACCCCTTCGATGATGGCAACGGTCGTCTGACGCGGGCTATTACCGACCTCGCGCTTGCCCAGGCAGAGAACCAGGCGATCCGCTTCTACGCCATGTCGGCGAGCATCCTTGAAGACCGAGCGGGCTATTACCGTGCATTGGAAACCAGTCAAAAAGCGACGCTGGATGTCACCGATTGGCTTGAGTGGTTCCTGCAAACACTGCTTCGTAGCCTGCAACAAGCGATGATGCGGATTGACCGGGTGCTGGGCAAAACCCGCTTCTGGCAGCAGCATCGGGACCACGCACTCAGCGCCGAACAGACCAAAGTCTTGAATCGCCTGCTCGACGGTGGCGAAAAGGGCTTTGAGCACGGGATCAGCGCCGCCCAGTATCAGGCAGTGGTCAAAGTGTCCAAGGCCACGGCGACCCGACATCTGGCCGATCTTCTGGAAAAAAACTGCCTGGTTCGGCTACCCGGCGGCGGCCGCAGCACCCGCTATCAAATCAACACCCAAGGCGATTGAGTTACAAGGCAAATCCCCCCACTCATTTGCCCCAATCCCCCATGTCTGCTAGTGTCGCGCCGGTTTACCGTCTACCGGAATAGCCGCCATGGCCCGCAAAAAAGTTGCACTCGATTTCGAACAATCCCTCGCCGACCTGCAAACCCTGGTCGAGCGGATGGAGAACGGCGAGTTGTCGCTGGAAGACTCGTTGACCGCATTCGAGCAAGGCATCGGCCTGACCCGCGACTGCCAGAGCGCCCTGGCGCAGGCGGAGCAGAAGGTCCAGGTGTTGCTGGAACGCGATGGGGAGTTGGCCGAAGAACCTTTCGATGCGGAACAGCCTGAATGATCGACGCTTATCAGGCCGGCAGCCAGGCCCGGGTCAATGCTGCGCTGGAACCGCTGTTTGTCGCGCCCAGCCCTGAGCTGAACCGCCTGTATGAGGCTATGCGCTACAGCGTGATGAACGGTGGCAAGCGCGTTCGCCCGTTGCTCGCCTATGCGGCCTGTGAAGCCCTCGGCGCCCAGCCGGAGGAAGCCAACGGCGCCGCCTGTGCGGTGGAGTTGATCCACGCTTACTCCCTGGTACACGACGATTTGCCGGCAATGGACGACGACGATCTGCGTCGCGGCCAGCCCACCACCCATAAAGCCTTTGATGAAGCCTGCGCGATTCTCGCCGGTGACGGCCTGCAAAGCCTGGCGTTCAGCGCCCTGCTGGACCCGCGCCTGAGCAGCGTCAACGCCGAGATCCGTCTGCGCATGGTTACCGCGCTGGCGCTGGCCGCAGGGCCTGCCGGCATGGTCGGCGGCCAGGCGATTGACCTGGGCTCGGTCGGTTTGAAGCTCGATCAACAAGCCCTGGAATACATGCACCGCCACAAGACCGGCGCGCTGATCGAGGCCGCCGTGCACCTCGGCGCCCTGGCCAGTGGCCGTGCCGAAGCGGCGCAACTGGCGGCGCTGCAAACCTACGCGCGGGCCATCGGCCTGGCGTTCCAGGTGCAGGACGATATTCTCGACGTTGAAAGCGATACCGCGACCCTCGGCAAGCGCCAGGGTGCTGATATCGCACGGGACAAGCCGACTTATCCTTCGCTTCTCGGGCTGGAAGCCGCCAAGGCGTACGCCCTGGAGCTGCGGGACCAGGCCCTGGATGCCCTGCGACCTTTCGACGCGGCTGCCGAGCCACTGCGTGACCTGGCGCGGTATATCGTCGAACGTCGCCACTGACAACAGCGGCCTTTTCCACCGCATATCAGCCAAGTTCGGCGCTCTGCGTGGGCAGTTTGCGATGCTTGAGGTAAACTGCCGCCTCTTCTATACCTATAACGATTCGCCTGATGCCCACGACGTTTCAAGAGATTCCCCGCAAGCGCCCGGCCACGCCCCTGCTGGACCGTGCCAACACGCCAGCCGGCCTGCGCCGCCTGGGTGAAGCCGAGCTGGAAACCCTGGCCGATGAGTTGCGCCTGGAATTGCTCTACACGGTCGGCCAGACCGGTGGGCATTTCGGTGCCGGCCTGGGCGTCATCGAGCTGACCATTGCGCTGCATTACGTATTCGACACTCCGGACGACCGGCTGGTGTGGGACGTGGGTCATCAGGCCTATCCGCACAAGATTCTCACCGGACGCCGCGAGCGCATGGCCAGCCTGCGCCAGAAGGATGGCATCGCCGCCTTCCCGCGCCGCTCCGAGAGCGAGTACGACACCTTTGGCGTCGGCCACTCCAGCACCTCTATCAGTGCAGCGCTGGGCATGGCGATTGCCGCCCGCCTGCAAAACAGCGATCGCAAGGCGATTGCGGTGATCGGTGATGGCGCGTTGACCGCCGGCATGGCCTTCGAGGCGCTGAACCACGCGCCGGAAGTGGACGCCAACATGCTGGTGATCCTCAACGACAACGACATGTCGATCTCGCGCAATGTCGGTGGCCTGTCGAATTACCTGGCAAAAATCCTCTCCAGCCGCACTTACGCCAGCATGCGCGAAGGCAGCAAGAAGGTGCTCTCGCGTCTGCCCGGCGCGTGGGAAATTGCCCGTCGTACCGAAGAATATGCCAAGGGGATGCTGGTTCCCGGCACCCTGTTCGAAGAGTTGGGCTGGAACTACATCGGCCCGATCGACGGCCATGACCTGCCAACCCTGATCGCCACCCTGCGCAACATGCGTGACCTTAAAGGCCCGCAGTTCCTGCATATCGTGACCAAGAAAGGCAAAGGCTTCGCCCCGGCGGAAGTCGACCCGATTGGTTACCACGCGATCACCAAGCTGGAACCGCTGAACGCCCCGGCCGCCGCGCCGAAGAAGCCCAGCGGGCCAAAGTATTCCGGTGTGTTCGGCGAATGGCTGTGTGACATGGCCGCCGCCGACCCGCGCCTGGTGGGCATCACCCCGGCGATGAAGGAAGGTTCCGACCTGGTGGCGTTCAGCGAGCGTTTCCCGCTGCGCTATTTCGACGTGGCCATCGCCGAGCAACACGCGGTGACCTTCGCCGCGGGCATGGCCTGTGAAGGCGCCAAGCCGGTGGTAGCGATCTACTCCACGTTCCTGCAACGCGGTTATGACCAGTTGATTCATGACGTCGCGGTGCAGAACCTCGACGTGCTGTTCGCCATCGACCGTGCGGGCCTGGTGGGCGAAGACGGCCCGACCCATGCCGGCAGCTTCGACCTCTCGTACCTGCGCTGCATCCCCGGCATGCTGGTGATGACCCCGAGCGACGAGAACGAACTGCGCAAGATGCTCAGCACCGGCCACCTGTACAACGGCCCGGCGGCTGTGCGCTATCCGCGGGGGAATGGTCCGAATGCGGTGATCGAAAAGGACCTTGAGCCTATCGAAATCGGCAAGGGTATCGTCCGCCGCCAGGGCAGCGGGGTTGCCTTGCTGGTGTTCGGCGTGCAATTGGCTGAAGCCTTGAAAGTGGCCGAGAAGATCGACGCCACGGTGGTAGACATGCGTTTCGTCAAGCCACTGGACGAGGCTCTGGTGCGCGAGATCGCCGGCAGCCATGAGCTGCTGGTGACCCTCGAAGAAAACGCCATCATGGGCGGCGCCGGTGCGGCAGTCAGTGAGTTCCTGGCGCGGGAGAATATCCTCAAGTCCGTGCTGCACCTGGGCCTGCCGGATGTGTATGTCGAGCATGCCAAGCCGGCGCAGATGCTGGCTGAGTGCGGGCTGGATGAGGCGGGCATCGAAGCTTCGGTTCGTCAGCGCATGGCCCTGCTGGGCCTGTAGAAACGCGATTAAAAATGTGGGAGCGGGCTTGCTCGCGAAAGCGCTGGGTCAGTCGACAGATGCATTGACTGACACTGCGCCTTCGCGAGCAAGCCCGCTCCCACATTTGTTTTATGCCAACTTCAAATGCTACGGACAGCCCATGAACCGCCTTCGCCTTGCTCTGCCCCTTCTGTTATTGCCAACCACCGACCTGCTCGCCGACAGTTTCGAACGCGACCAAGCGCTCAAGCTGCCCGACATGGTGATCAGCGCCAACCGCCAGGTCCAGGCGCGCAACGACAGCAGCGCCGCCAACACCGTCTTCACCCGCGACGACATCGACCGCCTGCAACCCACCAGCGTGACCGACTTGCTCAGCCGCGTGCCCGGCGTGCAGGTTTCACAGGCCGGTGGCCGTGGCAGCCTGGCAAGCGTTTACATTCGTGGCACCAAGTCGGCCCAGAGCCTGGTGCTGGTCGACGGCCAGCGCATCGGCAACTCGACTTCCGGCGACAGCAACCTGCAGCACCTGAACATCCAGCAGATCGAACGTGTGGAAGTCCTGCGTGGTTCGCGCTCGGTGATCTACGGCAGCGATGCGATTGGCGGGGTGATCCAGATTTTCACCCGGCGTGGTAACGAGTCCGGCCTGCAACCCCGCCTGCATGTGGGAGTTGGCAGCAACCAGACGTGGGAACGCAGCCTGGGCTTGTCCGGCGGCGATGCGCAAACCCGCTTCAACCTCGGCGCCAGCCTGGATGACACGGCCGGAATCAATCGCACGTACGACTCCTATCCCAGCGACCGTGACCATGACGCCTATCGCAACCAGGCCATCAGTTTCAGCCTGAGCCATGCCTTCAACGATGACCTCGAAGCAGGTGTGAACGTGCTGGATAACCGCGGCAAAAGCGAATTCGACAACCCGTTCGGTCGCTTCGATTCGACCACCTTCCAAAGCTTCCAGCAAAAGCCCTACACCCACTTCACCGTGAGCAGTGTCAGCACCTATGTTGACGCGCGCATCAATGACACGTGGAAGTCCCGGCTGGAAGCGGGCCACAGCGAAAACCGCGAAGAAACCCGGGACAAGCTCAGCACCGAACGCAGCGTGTTCAACACTTACCGCAACTCACTGAATTGGCAAAACGACCTGACCCTCAATGAGCAGAACAGCCTGATCCTGGGCGGCGACTGGTACGAGGACCAGGTCAACAGCAGCACCGCGTTCGCCGAAGACAGTCGCTGGAATCGAGCGGCGTTTATCCAGCACCGCTTTCAAGCCCAGTCCTTTTCCACCGAACTGGGCCTGCGTCGCGACGATAACCAGCAGTTCGGCGGCCACAACAGCTGGAGCGGCACCTTCACCCTGCCGCTGAACCCGGACAATGATCTGTTGCTGAGCTACAGCGAAGGCTTCCGCGCGCCTACGTTCAACGACCTCTACTACCCGGACGAATTCGGCTTCAAAAACAGTAACCCGAACCTGAAGCCCGAGACATCGAAAAGCTACGAAGTGCAATGGCGCAGCCAGCTCAGCGACAGCAGCCGACTGGAAGCCTCGCTGTACCGCACCGATATTCAGGATGCGATCGTGTTTGCGAGCAACGGCCCGCAAAACGTCAGCGCCGCACGCATCAACGGCTTCGAGGCGGCGCTCAAGCAAGAACTGTTCGGCTGGCAAAGCAGCCTCGCCGTTGCATTGATCGACCCACGCGACCGCGACACCGGGCGCACACTGGCGCGTCGAGCCCGGCGCACCCTGAGCCTGGACCTGGATCGCCAATTCGATCAATTCGGCGTCGGCGCCAGCTGGCAAGCGGTCAGCAGCAGCTACGACGATGCGGCGAACCAGCAACGCCTGGGCGGGTATGGCTTGCTGGGGCTACGGGGCAGTTGGGCGGTGAACCATGAAGTCACGCTGGAAATGAAGCTCGATAACCTGCTGAACAAGGACTACAGCCGGGCGCTGTATCAGTATCAAGGCCAGCAATATGGCTATCGGGAAGAAGGCCGGGCACTGATGTTCGGGGTGACCTGGACGCCGGAACTCTAAGTCGCCTGCACCGGCCTCATCGCGGGCAAGCCCGGCTCCCACAGGGGACCGTGCTTATCCAGACGACTCGGTCAAATGTGGGAGCTGGCTTGCCTGCGATAGCGGTCTCACAGCCCCGGTGCAATCACCTGACACAACCGCGCCACCGCCTGCAGCATCTGCCCGCTGGGCCGTTCCAGGCCCTTGTCAGGCACCAGCAGCAAACGCCCGCCAGCCACCGCCGCCACCTGGGGCCAGGCCTTCCAGGCATCCAGCTGCGCTTGATCGCCCGCCAGAATCACCTCGGGATTACGCTGCAACACCGACTCAATGCTGACCTGCGGTGCCGGTAATTTCAGGTCATCGAACACATTGCGCGCGCCGCACACACTCAGCGCATCGCTGATGATCTGCCCGCCACCCACGGTGTACAGCGGCTGGTTCCACACCTGATAAAACACCCGCAACGGCTCGGCCCGGTGATAGCGCGAGCGCAACTCGGCCAAGCGCTGACGCAACTGCGCGGCCAATTGCCGGCCGGCGTCATCCCGCCCGAGTTGCCGGGCAATGGTTTCGACCTGTGAGGTGAGTTGTTCGAGGCTGTGGGGTTCGGCGACAAATACCGGGATGTTCAGGCGTTGCAGCTGTTCACGCTGGCCCGGGCCGACGCTGCCGGGCCAAAGCAGGATCAGGTCGGGCTTGAGGCTGAGCAGCCGCTCCATGTCCAACTGCCCGTAGTTGCCCACAGACGGCACGTTCGCCAACGCCTGTGGCCGCTCGCCGCCATCCAGCAAGCCCACCAGTAACTCGGCCGCACCCAGCTCAACGACGATTTCAGACAACGAAGGCGCAAGGCTGACCACCCGCTCAACCGCCGCAGCCTGGGCCGCGACTGCCAGCAACAACACCGCCAGCCATACGCGCATCAACCCAACTGGCGCGGGATGCGGTAGAGGTAGAACAGCACCAGGGTCGACAATGCCAACAGAAACAGCGGCACCGCTTCCAGCCCGACAAACACCGCCAGCGCGCCGACCCAGGCCGGCAGTGCAGCCACCAGCAACGCCACACGACGGCGGGCCGCGAGGGTGATCCAGGCAGCCGGTTCTTCAGGGGTATCGAGGGCTTTGCCGGCGGCGATCAGCGCGTGTTTATAGCCGTGAAAGTAACGCAGGCTGACAAACATCGAGGCTACGCCGGCGATAAAAAACGGCATCGCCAGCACCGGCAGCAAAGGCTCGGCCTTGCCAAACACCAGGTTGATCACAAACAACGGCGCCAGCGCCAACGCCAGGTATTGCCACCAGTTAAACGACAGCCGCCGCTTGACCTGGCCGCGCGTCACGCCCGGTCGGCCTCGCCCTGGTGCTCGTTGCCCATCATGTGGTCGAGCTTGCTGGCCTTGGTGGCCAGGTAGAGCTTGTTGTGCGGGTTGTGGCCGGTGTGCAGCGGCACGCGCTCGGCGACGGTGATGCCCATGTCGGTCAAGGCTTTGACCTTGCGCGGGTTGTTGGTCATCAGCCGCAGGGATTTGACGCCCAGGTGCTGGAGCATCGGCAGGCAGATCCCATAGTCGCGCTGGTCAGCGGCAAAACCGAGGCGCTCGTTGGCTTCCACAGTGTCGGCGCCGCCATCTTGCAGCTCATAGGCGCGGATCTTGTTCAGCAGGCCAATGCCACGGCCTTCCTGACGCAGGTACAGCAACACGCCACGGCCTTCGCGGGCGATGGCCTGCAGGGCGGCTTCCAGTTGCGAGCCGCAGTCACAGCGCTGGCTGAACAGCGCATCACCGGTCAGGCACTCGGAGTGCACGCGACCGAGGACCGGGGCACCGTCCGCCACGTCACCGAGGCTGAGAACAACGTGTTCGCGCCCGGTGGCTTCTTCAAGAAAGCCATTCATGGTGAACGTGGCAAAAGGGGTTGGCAGCTTGGAAGCGGCGACGAAAACGACGGGCACCTTGTGCTCCTGATTTCAGATTTCACAGGGGAGGGATTGTAACAGTAGGTTCCTACAGACGCTTAAGCTGAATTATCGCTGATAAAGATCAATAGGTTCGATTGGCCTTCAGCTTGGTTCTATGCCTTTCAGAAATGTTGATAGCCACGAATGGCCGGCGTGACGTCCAGGCCAGACGCATCCAGCAGGGTAACGCCCTGCCCCGCCTCGACCCGGCCGATTACATGCACCGGCACACCGGCGGCCAACAGCGGCGCCAGTTCGGCGGGCGGCAAGGTGAACGCCAGTACGTAGTCGTCCCCCCCGCTCAACGCGGCCACCCGGGCATCCGCTTCACCGACGAACGCCAGCAAGGCGGCGGACAATGGCAGTTTTTGCTGCTCGATCAACAAGCTGACAGCCGACGCCTTGGCGATATGCCCGCAATCAGCCAAAAGGCCGTCGGAAATATCCATGGCAGACGTGGCCTTGCCCCGCAACGCCAAGCCCAGCGCCAACTGCGGTTGCGGCGACCAGTAATGGGCCAGCAGCGGCTCGGCGATAGCCGCCTCCGCCGTGCGCTGCCCCAGCACCAGCGGCAAGGCGCCCGCTGCGTTACCCAGCTCACCGCCCACACACAGCAAGTCGCCAGGCCGCGCGCCGCTGCGGGTCAAGGCCTGGCCCGCCGGCACCCGGCCAAACACGGTCATGGTCAGGCTCAGCGGCCCACGGGTGGTGTCGCCACCCACCAGAACCACGCCACAACCCTGGGCCATGGCGTTCAAGCCCTGGGCATAGCGTTGCAGCCAATCGGCATCAACCGTCGGGGTAGTCAGGGCGAGGGTAAACGCGAGGGGATTGGCGCCCATGGCCGCCAGGTCGCTGACTGCCACGGCCAGCGAGCGCTGGCCGAGCAGAAACGGATCGCAGGGGTCGGCAAAATGGACGCCGGCCACCAGGGTATCGGTAGAAATCGCCAGCTGTTCCCCGGGAGGAACAGCCAGCAAGGCGCAGTCGTCGCCAATCCCCAGTGCAATGCCTTCGCCGCCTTGCGCACAGGGCGCGGCGGCGAAGTAGTTGCGGATCAGCTCAAACTCGCCCATTGCGTCAGCAAGCGCCAGTTAGCGCTTGTACGCCTTCACTTCGGCTTCACGCAGGCGCGGGGCCAGCTTGTCGAGCACGCCGTTGACGAACTTGTGACCGTCGGTGGAACCGTAGACTTTCGCCAGTTCGATCCCTTCGTTGATCACAACGCGGTAAGGCACGTCGACGCGCTTGAGCAGTTCCCAGGTGGACAGGCGCAGTACGGCCAGTTCAACCGGGTCCAGCTCTTCGATCGCCAGGTCCAGGCACGGCGTCAGTGCAGCGTCGATCTCCGCCAGGTTGGCCGGAACACCGTGCAGGATGTCGTGGAAGTAGCTGGCATCGGCCGCGCTGAAATCGTTGTCGACGCGAAACTGCGCCTCGATTTCGTTCAGCGAGGTTTTCGCCATGTGGCGCTGGTACAAAGCCTGGGTCGCGAGCTGGCGGGCCGAACGACGCTTTTCGCTTTTCGATGGCTTGCCGGCGTCTGCCGGGCGCGGGTCCTGGGGGTTGAACTGATCGCTGTCGTCGCTAATCACTTGGCCTCCAACTGCGCCAGCAGGCTGACCATTTCCAGGGCGGACAGGGCAGCTTCAGCACCTTTGTTGCCGGCCTTGGTGCCGGAACGCTCGATGGCTTGTTCGATGGAATCAACGGTCAGGACGCCAAAGGCGACCGGCACGCCGAACTCCATGGACACCTGGGCCAGGCCCTTGGTGCATTCGCCAGCCACGTATTCGAAGTGCGGAGTGCCGCCACGAATGACCGCGCCCAGGGCGATGATCGCCGCGTATTCACCCTGCTGTGCAACTTTCTGCGCAACCAGTGGAATTTCGAAGGCGCCAGGAGCGCGGATGATAGTGATGTCGCTTTCGCTCACACCGTGGCGAACCAGGGCATCCACGGCACCGCTTACCAGGCTTTCAACCACGAAGCTGTTGAAGCGGCCAACCACCAGGGCATAGCGGCCTTTGGGGGCGATGAAGGTACCTTCGATGGTCTTCAGGGTCATTCGACAAATCTCTTAAAGAGCCGGGACGCGCTTAGTGCGCGCCCCTCAGTGATATTTGAACCGCGAACAAGGGGCAAACAACGCCGGCCTTTATTCGGAGGGCACGTATTCTACTACTTCCAGGTCGAAACCGGATATGGCATTAAATTTCATTGGCGCACTCATCAGGCGCATTTTGCGTACGCCCAGGTCCCGCAGGATCTGCGAACCGGCCCCGACGATGCTGTAGGTGGTCGGTTTTTTCACCGGCGCGTGGTCGGCGGTTTCGCGGATATGCGCCAGCAGCACGTCGCCATCCAGCGGATGGCCCAGCAGCAATACAACACCGCTGCCGGCCTCGGACACCGCGGACATCGCGGCCCGCAGGCTCCAGCGCCCCGGTTGCTTGACCATCAGCAGGTCCCGCAGCGGGTCCATGTTGTGCACCCGCACCAGGGTTGGCTCTTCAGCGCAGATGGTGCCCAGGGTCAGGGCCATGTGCACGTCGCCTTCCACGGAATCACGATAGGTCACCAGGTTGAACTGGCCCAGTTCGCTGTCCAGCGGCTGCTCGGCAATCCGCTGAACGGTACGTTCGTGGATCATCCGGTAGTGGATCAGGTCGGCAATGGTGCCGATCTTGATGTTGTGCAGCGCGGCAAATTCTTCCAGCTCGGCGCGACGGGACATGGTGCCGTCGTCGTTCATCACTTCGCAGATCACACCGCTCGGCTCGAAACCGGCCATGCGCGCCAGGTCGCAGGCCGCTTCGGTGTGGCCGGCGCGAGCCAGAGTGCCACCCGGCTGGGCCATCAGCGGGAAGATGTGGCCCGGGCTGACGATGTCTTCGGCCTTGGCGTCTTTCGCGGCAGCGGCTTGTACGGTGCGGGCGCGGTCAGCAGCGGAGATGCCGGTGGTGACACCGGTGGTGGCTTCGATGGACACGGTGAACTTGGTGCCAAACCCGGAACCATTGCGCGGCGCCATCAACGGCAGCTTCAACAACTCGCAGCGCTCGCGGCTCATCGGCATGCAGATCAGGCCACGGGCGTGCTTGGCCATGAAGTTGATGTGTTCCGGCTGGCAGCACTCGGCGGCCATGATCAGGTCGCCTTCGTTCTCGCGGTCTTCGTCATCCATGAGGATGACCATCTTGCCTTGGCGGATGTCTTCAACCAGTTCTTCGATGCTGTTGAGCGCCACGCGGCACCCCCTTGGGTCAGGATTTAAGGTAGCCGTTAGCGGCTAAAAAACTTTCAGTGATGTTCCCGGCGGGCCCTTGAAGAGAGTCAGACTCTGCGGCCTTATCGCCCAACAACAGGCGCTCCAGGTAACGGGCAAGCAAGTCCACTTCCAGGTTCACCCGGCGACCCGGCTGGTACGACGCCATGATGGTTTCGCTCAGGGTGTGGGGAATGATGGTCAGTTCAAATTCGGCGCCATTCACGGCGTTCACGGTCAGGCTGGTGCCGTCGACGGTGATCGAGCCCTTGTGGGCGATGTACTTGGCCAGCTCCTTGGGCGCGCGGATGCGGAATTCCACGGCGCGGGCATTTTCGCTGCGAGCAACGACTTCGCCGACCCCGTCGACGTGACCGCTGACCAGGTGCCCACCGAGACGGGTGGTCGGGGTCAGGGCTTTTTCCAGGTTCACCGGGCTGCCGCTCTTGAGGTCGTTCATCGCGGTGCAGTCCAGGGTTTCCCGGCTGACATCGGCGGCAAAGCCGTTGCCAGGCAATTCGATGACGGTCAGGCATACACCGCTGACAGCGATGCTGTCGCCCAGTTTGACGTCGCTCAGGTCGAGCTTGCCGGTTTCAACCAGCAGGCGTACATCGCCGCCTTTTGGGGTCATTGCACGGATGCTGCCGATGGATTCGATAATGCCGGTGAACATGCCGTTCTCCTGAAGACGTGGCGCAGGCCGGGAATTATACGCTCGCTGATGGCAGAGGGATGGCAGTGACTCTCCAGTCATCGCCAACAGCGCGCATTTCAGTGATCTTGAGTTGGGGGGCGTCGGCCAGTTTCTCAAGCGGCCAGTCCAGCAAAGGCCGGGCGGCAGAGCCAAGAAACTTGCCGGCGACGAATATCACGTACTCGTCCACCAGCCCTTGCTGGGCGAAGGCACCCGCCAGGCTTGGGCCGGCCTCCACCAACACTTCGTTGACACCACGGGCCGCCAGGGCCACCAGCGCGGAACGCAGGTCGACCTGGCCGTCGACACCCGGCACCACCAGGCACTCGGGGCCTGTGGGGTACTGGTTGTCCGGCGTCACGCAGGTGATGACCAGCGCGGGGCCAGCCTTGAAGAACGGCGCATTCAGCGGCACCCGCAGGCGGCCGTCGATCAGCACACGCAGCGGCGGACGGGACATCGCCAGGGCGGTGGTTTCTTCATCCAGGCCCAGTTCGGCGGCGCGCACGGTCAGGCGAGCACCATCGGCCAGCACCGTGTCGGCGCCGGTCAGCACCACACTGGCCTGGGCCCGCAGGCGCTGCACAGCGGCACGGGCAGCCGGGCCGGTGATCCATTGGCTTTCGCCGTTGGCCATCGCGGTGCGACCGTCCAGGCTCATGGCCAACTTGACCCGCACAAACGGCAGGCCATGCTCCATGCGCTTGAGAAAGCCCGGGTTAAGCGCCCGCGCTTCGTTTTCAAGCAAGCCGCTGTGGGTCTCGATCCCGGCCTGGGCCAGGCGGCGCATGCCACGCCCGGCGACTTCCGGATTCGGGTCCTGCATCGCTGCCACCACACGGGCCAGGCCGGCATTCACCAAGGCATCGGCGCAGGGCGGTGTGTGCCCGTGGTGGCTGCACGGTTCAAGGGTCACGTAGGCCGTGGCGCCCCGGGCTTTGTCGCCCGCAGCCCGCAGGGCGTGGACTTCCGCATGGGGTTCGCCGGTGCGCACGTGCCAGCCTTCGCCGACAACCTGCCCGTCACGCACGATCACGCAGCCAACCCGGGGGTTGGGGTGGGTGGTGTACAGGCCCTTGCGCGCCAATTCCAGGGCACGGGCCATGTAATGGGCGTCGAGTACCGCTTGTTCTGCCGAAGGTGGGTTCATTCTTTTACCGGCTCACGGGCCAGGCGGTCGATCTCTTCGCGGAACTCGTTGAGGTCCTGGAAGCGTCGATACACCGAGGCGAAACGGATATAGGCGACTTCGTCGAGCTTTTGCAGCTCGCCCATCACCAGTTCTCCAACCACCAGGGATTTGACTTCGCGCTCGCCGGTGGCGCGCAGCTTGTGCTTGATGTGCACCAGCGCCGCTTCCAGCCGCTCGACACTCACCGGGCGTTTTTCCAGGGCGCGCTGCATTCCGGCGCGCAGTTTTTCTTCGTCGAAAGGCTGGCGACTGCCGTCGGTCTTGATCAGACGTGGCAATACCAGTTCGGCGGTTTCGAAGGTGGTGAAACGTTCACCGCAGCCAGAGGCCAGGCATTCACGCCGGCGACGCACCTGTTCGCCCTCGGCGACCAGACGCGAGTCAATGACCTTGGTGTCGTTGGCACCGCAGAAGGGACAGTGCATGGTGGCAGGCAACAAAAAATGGGAGGGCCATGGTAGCGCATCCCTGTGGCAAGACAAGCCATAGCCTTTACGGTATATAGGCTGACTATTATGTTTCATATTTTTTAAGCCACGGATTTTGTCCTTTCTGGAGCCGTACATGCAGTTACGACCACTTGTTTTGCTCACGTTGCTCGGTTTTCTGGTCGCCTGCAGCAGCCATGCCCCAAAACCTGCGGCGCCGGCTCCGGCACCGCAACAAGAGAAAAAACTGCCGGGTGTGGAAGAAGATCTCGGCCCGTTGCCCGCCTACCAGCGTGAAGTCAGCGGCCAATTGAACGGTATACCGGCGGGTGCCGAAGTCGAACTGGCGCTGCTGGTGATCGACGACCGTTCGCGCCCGCAACAACTGCTGGCCAGCAGCGTGCTGATCGGCAACAACAAGCCCCTGGCCTTCCGCCTGCGCTTCAACCCGCAAGCGTTCCCGGCGGGCGGGCGCGTTGAATTGCGTGGTCGCGCCAGCCAGTCCGGCCAGTTGATCCTGCACCTGCCGCCGGTGCGCATCACCCAGGCGATCACCCAGACCACCGGGCCGCTGCAACTCGTTCCCGCACCATGACGCCACCGCTGGACCTGCAACGCGCACTGAGCGAACTGATCGGCGACGCCCAACTGGTGCCCTGCCCGCTGCCGGGCACCGAGTTGTCGCTGTGGCTGCTGGACGCCGACAACATGGACCGCGCCTTCAACCCCGAAGAAACCCGGCGCATCCTGCATGAGCCGCCGTACTGGAGCTTTTGCTGGGCCAGTGGCCTGGCGCTGGCGCGATACCTGGCGGCCAACCCCGAGTGGGTCGCGGGTAAGCGGGTGCTGGATTTCGGCGCAGGTTCGGGTGTTGCCGGGATTGCCGCGGTAAAGGCCGGAGCGCTGGAAGTGGTGGCGTGCGACCTGGATCCGCTGGCCCTGGCTGCCTGCCGGGCGAATGCGGAACTCAACGGCGTAACACTGGGCTATTCAGAAGACTTCTTCACCGAAGCCGATCGGTTTGACCTGATCCTGGTCGCCGATGTGCTGTACGACCGGGCGAACCTGCCGCTGCTGGATCAATTCCTGACACGCGGCCGCGAAGCGCTGGTCGCCGATTCCCGGGTTCGGGACTTCCAGCACCCGGAGTATCAGCGCCTGGGTATCCTCGACGCCCTGACACTGCCCGACCTGGCCGAGCCGTGGGAGTTTCGCAAGGTGAGCCTGTACCATTCGCAGCGCGCTTGAGAGCATCGCGGGCAAGCCCGCTCCCACATTTGAAATGCATTCCCCTGTGGGAGCTGGCTTGCCTGCGATTGCGATCCTGAGACCGCCCCGCTTTCAGCTAACCCCACCAACCCTTATAGTTGCCCCATCCCCTGCTTTCTTCGAGATACCCCATGAGTGAGCCCACGCCGTACATCTTCGATGCCACCACCGCCACCTTCGATCAGGCGGTGATCCAGAACTCCTTCGAAAAGCCCGTGCTGGTGGATTTCTGGGCCGAGTGGTGCGCGCCGTGCAAGGCGTTGATGCCGATGCTCGCGCAGATTGCCGAGAGTTATCAGGGTGAGTTGCTGCTGGCCAAGGTCGATTGCGATGCCGAGCCGGACGTGGTCTCGCGCTTTGGCATTCGCAGCCTGCCGACCGTGGTGCTGTTCAAGGATGGCCAGCCAGTGGACGGATTTGCCGGTGCGCAGCCTGAATCCGCCGTGCGCGCGATGCTGGAACCCCATGTGCAGATGCCACCACCGGCGGCTGCCGATCCACTGGAGCAGGCCCAGGCGTTGTTTGCCGAAGGCCGTATCACCGACGCCGAGGCCGTGCTGGTCACCCTGCTTGGCGAAGACAACACCAACGCCGCCGCGCTGATCCTGTACGCACGCTGCCTGGCCGAGCGCGGTGAACTGGGCGAAGCGCAAACCGTGCTCGACGCCGTCAAGAGCGATGATCACAAGGCCGCACTGGCCGGCGCCAAGGCGCAGATCACTTTCCTGCGCCAGGCCGCCGACCTGCCGGACGCCGCAGACCTGAAAGCCCGCCTGGCGCAAAACTCGCAGGATGACGAGGCGGTGTACCAACTGGCCGTGCAACAACTGGCGCGCCAGCAATACGACGCCGCGCTGGATGGCTTGCTCAAGCTGTTCATCCGCAACCGCAGCTACAGCGAAGGCCTGCCCCACAAGACGCTGCTGCAGGTGTTCGAACTGCTCGGCAACGATCACCCGCTTGTCACGGTGTACCGCCGCAAGCTGTTCGCCGCGCTGTATTAAGCCTTACTCGATCCAACTGTACAGCGGCGTATCCCCGCCGCTGGCTACCTTGACCTTGGCGCTATGGCGCAGGCGCACCAGCAGGCGCTTGCCCGCCGAGGCGCTGCCGGCCAGGCCTTCCAGCTGATCAAGCAATTCCAGGCCGTTGAGTTGCCCGGCCTTGCGCAGCAAATCCTGGGCGGCCTGCCACAGGCTCTCGTCCAGGTTACCCGCCGCCGGCGTTACTACCGGTTCGGCGCTCGGGGTTTTGCTGGCCTGCAACTGCGCGCCCAGCCGGGCCCAGTCGCCGTCATCCAGCTCCAGGGTCAAGTCCACCGGCAGGTCACCGACGGTTCCACGAATTCTCAACATCGCACTTACTCCCGCACTTTTCTGACGAGCATGCTCCCACGCGTCTTGCGCTACGCCAAGCAGGCGGTCAAACTCCTCGCAAAATTGTTATAAGATCACATAACAAAACTTTCATCTTTGTCCGGGAGCTCCACCATGCGCCGTTTGCTGCTCGCTTTGCCGTTTGCCCTGTTGCCACTGGCCATCGCCCAGGCTGCCGACGAGCACGACCATGATCACGAGCACGGCAGCCTCGGAGCCCACGAACACGGCGTGGGTCGCCTCAATGCGGTGCTCGACGGCCAGGCCTTGGAGCTGGAACTGGACAGCCCGGCGATGAACCTGGTGGGTTTTGAACACCTCGCCACCACGCCTGCCGACAAAGCCAAGGTCGCCGCTGCCCGCAAACAACTTGAACAACCTTTGGTGCTGTTCAGCCTGCCCAAGGCCGCCGGTTGCGTGATCAGCACCCAGGAACTGAACAGCCCGCTGTTCGGCGACAAGCCTGAAGCCGACCACGATGAAGACGATGACGACCACGCCACCGATGGCAAAGGCGCCGCCGCCCACGAACATCACCACGACCACAGCGAAATCCACGCTCACTACCAGTTCACCTGCGCCACGCCGACCGCGCTGAGCAACCTCGACCTGACCCAGGTGTTCAAGACCTTCCCCGCCACCCAGAAAATTCAGGTACAACTCATTGGCCCGAGCGGCCAGCAGGGTGTGGAAGCGACCGCGCAGGCAGCCACCCTGAAATTCTGATGTAAACACCACACTGTAGGAGCTGGCTTGCCTGCGATGCAGACGCCGCGGTGCTCTAGAAACACCGCGGTGATGCCATCGCAGGCAAGCCAGCTCCTACAGTTGATCGGTGTCATCATCCAAATCGAGCCAGACCACTGACCTCCCTATGACCCAAGCACTTATCGAACTGTCTGACCTGGGCTTCAATTGGCCCGGTCACCCACAGTTGCTGGACATCCCGACGTTTCGCCTGGAGCCGGGTGAAACCCTGTTCCTCAAGGGCCCCAGCGGCAGTGGCAAGACCACCCTGCTCGGCCTGCTGGGCGGTGTGCAAAAGCCCAGCCGCGGCAGCATCCGCCTACTGGGCCAGGAACTGACGGAACTCTCGGCCGGCGCCCGCGACCGCTTTCGCGTCGACCACACCGGCTACATCTTCCAGCAGTTCAACCTGTTGCCGTTTCTCTCGGTGCGCGAGAACGTCGAGTTGCCCTGCCACTTTTCACCGTTACGGGCACAGCGGGCAATCCAGCGTCACGGCAGCGTCGACCAGGCTGCCGCGACCTTGCTCGCCCACCTGGGCCTGAAGGACAAGAGCCTGCTGGAGCGCCGCGCCGATTCCCTGTCCATCGGCCAGCAACAACGAGTGGCCGCCGCCCGCGCGCTGATCGGCCAGCCGGAACTGGTGATCGCCGACGAGCCAACTTCAGCCCTGGACTACGACGCCCGGGAAGCCTTCATTCAGTTGCTGTTCGCCGAATGCCGCGAAGCAGGCGCCAGCCTGTTGTTCGTCAGCCATGACCAGAGCCTGGCGCCGCTGTTCGACCGCAACCTGTCGCTGGCCGAACTCAATCGCGCCGCCACGCCCGCAGAGGTTTGAGATGTATTTGTTTCGACTAGCCATGGCCAGCCTGGCTAACCGCCGCTTTACCGCGATCCTCACCGCCTTCGCCATCGCCCTGTCGGTGTGCCTGTTGCTGGCGGTGGAACGGGTACGCACCGAAGCCCGCGCCAGCTTCGCCAGCACCATCAGCGGCACCGACCTGATCGTCGGCGCGCGCTCCGGCTCGGTGAATTTGCTGCTGTATTCGGTGTTCCGCATCGGCAACGCCACCAACAACATTCGCTGGGACAGCTACGAGCACTTCGCGGCCAACCCGCAGGTGAAATGGGCGATCCCGATTTCCCTCGGCGACTCCCACCGTGGCTACCGCGTGATGGGCACCAACGAATCCTATTTCGAACACTACCAATACGGCCGCCGGCAGAACCTGGAACTGGCCAGCGGCCGCGCCTTCGCCACCGATCCATTCGAAGTGGTGCTCGGCGCTGAAGTGGCCGATGCTCTGCATTACAAGCTGGGCGACAAGCTGGTGCTGGCCCACGGCGTGGCGGTGGTCAGCCTGGTCAAGCACGATGACAAGCCGTTCACCGTGGTCGGTATTCTCAAGCGCACCGGCACCCCGGTGGACCGCACGCTGCACATCAGCCTCGGTGGCATGGAAGCGATTCACATCGACTGGCACAACGGCGTACCGGCCCAGGGCAAAGGACGGATCAGCGCCGACCAGGCTCGCAACATGGACCTGACGCCCCAAGCCATCACCGCGTTCATGCTCGGCTTGAACAACAAGATCTCCACCTTCGCCCTGCAACGGGAGATCAACGAATTCCGTGGCGAGCCGATGCTGGCGATCCTGCCGGGCGTGGCGCTGCAAGAGCTGTGGAGCATGATGGGCACGGCTGAAAAAGCGCTGTTCGTGATCTCGCTGTTCGTGGTGCTGACCGGCCTGATCGGCATGCTCACCGCGATCCTCACCAGCCTCAACGAGCGCCGCCGGGAAATGGCAATCCTGCGTTCAGTGGGCGCGCGGCCCTGGCATATTGCGACCTTGCTGATCTTCGAAGCCTTCGCCCTGGCATTGTCGGGCGTGATCGCCGGCGTCGGGCTGCTGTATGTGTGCATCGCCGCGTCGCGCGGGTATTTGCAGGCCAATTACGGCCTGGACCTGCCGCTGTCGTTGCCGAGCGAATATGAATGGACTTTGTTGGGCGGTATTCTCGTCGCAGCCCTGCTGATGGGCAGCGTGCCAGCCTGGCGCGCCTACCGGCAATCGTTGGCCGACGGCCTGTCGATACGTTTATGAGGAAGCTGTTGATGCGTCGCGTCGTGCTCGCACTGTTACTGCTGGTGGCCCTGCCCGTGTGGGCTGAAGACCAGCCCAAGGACCTGTCGTGGCAGGAGATGATCCCGCCGGACGCGCCGCCGGAAATCCCCAACATGAAACCGCTGCACGACTTGTCGGGCATGGCCGATGCGTTGTCGGTGGAGTCAGCGCCGGCCGCCAAGCAGGACCTGCCCAACGCGCCGGTCGTACAAAGCCTGGACGGCAAGCACATCCGCCTGCCGGGTTATATCGTGCCGCTGGAAGTCAGCGAGGAAGGGCGCACCACGGAGTTCCTGCTGGTGCCGTATTTCGGCGCCTGCATTCACGTGCCGCCACCGCCGTCGAACCAGATCGTGCATGTCAAAAGCGAAGTCGGCGTGAAGCTCGACGAGTTGTATCAGCCGTACTGGATCGAAGGCCAGATGCAGGTCAAACCGTCCAGCAGTGAACTGGCCGATGCCGGCTACCAGATGGATGCCGACAAGATCTATGTGTACGAGTTGCAGGAATAACCCGTGATTGCGCTTTCATTGAGCTGAGTCAAAAGCTCGAACGTTACGATCTTTACCATTGGACACAAGCAATTAATAACGTCCTTTGGAGCTCCCATGAACAAGTCCCTGCTCGGCGCGTCGCTTGTCGCGCTCGCCCTCGTCGCCCCTGTTGCCCACGCTCACGAAGCGGGTGACATCCTGATTCGCGCCGGTGCCATCACCGTCAACCCGAAAGCGGACAGCAGCAGTGTCAAGGTTGACCAGGGCCCGCTGGCCGGGACCAACCTGGGCGGCAAGGCGACCATGAGCAGCGACACCCAGCTGGGCTTGAACTTCGCCTACATGTTCACCAGCCACTGGGGTATCGAACTGCTGGCGGCCACACCGTTCGAACATGATGTGAAGATCAAGAACACCGCCCTGGCCCCGGCCAACGGCAAGCTCGGCTCGCTGAAACACCTGCCGCCGACCCTGAGCGTCGTGTACTACCCGCTGGACAGCAAGTCGGTATTCCAACCGTACATCGGCGCCGGTATCAACTACACCTGGATCTACGACGAGCACGTCGGCGGTCGCGCCCAGGAGGCCGGCTTCAGCAACTTCAAGGCGGAAAACTCCTGGGGCTGGGCGGCGCAGATCGGTGCGGACTACATGATCAACGACAAGTGGATGATCAACGCCCAGGCGCGCTACATCGACATCAGCACCAAGGCCACCGTGGACAACAACGCCCTGGGCCAGGGCACCCGGGCCAAGGTTAATGTGGATGTTGATCCGATGGTGTACATGGTCGGTATTGGCTACAAGTTCTAGGTTCTACCCAAAGGCCCTGTTGTACAGGGCCTTTTTTGTGAGGCTTCCCCTGGAGGCAAGCGCCAATCAGAAGCCAGGCACACGCCCGTGTGCTGCGAGTCAGGCTTCAGCCAGGAGCTGGCGAACTTCAGCAATGACCACGTCAATGTTGAACGGCTTATTCAACACTGCATTGAACAAGTCCGACCGCTCCATACCAATATGGGCCTGGGCTCCGCTGATCAGGATGATGGGCAAGTGATTGACTGCCGGTAGCGCGCGGACAGCTTCGGCAAACTCCTGGCCATCCATGACCGGCATCATGAAGTCGGTGATGATCAACGCTGGCCGCTCGCGCTCCAGGACCTCGAGTGCTTTCTGGCCATTGCTCGCTTTTACGACCATGTACCCCTCATCCTCCAGCGCATAGCCGAGAATGTCAGCGATCAAATACTCGTCGTCGACGACCAGGATGGTGGTCATGTCAGTTCAACCCGAATCAGAGACTTTGGACGTTGAGCCCGGCAGCGAAGAATCATTAGGGACCGCCAACGCATTTCTTGATGCCTTCTTCAGGTCAACGCCGTTTTCATGGATTACCACTTCAAGAAGCGAAGGATCGTAGAAGCTGTCTCGTACCTTAAGAATCGAAAGCATTCTTCTTAGTTCAGATTGAATCTCGAAGAAACGCATCAGCATCAGGTTATCGACAATACTGGAGAGGTCCGGGGTTGGAGAGCTGACCTCCGAACCAAAAACGTCACGCATCTCCCATGAGGCAAACACCGTTACGCCACGGGCACGAAGCTCGCTCATCAAGGCGCTGTAGAAATCAGTGATACGAGCCGGGTTTGTCGACACCCGGGTCATGCCGCTCAAGCTGTCGATGAACAGGCGCTTGATGCCCTTTTCCTCAACTATTTTCAGCAGCCGTGCGCCGAGACCATCGATCAGGCCTTCTGTCGTGGGTTGCCAGGCAATACTCAGCGCACCACTTTCTTCCATACCCTTGATATCAATCCCCAGCGATTGGCCTTTGAGACGTAACCGCTGCGGGCTTTCATAAAAACCGAAATGCAGGCCCGGCGCGTCCACTGTCGACTCGGCGAGAAACCTGAGCCCCAAGGTGGTTTTCCCAACGCCGGAAGGCCCCATGACGAGGGTAACGGAGGAACTGTGCAGGCCACCGCCGATGATGGCGTCCAGCGAACCGATGCCGCTGGTGATACGCGTCAGATCGGCACTGTCAGGTAAAGACGGATGGCTGTAGAGGCTTTCCAGACGCGGATAAACCACCAGGCCATCGTCGGTAATTTCACACTCGTGCAGTCCGGTCAGTGCACCACTGCCTCGAGTTTTGCGCAGGTGAATACGGCGCACCGAACGGCTGCCGTGAAGCTCTTCACCCATCTCGATCACACCATCAACCATGGTGTGCTCAGGACTGCCGTCGTCCAACCGGGAACTGGTGAGAAACAGCACCGTACAACCGGCGAACGCGGCGTGCCCCTGCAGCTCGGAAATGAATTTTTTGGTGTCGATGGGCGAGTCAGCCTTGGAGCGTGCATTGAGCAAGCCGTCGACCACTAACACGGTGGCCTTCTGACGACTGATCTCACGCCGAAGCAGCTTGACCACTTCATCGAGACCTTCGTTCTCAAGGGTGTCAAACGCACTGACGAACTGAATCTCGGCTCCCACCCGGGAAGCATCAAAGAAGTTCAGGGTCGAGAGGAACTGAAATAAACGGTCGTGGGATTCGGCCAGCAACGTGGCAACCAGTACACGGCCCCCATTGCGCGCATGGTTAAACCCCAGCTGATTGGCGAGGATCGTTTTACCGGATCCCGGGCGCCCCTGGATGATATAGGAGGCACCTGCGACTAGCCCACCCTTGAGCAGAGCATCCAGCCCTTCTATTCCGCTTTGAAGGCGATTTAGCTTTTCCACAATGCAACCCTGATGTGAACAACAGGCTCTTAAGCCGAAGGTTTACGATGCTAACTCCATTTGTTCAAACGGGCTATCCACTCAGCCGTTCAAGCGCGAGCCATATACCTGGCTGAGTCCCAACCCAGCTCCCTGGCCATTGTCTGTGATAGAGACGGCAATGTAACTTCCGTTCATAAGGGGATAACCATTGAACGCCGGGATAAGGTCCATCGACTCAACACAGATGACCGCCCGCACCAAAGGTTTCAAATTTTTCGCAGGCCGCTGCGCATCCGGCTGGCCAACACCTATCACGTGTAATCGTCCGCGCACTGCCACAAAAAAGGCGCCTGTTTCAGGCGCCTTTTTTATGTTTGACCGTGTCGATAGAACCGGTCGAGCAACGCCGGCAGCCCGGCCCGCCATGCCCGTGGCTTGATGCCGAAGGTGTGGAGGATTTTCTTGCAGGCCAGCACCGCGTGTTGCGGTTCGTCGGCTGCATCCGGACGGGCGGCATGGGCCTGGGCGGTCGGTGCTTCCACGGCCAGCGGGTGGAAGTTGCGCGCTTCGGTCAGGATCGCCTGCCCCAGCGCCAGCGGGGTGGTCGCTTCGTGGCCGGCGTAGTGGTAGGTGCCCCACAGCGGCGCTGCGCAATCGAGTTGCTTGAGCACAGAAATGATCACCCGCGCGGCATCGTCCACCGGCGTCGGGTTGCCCCGGCGATCGTCGGCCATCAGCAGCTCATCAGGTTTTTCGGCACGGGCCAGGAAGCGCCCGAGGGTGCCGTCGACGCTGTCATCCAGCAGCCAGCCGAAACGCAACAGCACGTGCTGCGGGCAGGTGGCGCGTACGCTCTGCTCGATGCGCCACAACGCCTGGCCTCGCAGGCCCAAGGGCACGGGTTCGTCTTTTTCGCTGTAGGCGGTGGCGCGGGAGCCGTCGAACACCCGGTAGCTGGACGGTTGCAGCAGGGTGATGCTGTGGTGCTGGCACAGTTCAGCCAGGCGCTCGATCGCATATTCCTGGGCGGCCAGGCGTGTCTCGCTGACCGTCTCCGCCTGAAACCAGTCGAAGTAATAGGCGAGATTGATCAAGGCATCGGGACGGGTGTCGTCGAGCAGTTGCGTGAGGCTCGCGGCATCCCAGCCGTCTTGGGGCGGGCGCGGGGCGAGGAAACCGATGTCTTCCTCCGCACCGAGGCGAATCAGCGCCTGCCCGAGGGCATTCCCGCCGCCCAGTAACATAAGGCGCATTCGCATAGATTGAGCAGGCCCGGTCTGTTTGGAACGATGGTTATTATCGACAGGCTTGTGAGCCATGCCGTTGGCATTTGCCAGAATCGTTGCATTTTGCGGGTTTGTAGCGCAACCGTCACTTATAAAGTGCGCCGCCGATTGCGGCCGGGGGGCTTTAGGTAGAGAGAGCCTTTTTATGGCTAGGGAGCATGCAGTGGCCAGGGGGCTTCTTGTGGCGAGGGAGCTTGCTCCCGCTGGGCTGCGTAGCGGCCCCAAAAAAGCGGGAGCGCTGCGCACTCCAGCGGGAGCAAGCTCCCTCGCCACTGCAAGCTCCCTGGCCACAACAAGCTCCCTTACCGCAGCAAGATCCCTCACCACAGGGAATGCATCCCGGGGTTGCAAGTTGCCGGGGCCGGCCGCATAAATTGGGGATGAACCTTCCTGAATCAACGGACACGGTCTTGAACGGTTTCCACCCCGCCGTCAGCACCTGGTTCCGCAGCACGTTCCCGTCGGTGACCGCCGCCCAGGCCCAGGCGTGGCCGCTGATCCGCCAGCGCCGCTCCACACTGATCGCCGCGCCCACCGGCTCCGGCAAGACCCTGACTGCCTTTCTCGCGGTGCTGGACGATCTCGTGCACCAAGGCCTGGCCAATGGCGGCCAACTGCCAGACCAAACGCTGGTGGTCTACGTCTCGCCCCTGAAGGCTCTTTCCAACGACATCCAGATCAACCTGCAAAACCCGCTGGCCGGCATCACCGAGCACTTGCAGCGCCTCGACCTGCCACCGCTGGCGATCCGCACCGCCGTGCGTACCGGCGACACCCCGCAGAAAGACCGCGCCCTGATGCGCAAGCACCCGCCGCACATCCTGGTCACCACCCCGGAATCGCTCTACGTGTTGCTCGGCTCGGATTCCGGCCGGCAGATGCTTGCCAGCACCCGCACGGTGATCGTCGATGAGATCCACGCCATCGCCGCCAGCAAGCGCGGCAGCCACATGGCCCTGACACTGGAGCGCCTGCAGGGTTTGTGCAGCGAACCGCTGACCCGCATCGGCCTGTCCGCCACGCAAAAGCCCATCGAGGCGGTGTCGCGCTTTCTGGTGGGCACCGGCCGGCCTTGCGAGATCGTCGATATCGGCCACGCACGCCCACGGGACCTGGATATCGAAGTGCCGCCGGTGCCGCTGTCGGCCGTCATGGCCAACGACGTGTGGGAGCTGGTCTACGACCGCCTCGCCGAACTGGCCAGGCAACACCGCACCACGCTGATTTTCGTCAACACCCGGCGCCTGGCCGAACGCCTGGCCCGGCACTTGAGCGAGCGCCTGGGCAAAACCGCCGTCGCCGCCCACCACGGCAGCCTCGCGAAGGAAATGCGCCTGGACGCCGAACAACGGCTCAAGGCCGGTGAGCTGCAGGTGTTGATCGCCACTGCGTCGCTGGAACTGGGGATCGATATCGGCGATGTCGACCTGGTGTGCCAGATCGGCTCGCCCGGCTCGATCAACGGTTTTCTGCAACGGGTCGGACGCTCCGGGCATCAGGTGGGCGGCACGCCCAAGGGCCGGTTGTTCGCCACCACCCGCGACGACCTGATCGAATGCGCCGCCCTGCTCGACTGCGTGCGCCGGGGCGAGCTGGACACCTTGCTGATTCCGGTTGCGCCGCTGGATGTGCTGGCCCAGCAGATCATCGCCGAAGTCAGCTGCCAGGAATGGCAGGAACAGGCCCTGCTGACGCTGATCCGCCGCGCCGCGCCCTACGCCGAGCTGGATGAGCGTCACTATCAGGCACTGCTGCAAATGCTCGCCGAAGGCTACAACGGGCGCCAGGGCCTGCGCAGCGCCTACCTGCACCGCGACGCCATCACCCGCACCCTGCGTGGCCGGCGGGGCGCCAAGCTCACCGCCGTGACCAGCGGCGGCACCATCCCCGACAACGCCGACTACAGCGTGCTGCTTGAACCGCAAAGCCTGAACATCGGCAGCGTCAACGAAGACTTCGCGGTGGAAAGCATCGCCGGGGATATCTTCCAGCTGGGCAACACCTCCTACCGCATCCTGCGAGTGGAGCCCGGCAAGGTGCGGGTCGAGGATGCCCACGGCCAGCCGCCGACCATTCCGTTCTGGCTCGGCGAAGCACCGGGGCGCAGCGCGGAGTTGTCGTTTGCCGTGGCGCGTTTTCAGGGGCGACTGGACGCGCTGCTGGGCGCCACGCCGGGTAACCTGCAACCGGCGCTCGATTGGCTCACCGGCACCCTCGGCCTGAACCTGGCCAGCGCCGAACAACTGCTGGATTACCTGGCGCGGGCGCGGCTGGCGCTGAGCGCGCTGCCGTCCCAGGACACGTTGATCATGGAACGGTTTTTCGACGAGTCCGGCGGCACCCAATTGATCATCCACACGCCGTTCGGCAGTCGCATCAACCGCGCTTGGGGCCTGGCGCTGCGCAAGCGGTTTTGCCGCACCTTCAACTTCGAACTGCAAGCCGCCGCCAGCGAGGATGCGATCGTGTTGTCGCTGTCCACCAGTCACAGCTTTGAGCTGGACGAAGTGTGGCGCTACCTGAACAGCAACACGGCCGAGCACATCCTGATCCAGGCGGTACTGGATGCACCGCTGTTCGGCGTGCGCTGGCGCTGGAATGCCGGGGTGGCCCTGGCATTGCCGCGCTACACCGGTGGGCGCAAGGTGGCGCCGCAGATCCAGCGCATGAAGAGTGAAGACCTGATCGCCTGTGTGTTCCCCGACCAGATCGCCTGCCTGGAAAACCTCGCCGGCGAGCGCGAAGTGCCCGAGCATCCGCTGGTGGAGCAAACCCTCGACGACTGCCTGCACGAAGCCATGGACAGCGAAGGCTGGCTGGCCCTGTTGCGGCGCATGGAGCGCGGCGAAATCCGCCTGATCAGCCGTGATCTGCCGGCGCCGTCGCCACTGGCAGCAGAGATTCTCAGCGCCCGCCCCTACACCTTTCTCGACGACGCTCCGCTGGAGGAGCGCCGCACCCAGGCCGTGCTCAACCGGCGCTGGAGCGACCCGCAAAGCACTGATGACCTTGGCGCGCTGGATGCCGAAGCGATTGCCGGTGTGTGCGAGGAAGCCTGGCCGGCGCCCAATGGCCTGGACGAGATGCATGAAGCGCTGATGAGTTTGGCGTGCATTGCCGAATCGGAGGTCACGGCGCAGTGGGCAGAATGGCTGCAAGCCCTGGCCGACGGTGGGCGCGCCAGCCGATTGCAGAGCGGTACCGACCAGGCCGTTTGGGTCGCTCTGGAGCGCTTGAGCTGTTTAGCGGCGATCTACCCGAATGACCTGCCGCTGTTGCCAGGTTTCGATGAGCCCTGGACCTTCGATGAAGCCTTGGTGGAAGTGCTGCGGGCGCGCCTGAGCGGCTTCGGCCCATTGACGCTGATCGAGATCGCCGCGCCCCTGGCCTTGCCGGTGGCCGACGTATCACAGGCACTCGCGCGGCTGGAGAGCGAAGGCTACGTGCTGCGCGGCCGTTTCAGCCCCGGCGCCAGCGCCGAACAATGGTGCGAACGCCACCTGCTGGCGCGCATTCACCGCTACACGGTCAAGCGCCTGCGCCGGGAAATCGAGCCGGTGGCGTTGCAGGATTTCATGCGTTTTCTGTTCGACTGGCAGCACCTGTCGAACGGTACCCGCGGCCAGGGCAGCGCCGTGTTGCCGCAGATCGTCGCGCAGTTGGAAGGGTACGCCGCAGCCACTTCGGCCTGGGACAGCGATTTGCTCAGCGCACGAATCAAGGATTATGCGCCCCACTGGCTGGACGATTTGTGCCGCAGCGGCAAAGTGGTGTGGACGCGCCTGAGCAACAAGGCCGGCGCGACGGCCCTGCGCAGCACGCCAGTGGTGCTGTTGCCCCGCAGCCAGGTGCCATTATGGAGTGGACTGACCGAAGCGCCGGACAGCACCGAGCTGTCGCCCAAGGCACAGAAAGTCCATCAGGCGCTGCGGGAAAACGGCGCGCTGTTTTTCGATGAATTGATCCACGAAGCCCATCTGCTGCGCAGCGAACTGGAAACCGCGTTGCAGGAACTGGTGGGCGCGGGGCTGGCGAACGCTGACAGTTTTGCCGGCCTGCGCGCCCTGACCACGCCGGCAAGCAAACGTCAGGCCCGCAGCAGTCGGCGCGGGCGTGGCGCGTTTGTCGGCGGGATGGACGATGCCGGGCGTTGGGCCCTGGTACGGCGGGCACCGGTGGCGGACGGCACACGTCCGGGGGCTCACTCGGCCGAGACGCTGGAGCATGTCGCGATGACCTTGCTGCGCCGCTACGGGGTGGTGTTCTGGCGCCTGCTGGAGCGCGAGGCGGACTGGCTGCCCAGTTGGCGCGAATTGCTGCGTACGTTCCACCGGCTGGAGGCCCGGGGCGAGATTCGGGGCGGGCGGTTTGTAAGTGGTTTGGCGGGGGAACAGTTTGCGTTGCCGGAAGCGATTCCGCTGCTGCGGGAAGTTCGGCGGCGGCCTCACGATGGCAGCTTGATTGCCGTGTGTGGGGCGGATCCGCTGAACCTGGTCGGTACGCTGCTGCCGGGTAGCAAGGTGCCGGCGTTGAGCGGTAATCGGCTGGTGTACCGGGATGGTTTGCCGGCGGCGGTGGAGATTGCCGGCAAGCAGCAGGTGTTGCTGGAGTTGGATCAGCAGGAGGCCGGGTTGGTGCGGGAAAAACTGATCAGGCGCTGACTTGTGCAGTGCCCGTAATGACGCCTTCGCGAGCAAGCCCGCTCCCACATTCGATCCGGTTCCACCCTTGGAATGCGATCGAATGTGGGAGCGGGCTTGCTCGCGAAGAGGCCGGCGGCCTCAACACAAAACTATTGGGTTCTAGGCTGCTCGGTAAGCACCACCGACGAAGGCACTTCTTCCTCCGGCTCATCCACCTGCTGCCCGACCCGCTGCGGCAGCATCACCTGCTGTGGATAAGTTTGCGCGAAGTGAACAAAGGCACAGTTATCCACAAGCTTTTTCAAGCGCTGGTTAAACGCGCGGCTCACCGCATATTGCCCGCCCGACACCGTGCGGAACTGCGCCGTCAGCACCACGCCGTTGAGGTCCATCTTGTCGACGCCAAATACCTCCAGCGGCCCTTGCAGGTTGTACTTGAGGAACACGTCGTCGCGGATCGACTGCCCCGCCTCGCGAATCAGTTCCACGGCCTTGTCGACATCGGTGTCGTAGGTGAACTGCACCGAGAAGAACGCATAGGCGAATTGCCGCGACTGGTTGGTAACGGCCTTGATCTGCCCGAACGGCACCGAATGCACAAACCCCTTGCCGTCCCGCAGGCGCAGGGTACGGATGGTCAGCCCCTCGACGGTACCGGCGTGGCCGGAGTCGAGCACCACCCAATCGCCAATCGACAGGGTGTCTTCGATGATGATGAACAGCCCGGTGATTACATCCTGCACCAGTTGCTGGGAGCCAAAACCAATGGCCAGGCCCACCACCCCGGCACCCGCCAGCAGCGGTGCGACGTTGATCCCCAGGTTGGCCATGGTGGTGATCGCGCAGATCACCACCAGGATGATTTTCACTGCGTTGCGCAGCAGTGGCAGGATGGTTTTCACCCGCGTGCTGGGCTGGCGGCTGGAGCGTTTGTTGACCGGGGGTTTCAATGCTTCCTGAATCGCCGTGTCGAGCACCACCCAGAACAGCCAGGTCACCAGCAGGATCAAACCGATGCTGCTCAGGGAGTCGCTGATGGCCCGGCCCACGGAGTTGCGCTGGGCAAACTCAAACAGCGAAACGCCCCAGATACGCCCGAGTATTTCGATAAAGGCGATGGCCATCACGATGCGCAACAGCGCGTGCAGCAGGCTGAGGAACCGTTCCTTGTAGGCGCTGCTGCGCTGCACCGCCACCGTGCTGCGGGACTGGAACAGGTGCTGCAACACGGTGCTGAGAAACACCGTGCCGATCAGCAGGATCGTGGTGAACAGCGCACAGCGCAGGGCTTTCTGGCTGTCGTCGCCGGCGCCGATCAGGTTGATCGCCGACACCAGCACCATCAGCAGGATCGGCCAATACCACAGGCCGGAAAACACCCGCAGGGATTGCTGCACCGCCGGGTGTTTCAGGCGCTGGGCCAGGGGCCGGTTGCGGATCAAATGCGCCACCGGACGGCGCAGGCGAATCACCAGCATGCCGAAGATCACCGAGGCAAACAGCCCGGTGAAGATCGCGACGCTGGCGGTGATATTGCCCCCCAGTTGGCGGGCGATCTGTGGGCTGGTCAGCGCATCGCTGAGGGCCGCAAGGAAGCCGATCAGGAACAACGGCTTGGGGCAGTAGTCCCGAATAATCTTCACCGCAGGGCGCTTGTGGCCGACGTTGAACATGACGATCACGCACAACAGGATCGAGGTGGAGAAAATGCCGCTGCTGGTGGCGTAGGCAAAACACAGGGCCAGCGCACGGCCCACCGAGGTGGGCAGGAAGTGGCTGACGTAGAGCGTCAATGGCAGGCAGATAAGCGCCGGTATCGTGTAGGGAATCAGGTAACCCAGCAACGCCTGGAGGCGCTGGCGAGGTGCGATATGCCGCTGCAGGCTCAGGCGCTTGACGATAAAGCGCCCCAGCAGGGTCAGCGCGGCGAACGCGCCGATCCACACCCCGGACAACAACAGGAAATCCCCGGCCACGCTCCACGAGGAACGTTCGGACGGCTGGTTGACCAGCTTGTCCACCTCATCCGCCGCCCGGTCGGCCCGCAGGCGCCAGGCGTCGACCAGGTTCTGGTTGAGGTCGAGCTTGTCCTGCACATCATCGATGCTGGAGCTGATGGCGCCGAGCAGGCCGCCTTCTACCAAAAGTTCCGGCTTCGCCGGGGCGGCAGGCTCTGGAGCCGCGGGGGCAGTGGCCGCTTGCAGCGCGCCGCTGCCGCAGAACAGCAGCGTGCCGAGCAGTAGCACAGTCTTTAAATTCAACAAAACACCGGGCTCCTTCAGAAGGGTCTGTAAGGAACTGACGGGTTTGACGCCTGATCGTTCCCCGCAGACTTCGATCCGTGCGCCCTAGGCAAATATCAAATGCCAATACCTGTCTTTTTCCGCACAAGCCGAACCCCGAGACTGCGCTCCTGATTGAAACCCACCGGAGTTGCAGCCATGCCCATTGCCTTGCTCGCGCTGACCCTCAGCGCTTTTGCCATCGGGACGACCGAGTTCGTCATCGTTGGCCTGTTACCCACCATCGGCGCCGACCTGGGTGTCGACTTGCCGTCCGCCGGCCTGCTGGTCAGCCTCTACGCCCTGGGCGTGGCCATCGGCGCGCCGGTACTCACCGCCCTCACCGGCAAAGTGCCACGCAAACTGCTGTTGTTGTCGCTGATGGTGCTGTTCACCCTCGGCAACCTGCTGGCCTGGCAAGCGCCGAGTTATGAGTCCCTGGTACTGGCACGGATCGTCACCGGCCTGGCCCACGGGGTGTTCTTCTCGATTGGCTCCACCATCGCCACAAGCCTGGTGCCCAAGGAAAAAGCCGCCAGCGCGATTGCCATCATGTTTACCGGCCTGACCGTCGCATTGGTGACCGGTGTGCCACTGGGGACGTTTATCGGCCAGCACTTCGGCTGGCGCGAAACCTTCCTCGCCGTCTCGGCCCTGGGCTTGATCGCGTTTATCGGCAGCCTGCTCTACGTACCGAAAAACATCGCCCACAGCAAACCCGCGTCGCTGTTGCAGCAACTGCAAGTGTTGAAACAACCACGGCTGCTGCTGGTGTACGCCATGACGGCGGTGGGTTACGGCGGCTCGTTCATCGCGTTCACCTACCTGGCGCCAATCCTTCAGGACATCTCCGGGTTCAGCGCCGGCACCGTCAGCCTGGTGTTGCTGGTGTATGGCATCTCGGTGGCCATCGGTAATATCTGGGGCGGCAAGCTGGCCGACAAACGCGGCCCGATCAGCGCCCTGAAAATCATCTTTGCCCTGCTCGCCGCTGTGTTGTTCGTGCTGACCTTCACCGCGGGTAATCCATGGCTGGCCCTGGCCACTGTGCTGGTGTGGGGCGCGGTCGCTTTCGGCAACGTGCCGGGCTTGCAGGTGTATGTGGTGCGCCAGGCGGAACATCACACGCCGAATGCGGTGGACGTGGCCTCGGGCCTGAACATCGCGGCGTTCAACCTGGGGATTGCCGGTGGCGCGTGGGCCGGCGGCATGATCGTTGCCCACATGGGCTTGATCCACACGGCGTGGATTGGCGGCTCGGTGGTGTTGGTGGCCTTGGCGCTGACGGCCTGGAGCGGGCGCCTTGACCGGCTGGGGCCGGTGTATGCCGAAAGTTCGACCCGGGTGGTTGGCGGGCACTGATCCCGCAGCGATAAAGAACCCAATGTGGGAGCGGGCTTGCTCGCGAAAGCGGTAAGTCAGTCAACAGAGATATCGACTGACCCACCGTCTTCGCGAGCAAGCCCGCTCCCACATTTTGAGAGGTGCCGTCTGTAGGACCGTCGAAACTTTCTCCCGATCCTCACAGTCATCCAAAAACGGAGGTCACCACACAGTTAACCCACGGGAGTCATCATGGCCGCGATTTATATCGGCATTTCCGGCTGGCGCTACACGCCCTGGCGGGGGGATTTCTACCCCGAGGGCCTGACCCAGAAGCGCGAGCTGCAGTTTGCCTCACGGGCGGTCAACAGCATCGAGATCAACGGCTCGTTCTACGCGCTGCAAACACCCAAGCGCTATGCCGAGTGGTATGGCGACACGCCTGAAGGGTTTGTGTTCAGCGTCAAGGCGCCACGCTATATCACGCATATCCTGCGGCTGCGGGAGGTGCACAAGCCGATGGCGAATTTCTTCGCCTCCGGGGTGCTGGAACTCAAGGAAAAGCTTGGGCCGATCCTCTGGCAGTTCCCGCCCAGTTTCAAATTCGACCCGCCGTTGTTTGAAGCCTTTCTCGCCGAATTACCCACCACTACCCAGCAGGCCGCCGCCCTCGCCCGCGAGCATGAGCCGCGCCTGAACGGCAAGGCGAGCCTGCAAGCCCACGGTAAAAAGCCGCTGCGCCATGCGGTGGAGATTCGCCACAAGAGTTTCGCCGTGCCGGAATTTGTCGAGATGCTCGACAAGCACGGCGTGGCCCTGGTGGTGGCCGACACAGCCGGCAAGTGGCCCTACCTGGAAGACGTCACGGCCAACTTTGTGTACCTGCGCCTGCATGGGGACAAAGCGCTGTATGCCAGCGGCTATACGCCCGAAGCGCTCAAGCGCTGGGGCGATCGCATCGAACGCTGGAGCCACGGCAAACAACCCGCCGATGCACAGTTGATCGATCCGAAGCACAAACCCCGCGCCCGCAAGCAGCGCGAGGTGTTTTGCTACTTCGATAACGACATCAAGGTGCGCGCGCCCTTCGACGCGCGCCAATTACTGCAGCGTTTTGGCCTGGACCTGGCACTGGCCACCGAACCCGGCAAGTTGCCGGACACGGGGGTGTTGCCATGACCCATCCGGAACTGATGCCAACCACGCCCACCGAAACCATCACCCGCTTCAGGGTGCTGACGGTCAATACCCACAAGGGCTTCACCGCGCTCAACCGGCGCTTCATATTGCCCGAGTTGCGGGAGGCGATTCGCAGTGTGGCCGCCGACGTGGTGTTCCTTCAGGAAATCCACGGCACCCATGAACGCCACCCCAAGCGCTACAGTAACTGGCCGAGCATGCCGCAATACGAGTTCCTCGCCGACAGTATCTGGCCGCAATACGCCTACGGTCGCAACGCGGTGTATCCCCATGGCGACCACGGTAATGCGTTGCTGTCGAAATTCCAGATCATCCGCTACGACAATCTCGACATCTCCCAGAGCGGCCACGAAAGCCGCGGGCTGCTGCATTGCGTGCTGCGCTTGCCGGGCAACGTGCAGGACGTGCATGCCATCTGCGTGCACCTGGGACTGCGGGAAGTCCATCGCCAGCAGCAACTGCGCCTGATCGCGCAGCGGGTCGCCGAGATTCCCGCCGACGCGCCGGTGATTGTCGCCGGTGATTTCAATGACTGGCGCCAGCGCGCCGATCTCGCCCACTGCGGGCTGCGGGAAGTGTTTATCGAAACCCACGGCAAGCCGGCCCGCACCTTCCCGGCGCGCCTGCCGCTGCTGCCGCTGGACCGCATCTATGTGCGCAACCTCAAGGTGCATCAGCCCCAAGTCCTGACCAGCCGCCCGTGGTCACACTTGTCGGACCATGCGCCGCTGTCGGTGGAGATCGAGTTATGAACAGCGCACCACTGGAAAAGGTCGCGGTGGAACACATCGCGACTGACCAACCGCCGGACGATGCCGTGGCCCGGGACCTGGATTACGGCTGGCAGAGCGGTAACCAGATCGAGTTGCTGGAAAACGGCGAGGCCTACTTTCCCAAAGTGTTCGAGGCGATGCGCCAGGCCCAGCGGGAGATCTTGCTGGAGACCTTTATCCTTTTCGAAGACAAGGTCGGCCACGAGCTCAAAGGCATTTTGATCGAGGCGGCGCAGCGTGGCGTCAAGGTCGTCGCCTGCCTCGATGGCTTTGGTTGTGGCGAGCTGACACCGGGGTTTCTCAGCGAATTGAGCCAGGCCGGCGTGACCGTGCAGATGTTCGACCCGGCGAGCAAGACATTGGGTTTTCGCACCAACTGGTTTCGCCGTCTGCACCGCAAGATTGTGGTGGTGGATGCCAGTGTGGCGTTTATCGGCGGGATCAATTTCTCGGCGGATCACCTGGGGGATTTCGGCCCCGAGGCCAAACAGGATTATGCCGTGCAGGTGCAGGGCCCGGCAGTCGCCGACCTGCATCATTTCGCCCTCGCACAAAGTGGCCGGCGTGTGCGCAAGCGGCGCGGCTGGCGGCGCGAGCAACGCCCGTCGCCATGGGCTGCCGGCGAAGGCGATGGCCTGGTACGGCTGATCTACCGGGACAATCTGCAACACCGTACCGATATCGAAGAGGCCTACCTGCACGCCCTGCGCAAGGCCGAGCGGCGGGTAGTGATCGCCAACGCCTATTTCTTTCCCGGCTACCGCCTGCTGCGGGAAATTCGTAATGCCGCGCGGCGCGGCGTGCACGTGCAGTTGATCATGCAGGGCCAGCCGGATGTGCTGCTGGCCAAGCTGGCGGCACGCATGCTCTATGACTATTTGCTCAAGGAAGGCGTGGTGATCCACGAGTACTGCCAGCGTCCGTTGCACGGCAAGGTGGCGCTGGTGGATGAAGAGTGGAGCACGGTGGGTTCGAGCAATCTCGACCCGTTGAGCCTGTCGCTGAACCTGGAGGCGAATGTGCTGGTTCGTGATCGTGCCTTCAACCAGCAGTTGTTCGAGCGCCTGGAATATCTGAGCCAGAACCACTGCAAGACCATGCCGGAAAACCGCGCTCCTCGCGGCTGGTTCTGGCGGGTGACCGTGGGTTTCGTGGTGTTCCATGTGCTGCGGCATTTTCCGTCGTGGACCGGCTGGTTGCCGGCCCACAAGCCGAGGTTGAAACCCTTCGTTCTTGAGGAGCGTGCGGATCATGACCCAAGCTCGCATCGCTGAAGAAAGCGCTCGCCCCGGCTTCTTGAAACGCTGGAAAAAACCGCTGACGGTGGTGTTTTTCCTGGTGCTGATCGTGTTGTTCACCCTGCTCGCCCGGCGTATCGACTGGAGCGAAGTGCTCGACACCCTGGGCGACTTCAAGCTGCGCACGCTGCTCATCGCGGGTGCGCTGACCCTGTGCAGTTTCCTGGTGTATTCGAGCTTCGACCTGATCGGCCGCACCTACATCCGCCAGCCGTTGGGCTGGAAGCAGATTTTGCCGGTGGGCATCATCAGCTATGCGTTCAACCTCAACCTGAGCGCGTGGGTAGGTGGCATCGCCATGCGCTATCGGTTGTATTCCCGACTCGGGGTGAGCAGCGGGAACATCGCGAAGATCCTCGGCTTGAGCCTGGCCACCAACTGGTTCGGCTACATGGCGATCGCCGGCGCGGTATTCAGCAGCGGGCTGGTGACATTGCCGCCGGGGTGGAAGCTCAGCAGCGGTGCGTTGCAAGGCGTCGGCGTGCTGTTGGTACTGGCGAGCCTGGGTTACCTGCTGGCCTGTCGCTTGTCGAAAAAGCGCGCATGGTCGATACGCGGGATTGAAATCAGCCTGCCGTCGCTGCGCATGGCAGTGTTGCAGTTGGCGCTCGGCGCGCTGAACTGGTCGCTGATGGCAGCAGTGATTTTTACCCTGCTGCCCAAGCAGCTGGATTACCCCGTGGTGCTCGGGGTGTTGCTGATCAGCAGCATTGCCGGGGTGGTCACGCATATCCCGGCAGGGCTGGGTGTGCTGGAGGCAGTGTTCATTGCCTTGCTGCAGCACGAAGCGTCCCGCGGCAGTCTGCTCGCGGGGCTGATCGCCTACCGCGCGATCTACTTCATCCTGCCGTTGCTGGTGGCCCTGGTGATGTACCTCGCGGTCGAAGCCAAGGCCAAGGCATTGCGCGTGAAGAAAACGCCTACGACTGGATGATGCTCAAGCGCTCGCCCACCACCATCTCGGTAATCCAGTCCACCAGGATCGAGGTGTAGGCCTGCTGGGAAACCGGATCACTCAGGGAATGATCCGCACCGTCGATAATCCGGTGAGTCAGCGAATGCGTCTGCTGGCAGGCGGCGCGGTAGCTCATGATGGTGGCGTGGGGCACGTGGTCGTCGGTCTCCGACTCCACGATCAACACATCACCGGTAAACGCCGCGCAAGCATGCAGAGCGCGATTGGTTTCGGCGTGCACAAAGGTGCCGCGATAATCCATCAGGTCGGCCTTGTCCAGGTCGCGCTTGGGCTTGAGCCATTCCTGGTCGCGGTACAGCGCCGGCACCCGCAAAGCCAGCCAGCGCACGGGGCGCAGCGAAGTGAGGATGGCGGCCAGGTAACCGCCGTAGCTGGTGCCCACCACTGCCACCGCCGAGGTGTCGATGGCCGGGTGTGACAACAGGCGGTCGTAGGCCGCGAGCAGGTCGCGCAGGTTGTCTTCGCGGGTGACGCGGGATAACGGAATGCCGTTGCCGGCATGGCCGCGCAGGTCGAATGTAAGGCATACACAACCGAGCCCGGCGATACCTTTGGCGCGTTCCAGGTCACGCTCCTGGCTCCCACCCCAGCCGTGCACAAACAACACCCCCGGTACTTTCGATTTGGGACTGAGGAAGGTCCCGCTCATCTGTTCGTCGTCGATATCAATGGCAATGGTTTCGCTTCTAGCCGTCATAGGATTTGACCGTCACGTACTTGAGAAGAAAGTCGCTGTTTTCTGCCGGGCCCCGGTACACCTCGATCGCGTCAGCGGGCAGTGGCTGGTCGACGTAGGTTTCTACCGACGAGACATAAATCGCCCGCAGCCCGGGATTGTTGACGAAGCTTTGCAGCGCCGCGACTTCCGCGCTGCTGGCCCCGCCCATGCGCCAGGATTGCTCGAGCACGCCGCTGCGGCGTTGGCCGTCGCTGTCCAGGCCCTGGGCGATGTCGTAATTGCGCCGCGAGGCGTAGAACCCGGGATAGGCCTCATCCGCCGCGTTATCGAAGACCTGCGCTTGCTGGATGGCCAGGCGCACGTCAGCGGGCAGGTCGAGCTTGAGCAGGTCTTCGTAGTAGCCCTGGACCACCAACAGGTTGGAACCACCATAGACCTCTTCGCCCTGCCCGTCCCGGGTCAGGTATTGATCGCCGCAGTAGCTGATGACGTGATCGCCGATAAAGCTCTGGCCGACACTGTGGGTGACCACGTCACTCAGGTCCTGCTCCAGCACCACGCCGTCGCTGAACAATTGCGCCGCATCAGGGCGCGCGAGGATGGCGTCGAACTCGTCGAGGCTGCGGATCACTTCCTGGCCGCGACCGGCGCAGGCATGCACAGGCTTGAGACGGATCGGCCCGGTGTACAGCAAATGGGTCGCCGCCGGCCGCGCATCTGCCAGGGCGTGCACACTCAACCCATCCAGCACCACATTGCGGATGCGCTCGGAAAAAAGCGGCGACCAGCCTTCGGGCGCAACCGCGTTTTTATTCAGCAAACCGTGGCTGATGGCCTTGGTGCAGATGAAATCGTGATCGACGTAGCCGCCCCACAAATCCTCAGGGCCTTTGACGCCGAATTGCCGCGCCTGGGCCGCGCCGACCAGCGTCTGAGTGGGCAATAGATAGAGGTCGCGCCCACTGTGCAGCTCAGGGTTATAGCTGCCGCCATATTTGAGCCCGAGGACGTGCGCCAGCCAACGGGCCAAGGCGCGGTTGGTCTCCACTTCGTGCAATGGCGCTTGCGGACGGATTGAATGCGCCACCACGATTTTTTTGCGATTTGTCGGGGTCATGCGTCCCCCTTGGCTCTGCTGCCATGTGTGTAAGGAAACGGTAGCAGGGATCAAGCCAAGGCGGCGTTTGTTTAAACGCGCGTGGAATCAATCAGTTGCGGGAAAAGCGATAGCACTTGGCCTGTTTTATTCTGCACGAAGTGCTCGAGGTGTCGCGGCGTTCTGCACGATTCAGGCGTGCGCCTTGGTGGGCGTCACGCCGAAACGGCTGCGGTAATCACTTGGCGCCAGCCCGGTGATTTTCTTGAATGTGGCGCGGAAGGCGCCGGGGTCCTGATACCCCACGGTCCAGGCGATGTGATCAATGGTGCCGTTGGTGAACTCGAGCATCTGGCGCGCCTTGCCGACACGCAGGTGCTGGCAATATTCGGTGGGTTTCAAACCGGTGGCGGCGCGGAACCGTCGCAGGAAGGTGCGTTCCTCAAGTCCCGCCTCCTGCGCCATGGCAGCCAACGAAACATCCACCGCACCGCTGGCCTGCAGCCAATGTTGCACCTTGAGAATCGCAGCGTCGCCATGGGCAAGGATCGGCGCAAAGTTACTGCCGCACTCACTGGCGCTGTCACTGTGTTCGATCACCAGGAAACGCGCGGTGCTGGCAGCGATGCTCGGGCCGAGCAAACGGTCCACCAGGCGCAGGCCCAATTCGGACCAGGCCATGAGGCCGGCGGTGGTGATCAAGTCGCCGTCGTCGACGATGGGTTTGTCGGCTTCCAGGCGAATCGCCGGATAACGGGCGGCGAAGGATTTCGCCGACGTCCAGTGCGTGGTTGCGCTGCGACCGTCCAACAGGCCGCTTTCCGCCATCAGGATCGAACCTACGCACACCCCGCCCAGAATGGTCCCGGAGCGATGTTGCTGGCGCAGCCAATCCAGCAATTCGGCGGACGCCTGGCCCTCGGAAAAGCCAGCGATGGAGGGTGGAATCAGCAAGGCCGTCAACCTATCCCCGCTACCGGGCTCGCTATCGAATACACGGGTCGGCGCACCGCCTGTTTCAGCCTGCCAATGGCTGATGCGCAGGGACGGCAGTTGCTCGGACTGATGCTCGGTCGCAATCCGGTTGGCGACCGCGAACAGGTCGGTCAAGCCATGCACGGCGGCCATTTGCGCGCCGCGGTAGATCAGCACGCCGAGCTCGACGATCGCCATTGTCAGTTTTCCCTCTGTTATTGTCGGTGCGGCCAATCCCCAGGCGTCACGCCAGCCAGGATACTGGACGCATCAACCCTCACAAGGAAACCAACATGGCCAAGCAAGCGCTCATCCTAATCGATATCCAGAACGACTACTTCCCCCAGGGCAAGTGGCCGCTAGACGGAGTGGACGCGGCGGCAGACAAGGCGCAGCAAGTGCTACAGGCATTTCGCCAGGCAGGCGATACGGTGATTCACGTACGCCACGAATTCACCTCCGACGATGCCCCCTTCTTCACCCCGGGTTCGGAAGGTGCACACCTGCACCCCAAGGTGCTGAACCAGGCCGACGAGCCGGTGGTGCTCAAGCATTTCGTCAATGCGTTCCGCGAAACCAACCTGCGGGCGCTGCTGGAACAACGCAGCATCACCGAGCTGGTGGTGGTGGGCAGCATGAGCCATATGTGCATCGACGGCGTGGTGCGCGCGGCGGCGGACCTGGGCTACACCGTGACGGTGATCCACGATGCCTGCGCCACGCGGGACCTGGAATTCAATGGCAGCGTCGTGCCGGCAGCCCAGGTGCATGCGGCGTTTATGTCGTCGCTGGGGTTTGCTTATGCGAGCGTGGTGTCGGCGGAACAGTTCTTGTCCGCCGATTGACCTTCTCCGCGCTTACCGGGTAGCGATGATGAACAGCCGAGGGAAAGGCAGCAGTACTGTGCCATCGGCCAGCGCTGGATAAGCCTTGGTGATCCGCGCCAGGTACTCGTCGAGGAAGGCGTTCCTTTCTGACTCGGTCAGGGGCGCCAGGAACGGACGCAATGCCGACCCCTTGAACCACTCCACCACCGCGGCAGAACCTGCCAGCGGATGGTGGTAAGTGGTGCGCCATACATCCACGGTGGAACAGTGTTGGCTCAGCAACTCAAAGTAGTAGCTCGCGGTATGGCGTTCATTGTGTTTGACGCTGCCGATCTTTGCGGCCCACGGGCCGTCCGCCGCGACTTCCCGCGCCAGCTTGTGGGCCGGCTCGTCAAGATTGTCGGGCGTCTGCACCGCCAGGGTGCCGCCGGGAGTCAGTTGATTGACTAAATGCGGATACAGCGTGGCGTGATCAGGCAGCCATTGCAGCGATGCATTGGCGAGGATGACGTCAAATTTCTGCACGGGGTTCCAGGCGCCGATATCCGCCAATTCGAAGTTCAACGCGGGTAGGCGCTTGCGGGCGTCGACCAGCATGTCATCGGAACTGTCCATGCCGGTGACTACTGCCTGCGGAAAGCGCTCAGCCAGGACTTCAGTCGAGTTGCCCGGGCCGCAACCCAGGTCGACGGCGGTGCGCACGTCACCCTCAGGGATGGCCGCTACCAGATCCCGGACGGGACGAGTGCGCTGTTGTTCGAACATCGAGTATTGCTTGGCTGACCAGGTCATTGCGGCATTCCTTCTTCTGTGAGGAGTGACAACAGCCTAAATCTTGTGATCCATGAGAACAAATGCCACGATTGATCATCTCCCATACCTGAAAAGTATCCCTATGCTGGAACTCAGGCAGCTCAGGGCCTTCGTCGCGATTGCCGAAGAAGGCTATATCACCCGCGCGGCAGAACGACTGGGCATGCAGCAACCGCCGCTGACCCGCCTGTTGCAAAGTCTTGAAGCCGAGTTGGGTGTGGTGCTGATGGAGCGCCTGCCACGAGGCGTGCGCCCGACCACTGCGGGGCTGGCCTTGCTGGAAGAGGCGCGGCATATCTTGGCCAGCGTCGATGGTGTGGCCGACATTGTGCGCCGCGCTGCCCGAGGTGAACGCGGACGCCTGGCGATTGGTTTCACCAGCTCTGCCGCCTTGCATCCGTTTGTGCCCAGCGTACTGCGCCTGTTTCGGGAAACCTTTGTCGGCGTTTCAGTGGTACTGGAAGAAGCCGGTACCGGTGAACTGCTGGACGCGTTGCTGCACGAAAAGCTCGACGCGGCGTTCATTCGCTCGCCGCTGAGCGGGACGCAGGCGTTGCAGGACCAGCCAATTCTGGTAGAGCCAATGTTGCTGGCGCTGCCTACCGACCACCCACTGGCTATCAACCCGTCGACGCCGCTGCCGTTGGCGGCATTGGCCACCGAGGCGTTTGTGCTGTATCGGCGCCGGGTGGGGCTTGGGTTGTATGACGCGATTCTGGTGGCGTGTCGCGAAGCGGGTTTCAGCCCGCAAGTTGTGCAAGAGGCGCCGCGCATGACGGCGACGTTGAGCCTGGTGGCTGCGGGGCTTGGGGTTTCGATTGTGCCTGCCTCAATGCAACGGTTGCGGGGCGACGGGATTGTTTATCGCGAGCTTTCGGAGTGCCGGAGCCTGGTGGCGCCGTTGCACCTGGCTACCCGGGTAGGTGATACGTCGTCGGTATTGGAGAGGTTTCGGGAGTTGGTGGTGAGCGCCGCTTCTACTGACGTTTAGCGGATTGCCGTGTCCGCAATGAAAAACCCCCGGGGCCAAGGCCACCGGGGGTTTTCTGGTGTTACGCGACAGTTCTGGGTCTCAAGCGACCTTAGAACGGAATATCGTCATCAAAGCTGTCGAAGTCGGCTGCCGGCTGAGGAGCGGCCTGCTGTGGCGCTGGACGCGACTCACGCTGTGGCTGCTGGGTTGGCTGCGGACGGGACTGCTGCTGTGGACGCGGCGCCGAGTTGGACATGCCGCCCTGGCCCTGTTGGTCGCCCTGTGGACGGCCGCCCAGCAGTTGCATGGTGCCTTGCATGTCGACCACGATTTCAGTGGTGTAACGCTTGATGCCGTCTTTTTCCCACTCGCGGGTTTGCAGCTTGCCTTCGATGTAGACCTGCGAACCTTTGCGCAGGTATTCACCGGCGATCTCTGCAACCTTGCCGAACATCGACACACGGTGCCATTCGGTTTTCTCGACCTTCTGGCCGGTTTGCTTGTCGGTCCACTGCTCGCTGGTCGCCAGACTCAGGTTGGTCACGGCGTTACCGTTCGGCAAGTAGCGAACTTCGGGATCCTGGCCGCATGTACCGACCAATATGACTTTGTTAACCCCACGGGCCATAACGTTCTCCTAGGCTGGGCGCGCTGTCGGCACTGGGTTGACCAGTTGCTCGAGCGTCGCGCGATCCAATAATTCGGTGTCCAATTTGATGTAGATGGCGGCTTCTTCAGTAACAACCACAGCATCCGTAACCCCAACAACGGCCTTAAGGCGCTCGACCAGACCGGCTTCGCGGATCGCTTCGGGCGATAACGGCAAGCGCAGGCTCGTCACATAGGGAGGTTCGCGCATGGTAACAGCAAAGGCTAGCCAGAGGGCAGCCAGACCTGCGCATCCCAGGAACACAACCGACAAACCGCCATGCTGGAACATCCAGCCACCCATGATCCCGCCCAGTGCAGAACCGAGGAACTGGCTGGTTGAATACACGCCCATCGCCGTGCCTTTGCCGCCGGCCGGTGAAACCTTACTGATCAGCGAAGGCAGTGAAGCCTCCAGCAGGTTGAACGCGGTGAAGAACACCACCGTGCCGATCACCAGCGCCCGCAGGCTGTCGCCGAACTGCCAGAAGAATAGCTCAGTGAGCATCAGTGTCGCGACGGCGCCCAACAGAACTCGTTTCATTTTGCGTTTCTTCTCGCCGTAGATGATGAACGGGATCATGGCGAAGAACGAAATCAGCAGCGCGGTGAGATAGACCCACCAGTGCTGCTCCTTGGGCAACCCGGCTTTTTGCACCAGGGCCAGGGGCAAGGCGACGAAGCTGCACATCAGCATCGCGTGTAATACGAAGATACCCAAATCCAGGCGCAACAGGTCCGGGTGCTTGAGTGTCGGCAGCAATGCCTGCTTGGCGACGCCCGACTCACGGTGCTGCAACGGCCCCGTGGAATGCGGAACCATGAAGGCGACAATCACGATGCCGAACAGCGCCATGCCACCGGTGGCCAGGAACAGACCGTGCAAGCCGAACGCGCGGGTCAGCAGCGGGCCGACTACCATCGCCACGGCGAACGAAAGACCGATGGTCATGCCGATCATCGCCATGGCCTTGGTACGGTGTTGTTCGCGGGTCAGGTCGGAGAGCAGTGCCATGACGGCGGCGGAAATCGCGCCGGCGCCTTGCAGGACGCGTCCGGCGATCACGCCCCAGATAGAGTCGGCATTGGCCGCAAGCACACTGCCCAGGGCGAAGACGATCAGGCCGAGGTAGATCACCGGCCGGCGGCCGATGCGGTCGGAAATGACGCCGAACGGAATCTGAAACAGCGCCTGGGTCAGGCCATAGGCGCCAATCGCCAGGCCGATCAGGGCCGGGGTCGCTCCTGCGAGATCCATTCCATAGGTTGCCAGCACCGGCAACACCATAAACATGCCAAGCATACGGAATGCGAACACCAGGGCCAGACCGCTTGCTGCGCGGGTCTCGCTGCCACTCATGCGTTCGCTGTGGGGATCGTGCATGGATAAACCTCGTGTGAACCGGCGGCGATTCTACCAGTCCCATCGATTGAGAGGGTATATGCGGCGCTTTGCCGCGCAGCTTTCATGTAAGGCTGCACCCGGCACTTTGACAGTGTATATTCATCCAGTCTTTAGCCGTATACTCCTGCATTATTTACGCCCGCCGTGCGAGGCCATCTTGGACAAGATCCTGATTCGTGGGGCTCGAACCCACAACCTGAAGAACATCGACCTGACCCTGCCACGGGACAAACTGATCGTCATCACCGGCTTGTCCGGGTCCGGCAAGTCGTCCCTGGCGTTTGACACGCTGTACGCCGAAGGCCAGCGCCGCTACGTGGAATCCCTGTCGGCCTATGCCCGCCAGTTCCTGTCGATGATGGAAAAGCCCGACGTCGACACCATTGAAGGCCTGTCGCCTGCGATTTCCATCGAACAGAAATCCACCTCCCACAACCCGCGCTCCACCGTGGGCACCATCACCGAGATCTACGACTACCTGCGCCTGCTGTATGCCCGCGTGGGTATTCCCCGCTGCCCGGACCACGACATTCCCCTGGAAGCCCAGACCGTCAGCCAGATGGTCGACCTGGTGCTGGCCCAGCCGGAGGGCGCCAAGCTGATGCTGCTGGCACCGGTGATTCGCGAGCGCAAGGGTGAACACCTTTCGGTCTTTGAAGAACTGCGTGCCCAGGGTTTCGTGCGTGCCCGCATCAACGGCAAGCTCTACGAGCTGGACGAAGCGCCGAAGCTGGATAAACAGAAAAAGCACTCGATTGATGTGGTCGTCGACCGCTTCAAGGTGCGTGCCGATTTGCAGCAGCGCCTGGCGGAGTCTTTCGAGACCGCGCTGAAGCTGGCAGACGGCATTGCCCTGGTGGCGCCGATGGACGATGAACCCGGGGAAGAAATCATCTTCTCCGCGCGCTTCGCCTGCCCGATCTGCGGCCATGCCATCAGCGAGCTGGAACCGAAGCTGTTTTCCTTCAACAACCCGGCCGGCGCTTGCCCGACCTGTGATGGCCTGGGGGTTAAGCAATTCTTCGACATCAAGCGCCTGGTCAACGGTGACCTCACACTGGCGGAGGGTGCGATACGTGGCTGGGACAGGCGTAACGTCTATTACTTCCAGATGCTGGGTTCGTTGGCGTCGCACTACAAGTTCAGCCTGGAAGTGCCGTTCAACGAACTGCCCGCCGAACAGCAGAAATTCATCCTGCATGGCAGCGGTTCACAGAACGTCGACTTCAAGTATTTGAACGACCGTGGCGATATCGTCAAACGCTCGCACCCGTTCGAAGGCATCGTGCCGAACCTGGAGCGGCGCTACCGCGAGACAGAGTCCGCCAGCGTGCGCGAGGAGCTGGCCAAGTTCCTCAGCACCCAGCCTTGCCCGGATTGCCGTGGCACACGCCTGCGCCGTGAGGCACGGCATGTGTGGGTTGGCGAGAAGACCCTGCCGGCAGTGACCAACCTGCCGATTGGCGATGCCTGCGAATACTTCGGCACGCTGAAACTGACGGGCCGTCGCGGGGAAATTGCCGACAAGATCCTCAAGGAGATTCGTGAACGGCTGCAGTTCCTGGTCAACGTGGGCCTGGACTACCTGTCGCTGGACCGCAGTGCCGACACGCTTTCCGGCGGTGAAGCCCAGCGGATTCGCTTGGCCAGCCAGATCGGTGCCGGCCTGGTGGGCGTGTTGTACATCCTCGATGAACCGTCGATTGGTTTGCATCAACGGGACAACGACCGTTTGCTAGGCACGCTGAAGCACCTGCGGGACATCGGCAATACGGTGATCGTGGTCGAGCACGATGAAGACGCGATTCGCCTGGCCGATTATGTGGTCGATATCGGCCCGGGAGCGGGCGTTCACGGTGGGCATATTGTCGCCGAGGGCACGCCGGCTGAAGTGATGGCGCATCCTGACTCGCTGACCGGTAAGTACCTGTCGGGTCGCGTGAAGATCGCCGTGCCGGCCAAACGCACCCCGCGCAACAAGAAGATGGCACTGCACCTCAAGGGCGCGCGTGGTAACAACCTGCGCAATGTAGACCTGGAGATCCCGCTGGGCCTGCTGACCTGTGTGACCGGTGTATCCGGTTCGGGCAAATCAACGCTGATCAACAACACGCTGTTCCCGTTGAGTGCCACTGCACTGAACGGCGCGACCACCCTGGAAGCCGCCGCTCACGACAGCATCAAGGGCCTGGAACACCTGGACAAGGTGGTCGATATCGACCAAAGCCCGATTGGCCGCACACCGCGCTCCAACCCGGCGACCTACACCGGGCTGTTCACGCCGATTCGCGAGCTGTTCGCCGGCGTGCCGGAATCGCGCTCCCGTGGCTACGGGCCTGGCCGGTTCTCGTTCAACGTCAAGGGCGGCCGCTGCGAAGCGTGCCAGGGCGATGGCTTGATCAAGGTGGAGATGCACTTCCTGCCGGACATCTACGTGCCGTGCGACGTGTGCAAGAGCAAGCGCTACAACCGCGAAACCCTGGAGATCAAGTACAAGGGCAAGAGCATCCACGAAACCCTCGAGATGACGATCGAGGAAGCGCGGGTGTTCTTCGACGCGGTACCGGCCCTGGCGCGCAAGCTGCAGACACTGATGGATGTTGGCCTGTCGTACATCAAGCTGGGTCAGTCGGCGACGACGCTGTCGGGTGGCGAGGCCCAGCGGGTCAAGCTGTCTCGCGAGCTGTCCAAGCGTGATACCGGCAAGACGCTGTACATCCTCGACGAGCCGACCACAGGCCTGCACTTCGCGGATATTCAGCAATTGCTGGATGTGCTGCATCGCCTGCGTGACCACGGCAATACGGTGGTAGTGATCGAGCACAATCTGGATGTGATCAAGACCGCCGACTGGCTGGTGGACCTGGGGCCGGAAGGCGGTTCCAAAGGTGGGCAGATCATTGCGGTCGGCACACCGGAGCAAGTCTCGGAGATGAAGCAGTCTCACACCGGCTTCTACCTCAAGCCTCTGCTGGCTCGCGACAAGGACTGATTGTTCAGCCCCACGAAAAAGCCCCTGTCACCGTGTAAGTGACAGGGGCTTTTTAGTAGCTGGAGGAATCAGAACTGCGATTGCAGGTAATTCTCCAGGCCAATCAGCTTGATCAGGCCCAACTGCTTTTCCAGCCAGTAGGTGTGATCCTCTTCGGTGTCATTCAACTGCACCCGCAGGATTTCCCGCGTGACGTAGTCGTTGTGCTGCTCGCAGAGCTCAATGCCCTTGCAGAGCGCGGCACGGACCTTGTACTCAAGGCGCAAGTCGCTGGCGAGCATCTCAGGCACCGTGGTGCCGGTATCCAGGTCGTCGGGACGCATACGGGGCGTGCCTTCGAGCATCAGGATACGGCGCATCAGTGCGTCGGCGTGCTGTGCCTCTTCTTCCATTTCATGGTTGATACGCTCGTAGAGCTCGGTAAAGCCCCAGTCTTCGTACATCCGCGAGTGAATGAAATATTGGTCACGAGCTGCCAGTTCGCCCGTCAGCAACGTGTTGAGGTAATCGATTACGTCGGGGTGACCTTGCATCGCCCTACATCTCCCTGCTTGAAAGTCTGTAGTTTGAACCATGATGACCCGGAGGTCACGGGACCAACGGCAGAAAAGTGAAGATTTCCGGTGAAAAGTAGCTTAAATAACGCAAAAACCGCCCAAATGAGGGCGGTTCTGCTTATCGTTTAGAGTCAGTTAAGCGATACACCCAGTGCAGATGCGATCCCTTCTCCATAAGCCGGGTCGGCCTTGAAGAAGTACTGCAACTGGCGCTGCACCACGTCGCTGGAAACACCCGCCATTGCGCCGGCGATATTGTTGATCAGCAGGGCTTTCTGCTCATCGTTCATCAGGCGGAACAGCGCACCGGCATGGCTGTAGTAGTCGGTATCTTCGCGGTGATCGTAACGATCAGCCGCACCGCTCAGGGCCAAGGCTGGCTCGGCGTACTGAGGAGCCTGCTTCGGCGCATCGGCGTAGCTGTTTGGCTCGTAATTGGGGGCCGCACCACCATTGGAGCCGAATGCCATCGAACCATCACGCTGGTAGCTGTTGACTGGGCTGCGTGGCGCATTCACCGGCAGTTGCTGGTGATTGGTACCTACGCGGTAGCGATGGGCATCGGCGTAAGCGAACACGCGCCCTTGCAGCATGCGGTCTGGCGACAGGCCAACACCCGGGACCATGTTGCTTGGACCGAAAGCCGCCTGTTCAACTTCAGCGAAGTAGTTCAGCGGGTTGCGGTTCAGTTCCAGCTCACCCACTTCGATCAGCGGGAACTCTTTCTGCGACCAGGTCTTGGTCACGTCGAACGGGTTTTCGTAGTGAGCGTTGGCCTGGGCCTCAGTCATGATCTGAATGCACACGCGCCATTTCGGGAAGTCACCACGCTCAATAGCACCGAACAGATCGCGCTGAGCGTAATCAGGGTCGGTACCGGCCAGGCGTGCAGCGTCAGCCGGCGCCAGGTTCTTGATACCTTGCTTGGTCTTGTAGTGCCACTTCACCCAGTGGCGCTCACCTTTGGCGTTAATCAAGCTGTAGGTGTGACTGCCGAAGCCGTGCATGTGACGGTAGCCGTCCGGGATGCCACGGTCCGAAAACAGGATGGTGACCTGGTGCAGCGCCTCAGGGGAGTGCGACCAGAAGTCCCACATCATCTGTGCACTTTTCAGGTTGCTTTGCGGAAGGCGCTTTTGGGTGTGGATAAAGTCGGGAAACTTCAGCGGGTCGCGGATGAAGAACACCGGGGTGTTGTTACCAACGATGTCCCAGTTGCCTTCTTCGGTGTAGAACTTCAACGCGAAACCACGCGGGTCGCGCTCAGTATCAGCCGAACCACGCTCGCCACCCACCGTGGAGAAGCGCAGGAAAGTCGGAGTTTGCTTGCCCACAGAATCGAAGAGCTTGGCGCTGGTGTACTGCGTGATGTCTTGAGTGACGGTGAAGGTACCGTAAGCGCCCGAGCCTTTGGCGTGTACACGACGCTCAGGAATGTTTTCACGGTTGAAGTGAGCGAGCTTCTCGATCAGGTGAAAGTCGTCGAGCAGCAGCGGGCCGCGTGGGCCGGCGGAACGGGAATTCTGGTTATCCGCAACAGGTGCGCCGCTGGCGGTAGTAAGGGTTTTATTCTGGCTCATGCTCAATCTTCCTCAGGTCAGTCTTGGAACTGCCGGCTAATCGGCTTGGAGCGATTATTGACCAGGAAGATGACACCATCAAATTTATTAAATCATACCCACCGATAGAAATTAACTAACGATACATCCGAACGGATATCAAAAGTTGCTGCACGGGATGAACGTGTATTCGCTCGAGGTAATGCCAGTTTTCCAACGCGCACAAAAAACCGGGCACTAGGCCCGGTTCTTCGTTACAGACTGACGTCTTACTCAGCGGATACAGCTTCACCGCCAACTGGACGATCGATCAGCTCAACGTACGCCATAGGCGCGTTGTCACCAGCGCGGAAACCGCACTTGAGGATGCGCAGGTAGCCACCCTCACGGGTAGCGTAACGCTTGCCCAGGTCGTTGAAGAGCTTACCAACGATAGCTTTCGAACGAGTACGGTCGAAAGCCAGACGGCGGTTAGCCAGGCTGTCTGTCTTGGCCAAAGTAATCAGCGGCTCAGCAACGCGACGCAGTTCTTTAGCTTTCGGCAGTGTAGTTTTGATCAGCTCGTGCTCGAACAGCGACACCGCCATGTTCTGGAACATAGCCTTACGGTGCGAGCTGGTACGGCTCAGGTGACGACCACTTTTACGATGACGCATGGTTCATTCCTTACCAAACTCACGTTCGGTGATTACGACGATCAGGCAGTCGCCTTGTCGTCCTTCTTAAGACTTGCAGGCGGCCAGTTGTCGAGGCGCATGCCGAGGGACAGACCGCGGGAGGCCAGAACGTCCTTGATTTCAGTCAAGGATTTCTTGCCCAGGTTCGGAGTCTTCAACAGTTCTACTTCGGTGCGCTGAATCAGATCACCGATGTAGTAAATGTTTTCCGCCTTAAGGCAGTTAGCCGAACGTACAGTCAGTTCCAGATCGTCAACCGGGCGAAGCAGGATCGGATCGATCTCGTCTTCCTGCTCGATTACCACTGGTTCGCTGTCACCCTTGAGGTCGACGAACGCAGCCAACTGCTGTTGCAGAATGGTTGCAGCGCGGCGGATAGCCTCTTCAGGATCCAGAGTACCGTTGGTTTCCAGATCAATAACCAGCTTGTCCAGGTTAGTACGCTGTTCGACACGGGCGTTTTCCACCACGTATGCGATACGGCGAACCGGGCTGAACGAAGAGTCGAGCTGCAAGCGACCAATGCTGCGGCTTTCGTCTTCATCGCTCTGACGCGAGTCGGCCGGTTCATAACCACGACCACGAGCTACGGTGAGCTTCATGTTCAGGGCGCCGTTAGACGCCAGGTTAGCGATTACGTGATCGGGATTAACGATCTCGACATCATGATCCAGCTGAATATCGGCAGCGGTAACCACCCCCGAACCCTTCTTCGACAAGGTCAGCGTAACTTCGTCACGGCCGTGCAGCTTGATAGCCAGACCTTTAAGGTTCAACAGGATTTCAATTACGTCTTCCTGTACACCTTCGATGGCGCTGTACTCGTGGAGCACACCGTCAATCTCGGCCTCGACTACTGCACAGCCGGGCATTGAGGACAACAGGATGCGGCGCAGCGCGTTGCCCAGGGTGTGGCCAAAACCACGCTCGAGAGGCTCGAGAGTGATCTTGGCGCGGGTTGGACTGACAACCTGCACATCAATGTGACGGGGTGTCAGGAACTCATTTACCGAAATCTGCATGGATGCACCTATTTTCTAGCCCTTACTTGGAGTAGAGCTCGACAATCAGGCTTTCGTTGATGTCGGCGGACAGATCACTGCGAGCAGGAACGTTCTTGAAAACGCCCGACTTCTTCTCAGTGTCTACTTCTACCCATTCTACGCGGCCACGTTGGGCACACAGATCGAGAGCTTGGACAATGCGAAGTTGATTTTTTGCTTTCTCGCGAATCGCGACCACGTCACCAGCACGAACCTGGTACGACGGGACGTTAACGGTTTGGCCGTTTACGCTGACGGATTTGTGCGATACCAGCTGACGGGATTCGGCACGAGTCGAACCAAAGCCCATACGGTATACAACGTTGTCCAGACGGCATTCGAGCAGTTGCAGCAGGTTTTCACCGGTTGCACCTTTCTTGCCAGCAGCTTCTTTGTAGTAGCCGCTGAACTGACGCTCGAGAACGCCGTAGATACGACGGACCTTCTGCTTTTCACGCAGTTGGGTGCCGTAGTCGGACTGGCGACCGCGGCGTTGGCCGTGGATACCAGGTGCTGCTTCAATGTTGCACTTCGATTCGATCGCGCGCACGCCGCTCTTCAGAAAGAGATCGGTGCCTTCACGACGAGCGAGTTTGCATTTTGGACCAATGTAACGAGCCATTCTTTACAATCTCCTGGATTACACGCGGCGCTTCTTCGGCGGACGGCACCCGTTGTGCGGGATTGGCGTCACGTCGGTGATGCTGGCGATCTTATAGCCACAGCCGTTCAATGCACGGACAGCAGACTCACGACCTGGACCTGGACCTTTGACGTTGACGTCGAGGTTTTTCAGGCCATATTCCAGCGCAGCTTGACCAGCACGTTCAGCAGCTACTTGAGCAGCAAACGGGGTGGACTTGCGGGAACCGCGGAAACCCGAACCACCGGAGGTAGCCCAAGAAAGCGCGTTACCTTGACGGTCGGTGATGGTCACGATTGTGTTGTTAAAAGATGCATGGATGTGGGCGATGCCATCAACCACTGTCTTTTTAACTTTTTTACGAGGACGAGCAGCAGGTTTTGCCATGATTAATTTCCTGTCGATTCGCGTGGGCGATTACTTGCGGATCGGCTTACGCGGACCTTTACGGGTACGCGCGTTAGTCTTGGTACGCTGACCGCGTACTGGAAGACCACGACGATGACGCAGACCACGGTAGCAACCGAGGTCCATCAAACGCTTGATTTTCATGTTGATTTCGCGACGCAGGTCACCTTCAGTGGTGAACTTCGCCACTTCGCCACGCAACAGCTCAATCTGCTCGTCGCTCAGATCCTTGATCTTTGCGGCTGGGTTTACCCCAGTATCTGCGCAAATTTTCTGCGCAGTAGTGCGACCAACACCATAGATGTAGGTCAGCGAGATAACAGTGTGCTTGTTATCTGGAATGTTAACGCCTGCAATACGGGCCATTCAGTGGGACTCCAATTGACAGCTACCTACGCCCCGGAAGCCAAGAAATAGGGCGCGAGATAATATCGCTGTAATAACAAATAATCAACCCGGCAGCGCACTAGCTGCCGGGCTTCAAGCGGATCACACTCAGCCTTGGCGCTGTTTGTGACGCGGTTCCGCGCTGCAAATTACTCGAACAACACCTTCGCGGCGAATAATCTTGCAGTTACGGCACAGCTTTTTCACCGATGCACGAACTTTCATCACCAACTCCTCGAACCTTATGGGTACTCAGCGCAACATGCCGCTGCCGTAACCCTTCAGGTTGGCTTTCTTCATCAGGGATTCGTACTGGTGCGAAACGAGGTGCGATTGTACTTGGGACATGAAGTCCATCACAACCACGACGACGATCAGCAACGAGGTCCCGCCAAGGTAGAACGGAACGTTTGCTGCAACCACCAGGAACTGGGGCAACAGGCAGACGGCCGTCATATATAGAGCACCGAACATGGTCAAGCGAGTCAGAACGCCATCAATGTAGCGCGCAGACTGCTCACCTGGACGAATACCCGGAATAAAGGCACCGGACTTCTTCAGGTTTTCCGCTACGTCTTTCGGATTGAACATCAACGCCGTATAGAAGAAGCAGAAGAAAATAATCCCTGCACTAAACAGCAGAATATTCAACGGCTGACCAGGAGCGATCGACTGCGAGATGTCCTGCAACCAGCCCATACCTTCAGACTGACCGAACCAGGCACCCAACGAAGCCGGAAACAGCAAAATGCTGCTCGCGAAAATGGCAGGAATAACCCCGGCCATGTTCACTTTCAGCGGCAGGTGGCTGGTCTGCGCGGCAAAGACCTTGCGGCCCTGCTGACGCTTGGCGTAGTGAACAGCAATACGACGCTGGCCACGCTCAATGAACACCACAAAACCGATAATCGCTACTGCCAACAAACCGATGGCAACCAGGGCGAAGATATTGATATCACCCTGACGTGCAGACTCGAAAGACTGCCCAATCGCTCTCGGAAGACCGGCAACGATACCTGCGAAAATCAACATCGAGATACCGTTACCAACACCACGCTCAGTAATCTGCTCACCCAGCCACATCATGAACATCGCACCAGCCACAAATGTGGATACCGCGACGAAATGGAAGCCAAAGTCACCAGTGAACGCAACACCCTGCCCGGCCAGGCCAACGGACATGCCGATAGCCTGGACCAGGGCGAGGATGACAGTGCCGTAGCGGGTGTACTGGCTTATCTTGCGACGGCCAGCTTCACCTTCCTTCTTCAACTGCTCCAACTGCGGACTGACGGCGGTCATCAGTTGCATGATGATCGATGCCGAGATGTACGGCATGATCCCCAGTGCAAAGATGCTCATCCGTTCCAGCGCGCCGCCGGAAAACATGTTGAACAAGCTAAGAATGGTCCCCTCATTCTGTCGAAACAGGTCTGCGAGTCGGTCCGGGTTGATACCTGGAACCGGGATGTGTGCGCCTATTCGGTAGACGATAATCGCCAGGAACAGAAAACGCAGACGAGCCCAAAGTTCAGACATACCGCCTTTGCCGAGCGCTGAGAGAGCACCTTGCTTAGCCATTTATTCCTCGAACTTGCCGCCAGCTGCTTCGATAGCCGAACGCGCACCTTTGGTGGCGCCGATTCCCTTGCCGATAGTGACAGCGCGAGTCACTTCACCGGACAGCATGATTTTCACACGCTGTACGTTGACGTTGATCACGTTGGCATCTTTCAGGGTCTGCACGGTAACGATGTCGCCTTCCACTTTGGCCAGCTCGGACAGACGCACTTCTGCGCGGTCCATGGCTTTCAGGGAAACGAAACCGAACTTCGGCAGGCGACGATGCAGCGGCTGTTGACCGCCTTCAAAGCCTGGAGCGATGGTGCCACCGGAGCGGGAGGACTGACCTTTGTGGCCACGGCCACCGGTCTTGCCCAAACCACTACCGATACCACGGCCCGGACGATGCTTTTCGCGACGGGAACCCGGCGCTGGACTCAGATCATTGAGTTTCATCGAATTAACCCTCGACACGCAGCATGTAGTAAGCCTTGTTGATCATCCCGCGATTCTCGGGAGTATCAAGTACTTCTACAGTGTGACCGATGCGACGCAGACCCAAACCCTTAACGCACAATTTGTGGTTAGGGATGCGGCCGGTCATGCTTTTGATCAGCGTTACTTTAACGGTAGCCATGATCAGAAGATCTCCTTGACGCTTTTGCCACGCTTGGCGGCAATGGATTCAGGAGACTGCATTGCTTTCAAACCCTTGAAAGTGGCGTGAACCACGTTTACCGGGTTAGTCGAGCCGTAGCACTTGGCCAGAACGTTCTGAACGCCAGCAACTTCGAGGACAGCACGCATAGCGCCGCCAGCGATGATACCGGTACCTTCAGAGGCAGGCTGCATGTACACCTTCGAAGCGCCGTGAGCGGACTTCATTGCGTACTGCAGAGTGGTGCCGTTCAGATCAACTTGGATCATGTTGCGACGAGCAGCTTCCATTGCCTTCTGGATCGCAGCAGGCACTTCACGTGACTTGCCACGGCCGAAGCCAACACGCCCTTTACCATCACCAACCACGGTCAACGCGGTGAAAGTGAAGATACGGCCGCCTTTAACGGTTTTGGCTACGCGGTTAACTTGAACCAGCTTCTCAATGTAGCCTTCGTCGCGCTTTTGGTCGTTATTTGACATAACTTAGAACTCCAGCCCAGCTTCACGAGCAGCATCAGCCAGCGCTTTCACGCGGCCGTGGTACTTGAAGCCAGAGCGGTCGAAAGCCACTTGCGAGACGCCAGCGGCCTTAGCACGCGTAGCGACCAGCTGGCCAACCTTAGTGGCCGCGTCGATGTTGCCAGTGGCACCATCACGCAGTTCTTTATCCAAAGTCGAGGCGCTTGCCAGGACTTTGTTGCCGTCGGCCGAGATGACCTGGGCGTAGATGTGCTGCGACGAGCGGAACACGCAGAGACGCACGACTTCGAGTTCGTGCATTTTCAGGCGTGCTTTGCGAGCGCGACGCAGTCGAGTAACTTTTTTGTCGGTCATTTGCTATGCCCTACTTCTTCTTGGCTTCTTTACGACGGACGACTTCGTCCGCGTAGCGCACACCTTTGCCTTTGTACGGCTCTGGTGGACGGAAGTCGCGGATCTCAGCGGCCACCTGACCTACCAGCTGCTTATCAATACCCTTGATCAGGATATCGGTTTGGCTTGGGGTCTCAGCGGTGATGCCTTCCGGCAGTTCGTAATCCACTGGGTGCGAGAAGCCAAGGGCCAGGTTCAGAACCGTGCCTTTTGCTTGCGCTTTGTAACCAACACCGACCAGCTGGAGCTTGCGCTCGAAGCCTTGGCTTACGCCTTGGACCATGTTGTTTACCAACGCACGAGTGGTACCGGCCATTGCGCGAGTTTGTTGATCGCCATTGCGAGCAGCGAAACGCAGCTCACCAGCTTCTTCAACGATCTCAACGGACGAATGGATGTTCAGTTCCAGAGTGCCCTTGGCACCCTTCACCGAAAGCTGTTGGCCTGCGAATTTTACTTCGACACCGGCTGGCAGCTTAACGGGGTTCTTAGCGACGCGTGACATGCTTATCCCCCCTTAGAACACAGTGCAAAGAACTTCGCCGCCGACACCGGCAGCGCGCGCAGCACGATCCGTCATCACACCTTTGTTGGTGGAGACGATAGACACACCGAGACCGCCACGAACTTTTGGCAGATCATCAACGGACTTGTACTGACGCAGGCCTGGACGGCTAACGCGCTTCACTTCTTCGATGACCGGACGGCCTTCGAAGTACTTCAGCTCGATGGACAGCAGTGGTTTGATTTCGCTGCTGATCTGATAACCCGCAATGTAGCCTTCGTCTTTCAGGACTTTGGCAACAGCAACCTTCAACGTGGAAGATGGCATGCTTACGACGGACTTTTCAGCCATCTGGGCATTACGGATACGAGTTAGCATGTCCGCTAACGGGTCCTGCATACTCATGGCTAGACGCTCCTAATACAAAAAAATTAGCCTTGCGGCCATTACGTGTCGCCGAGAATCTCCGAGCACAAAACACACGGGCTCAGGCGAGCCGCGTATTTTAGACACACTCCGGAAATGAAACAAGCCCCAAAAGGGGCTTGTTCCAGATTCTAGGCCACCGGTGGTCAGTATCTTGCGATCCTGGCCACCGAGACTTCGAACGTACTTACCAGCTGGCTTTAACCAGACCTGGTACGTCACCACGCATTGCCGCTTCACGCAGTTTGTTACGGCCGAGGCCGAACTTGCGGTAAACGCCGTGTGGACGACCGGTCAGGCGGCAGCGGTTACGCATGCGCGAAGCGCTTGCGTCACGTGGCTGCTTCTGCAGAGCAACTGTAGCTTCCCAACGCGCTTCTGGACTTGCGTTCAGATCAACGATGATTGCTTTCAGTGCTGCACGCTTCTTGGCGTACTTGGCAACCGTGAGCTGACGCTTCAGCTCGCGGTTTTTCATGCTCATCTTGGCCATGGTCCTACTCCAATCAGTTGCGGAACGGGAATTTGAACGCACGCAGCAGAGCGCGGCCTTCATCATCGTTCTTGGCAGTGGTGGTCAGGGTGATGTCCAGACCGCGGAGAGCATCGATCTTGTCGTAGTCGATTTCCGGGAAGATGATCTGCTCTTTAACGCCCATGCTGTAGTTACCACGACCATCGAAGGACTTGGCATTCAGGCCGCGGAAGTCGCGGACCCGAGGCAGGGAGATCGACAGCAGACGATCCAGGAATTCGTACATACGCTCACGGCGCAGAGTCACTTTGACGCCGATCGGCCATCCTTCACGGACTTTAAAGCCAGCGATGGATTTACGAGCGTAGGTCACAACGACTTTTTGGCCGGTGATCTTTTCCAGGTCAGCAACAGCGTGCTCGATGACTTTTTTGTCGCCGATCGCTTCGCCCAGACCCATGTTCAGGGTGATTTTGGTAACGCGCGGAACTTCCATCACGTTCGAAAGCTTAAGTTCTTCCTTAAGTTTCGGTGCGATTTCCTTCCGGTAAATCTCTTTTAGTCGTGCCATGGTCTTCTACCTAGCAGTGTTCAAGCATCAACCGCTTTTTGGGTCGACTTGAAGACACGAATTTTCTTACCGTCTTCTACTTTGAAACCAACGCGGTCAGCCTTGTTGGTTTCGCCGTTGAAGATGGCGACGTTAGAAGCGTGCAGTGGCGCTTCTTTCTCGACGATACCGCCTTGTACGCCCGACATCGGGTTAGGCTTGGTATGACGCTTGACCAGGTTCAGACCACCAACGACCAGACGGTCATCAGCAAGAACCTTCAGCACCTTACCGCGCTTACCTTTGTCTTTGCCGGCGATCACGATGATCTCGTCGTCACGACGAATCTTTTGCATGTCGGATCTCCTTACAGCACTTCTGGGGCGAGCGAGACGATCTTCATGAACTTCTCAGTACGAAGTTCACGGGTCACTGGCCCAAAGATACGGGTGCCGATCGGCTCTTGCTTGTTGTTCAGAAGAACAGCAGCGTTGCCATCAAAGCGGATAATGGAGCCATCTGCACGGCGTACGCCGTGACGAGTGCGGACTACAACAGCAGTCATCACTTGGCCTTTTTTCACTTTACCGCGAGGAATTGCTTCCTTCACGGTAACTTTGATGATGTCACCGATACCAGCGTAACGACGATGGGAGCCACCCAGCACCTTGATGCACATAACGCGGCGTGCGCCGCTGTTATCGGCCACATCGAGCATGGATTGAGTCTGAATCATATAATTTCTCCGACCCCTAGTCCTTAGACTTCCACAGCGCGTTCGAGAACATCAACCAGGGCCCAAGACTTGGTCTTGGCCAACGGACGAGTTTCACGAATAGTGACTTTGTCGCCGATGTGGCACTGGTTGGTTTCGTCGTGCGCGTGCAGCTTAGTCGAACGCTTAACGTATTTACCGTAGATCGGGTGCTTAACGCGACGCTCGATCAAAACGGTGATGGTTTTGTCCATCTTGTCGCTGACAACACGGCCAGTCAGCGTACGGACAGTCTTTTCGGCTTCAGCCATGATCACTTACCTGCCTGCTGGTTGAGCACAGTCTTCACGCGAGCAATGTCACGCTTAACTTGCGAGAGCAGATGAGACTGCCCCAACTGGCCAGTTGCTTTCTGCATACGCAGATTGAACTGGTCGCGCAGCAGGCCGAGCAGTTGCTCGTTCAGCTGCTGTGCGGATTTTTCACGAAGTTCATTCGCTTTCATCACATCACCGTCCGTTTAACAAAGGAGGTGGCGAGCGGCAGCTTTGCAGCAGCCAGGGCGAAAGCCTCACGCGCCAGCTCTTCAGTAACACCCTCGATTTCATACAGGACTTTGCCTGGCTGAATCTGGGCAACCCAATATTCCACGTTACCCTTACCTTTACCCATCCGAACTTCGAGGGGCTTTTTGGAGATAGGCTTGTCCGGGAATACACGGATCCAGATCTTGCCGCCACGTTTAACGTGACGGGTCAGTGCACGACGCGCTGACTCGATCTGACGAGCGGTGAGACGACCACGAGCTACAGACTTCAGCGCATATTCGCCGAAGCTGACTTTGCTACCGCGCTGAGCCAGACCACGGTTGTGGCCTGTCATCTGCTTGCGGAACTTCGTACGCTTTGGTTGCAACATTTGGCGTACCCCTTACTTAGCAGCTTTTTTACGAGGCGCTGGTGCTTGTGGTTTCAGTTCTTCTTGGCGACCACCAATTACTTCGCCTTTGAAGATCCAAACCTTTACACCGATCACACCGTAGGTGGTGTGAGCTTCGTAGTTGGCATAGTCGATGTCGGCACGCAGGGTGTGCAGTGGCACACGACCTTCGCGATACCATTCAGTACGTGCGATTTCAGCACCGCCGAGACGACCGCTCACTTGGATTTTGATGCCTTTGGCACCAATGCGCATGGCGTTCTGTACTGCGCGCTTCATAGCGCGACGGAACATTACGCGACGCTCCAGCTGCTGAGCTACGCTCTGCGCAACCAGCATACCGTCGAGCTCCGGCTTGCGGATCTCTTCGATATTGATGTGCACAGGCACACCCATTTGCTTGGTCAGGTCCTGACGCAGTTTCTCAACATCTTCACCTTTCTTCCCGATAACGATACCTGGACGAGCGGTGTGGATGGTGATACGTGCAGTTTGAGCAGGACGATGGATATCGATACGGCTCACGGACGCGCTTTTTAGTTTGTCTTGGAGATACTCACGCACCTTCAGATCAGCGAACAAGTAGTCCGCATAAGTCCGACCGTCTGCGTACCAGACGGAGGTGTGCTCCTTGACGATTCCCAGGCGAATGCCAATGGGATGTACTTTCTGACCCATCTCTTCGACTCCGTTACTTGTCAGCAACCTTGACAGTGATATGGCAAGACCGCTTGACGATGCGATCAGCTCGGCCTTTGGCACGAGGCATGATGCGCTTCAGCGAACGCCCTTCGTTGACGAAAACGGTGCTGACCTTCAGGTCATCAACGTCTGCGCCTTCGTTGTGCTCGGCGTTGGCTACGGCCGACTCCAGCACTTTCTTGATGATCTCGGCGGCTTTCTTACTGCTGAAAGCCAACAGGTTGAGCGCTTCGCCCACCTTCTTCCCGCGGATCTGGTCGGCGACCAAGCGGGCTTTCTGGGCGGAGATTCGAGCGCCCGACAACTTAGCGGCTACTTCCATCGTTCCTTACCCCTTAACGCTTGGCTTTCTTGTCTGCCACGTGCCCACGATATGTGCGGGTACCGGCAAACTCGCCTAGTTTGTGGCCGACCATGTCTTCGTTCACGAGAACTGGAACATGTTGACGACCGTTATGCACTGCAATGGTCAGACCGACCATTTGTGGCAGGATCATCGAACGACGCGACCAGGTTTTCACCGGTTTGCGATCGTTCTTTTCCGCCGCCACTTCGATCTTCTTCAGTAGGTGAAGATCAATAAAAGGACCTTTTTTCAGAGAACGTGGCACTGTCGTATCCCTCTATTTACTTGCGACGACGGACGATCATTTTGTCGGTACGCTTATTACCACGAGTCTTCGCGCCCTTAGTCGGGAAGCCCCATGGCGATACCGGATGACGACCACCAGAGGTACGACCTTCACCACCACCGTGTGGGTGGTCAACCGGGTTCATGGCAACACCACGAACGGTTGGGCGAACGCCACGCCAGCGTTTGGCACCAGCTTTACCCAGCGAACGCAGGCTGTGCTCGGAGTTCGAGACTTCGCCCAGGGTCGCACGGCATTCAGCCAATACTTTACGCATTTCACCAGAGCGCAGACGCAGGGTCACGTAGACACCTTCACGAGCGATCAGCTGAGCCGAAGCACCAGCGGAACGAGCGATTTGCGCGCCTTTACCCGGCTTCAATTCGATGCCGTGTACGGTGCTACCAACTGGAATGTTGCGCAGTTGCAGAGCGTTGCCCGGCTTGATCGGTGCCAAAGCACCTGCGATCAGCTGGTCACCAGCACTCACGCCTTTAGGGGCGATGATGTAGCGACGCTCGCCATCTGCGTACAGCAGCAGAGCGATGTGAGCAGTACGGTTTGGATCGTATTCGATACGCTCGACAGTGGCAGCGATGCCATCTTTGTCGTTGCGACGGAAGTCGACCAGACGATAATGCTGCTTATGGCCACCACCGATGTGACGAGTGGTAATACGACCATTGTTGTTACGACCACCAGTCTTCGATTTCTTCTCGAGCAGCGGTGCGTGAGGAGCGCCTTTATGCAGCTCCTGGTTGACCACCTTGACCACAAAACGGCGGCCAGGGGAAGTCGGTTTGCATTTAACGATTGCCATGATGCACCCCTTCCTTACTCAGCACTGCTGCTGAAATCGAGATCTTGGCCTGGCTGAAGGGAGATAACTGCCTTCTTCCAGTCATTACGCTTGCCCAGACCGCGAGCAGTGCGCTTGCTCTTACCCAGAACATTCAGGGTAGTAACACGCTCTACTTTCACGCTGAACAGGCTTTCGACGGCCTTCTTGATTTCCAGCTTGGTTGCGTCAGTTGCAACCTTGAAAACGAACTGGCCTTTCTTGTCAGCCAGAACCGTAGCCTTTTCGGAAACGTGCGGGCCAAGCAGAACTTTAAATACGCGTTCCTGGTTCATCCCAGCAGCTCCTCGAATTTCTTCACGGCCGACACGGTGATCAACACCTTGTCGTATGCGATCAGACTAACTGGATCGGAACCTTGCACGTCACGTACATCAACGTGTGGCAGGTTGCGAGCAGCCAGGTACAGGTTCTGATCAACAGCTTCAGACACGATCAGGACGTCAGTCAGGCCCATGCCGTTCAGCTTGTTCAGCAGATCTTTGGTTTTCGGCGCTTCAACAGCGAAGTCCTGAACCACGACCAGACGATCAGTACGCACGAGTTCAGCAAGGATGGAGCGCAGTGCTGCGCGATACATCTTCTTGTTGAGCTTCTGGGTGTGATCCTGTGGACGTGCTGCGAAAGTGGTACCGCCGCCACGCCAGATTGGGCTACGGATAGTACCGGCACGAGCGCGGCCAGTACCTTTCTGACGCCAAGGGCGCTTACCGCCACCACGAACGTCGGAACGGGTCTTTTGCTGCTTGCTACCTTGACGGCCGCCGGCCATGTAGGCCACGACTGCTTGGTGAACCAGCGTCTCGTTGAATTCGCCGCCAAATGTCAGTTCGGAAACTTCGATCGCTTGAGCGTCATTTACGTTTAATTGCATGTCAGCTTCCCCTTAACCGCGAGCCTTGGCCGCTGGACGTACAACCAGGTTGCCGCCAGTAGCGCCAGGAACAGCACCCTTGACCAACAACAGATTGCGTTCAGCGTCGACGCGCACTACTTCGAGGGACTGCACGGTCACGCGCTCAGCGCCCATATGACCGGACATTTTTTTGCCCTTGAATACACGACCAGGAGTCTGGCACTGGCCAATAGAGCCCGGGACGCGGTGGGAAACGGAGTTACCGTGAGTGTTGTCTTGGCCACGGAAATTCCAACGCTTGATCGTACCCTGGAAGCCTTTACCCTTGGACTGACCGGTTACATCAACCAGTTGACCAGCGGCGAAGATTTCAGCGTTGATCAGATCGCCAGCCTGGTAGTCGCCGTCTTCAAGACGGAACTCCATGACAGTACGACCAGCTGCAACGTTTGCTTTAGCGAAGTGACCTGCTTGAGCAGCAGTCACACGCGAAGCACGACGCTCGCCGACAGTGACTTGCACTGCACGATAGCCATCGGTTTCTTCAGTTTTAAACTGGGTGACGCGATTCGGTTCGATCTCAATGACCGTGACCGGAATGGAGACACCTTCTTCGGTGAAAATACGGGTCATACCGCATTTACGACCGACTACACCAATAGTCATGTTGTAAACCTCATGAGTGTACGGGGCTTTCACCCGCTATGGCCGCCCATTTCAGAGCGTTACACGACTAAGACCCAAGTCTTAGCCGAGGCTGATCTGTACTTCCACACCGGCCGCCAGATCAAGCTTCATAAGTGCATCAACGGTTTTATCCGTTGGCAGGACGATGTCCAGCACGCGCTTATGAGTACGGATCTCGTACTGGTCACGCGCGTCTTTGTTGACGTGCGGGGAGACCAGAACGGTGAACCGCTCTTTACGGGTAGGCAGTGGAATTGGACCACGCACTTGAGCACCAGTACGTTTCGCGGTTTCCACGATTTCCTGGGTGGATTGGTCGATCAGTTTGTGGTCAAAAGCCTTCAACCTGATACGAATTTGCTGATTTGCCATTGGATTTCAGACTCCGGCTGCTATTCCCAGCGAGCGCAACACGCCCGTTAAAAGGAGGCGCAATTCTATAGACGCCCCATATGGGTGTCAACTCAATAAAAAAGCCCCCGCTGAGCGGGGGCTTTTTCAAGTCATCACTTATTAAGCGATGATTTTGGCTACGACGCCAGCGCCGACGGTACGACCGCCTTCACGGATAGCGAAACGCAGACCATCTTCCATTGCGATGGTTTTGATCAGGGTAACAACCATTTTGATGTTGTCGCCTGGCATTACCATTTCAACGCCTTCCGGCAGTTCGCAGTTACCGGTCACGTCAGTGGTCCGGAAGTAGAACTGTGGACGGTAGCCTTTGAAGAACGGAGTGTGACGACCGCCTTCTTCTTTGCTCAACACGTACACTTCAGCTTCGAAGGTAGTGTGCGGCTTAACCGAACCTGGCTTGACCAGAACCTGGCCACGCTCAACGTCGTCACGCTTGGTACCACGCAGCAGAACGCCGCAGTTCTCGCCTGCACGACCTTCGTCGAGCAGTTTACGGAACATTTCAACACCGGTGCAGGTGGTGACGGTAGTGTCACGCAGACCAACGATTTCCAGTGGATCTTGAACCTTAACGATACCGCGCTCGATACGACCAGTCACAACAGTACCACGACCGGAGATCGAGAATACGTCTTCGATTGGCATCAGGAACGGCTTGTCGATAACACGAACTGGATCTGGGATGTAGCTGTCCAGAGTCTCAACCAGTTTACGAACGGCAGTGGTGCCCATTTCGTTGTCGTCAAGACCGTCCAGAGCCATACGAGCAGAACCGATGATGATCGGAGTGTCGTCGCCTGGGAAGTCGTAAGTGCTCAGCAGATCGCGCACTTCCATCTCAACCAGTTCCAGCAGCTCAGCGTCGTCTACCAGGTCAGCCTTGTTCAGGAAAACCACGATGTACGGAACGCCTACCTGACGGGACAGCAGGATGTGCTCACGGGTTTGTGGCATCGGACCATCAGCGGCCGAGCAAACCAGGATCGCGCCGTCCATCTGGGCAGCACCGGTGATCATGTTCTTCACATAGTCAGCGTGACCTGGGCAGTCAACGTGAGCGTAGTGACGGATCAGCGAGTTGTATTCAACGTGCGCGGTGTTGATGGTGATACCACGAGCTTTTTCTTCTGGTGCGCTGTCGATCTTGTCGAAGTCAACACGAGCCGAACCGAAAACTTCGGAGCAGACGCGAGTCAGAGCAGCGGTCAGAGTGGTTTTACCGTGGTCAACGTGGCCGATAGTGCCAACGTTTACGTGCGGTAGGGAACGATCAAATTTTTCTTTAGCCACGACAATTAACTCCTTGCCTAAAGGACTGAATCAGCCTTGTTTTTTGGATACAGTTTCAGCGATGTGCGCCGGAGCTGTGTTGTATTTTTTGAATTCCATAGAGTAGCTTGCGCGACCCTGAGACATGGAACGAACGTCGGTCGCATAACCGAACATCTCGCCCAACGGAACCTCGGCACGAATCACTTTGCCGGAAACCGTATCTTCCATACCCAAGATCATGCCGCGACGACGGTTAAGGTCGCCCATCACGTCACCCATGTAGTCTTCAGGCGTAACGACTTCTACTGCCATGATTGGCTCAAGCAACTCACCACCGCCCTTCTGGGCCAGTTGCTTGGTAGCCATGGAAGCAGCCACCTTAAACGCCATCTCGTTGGAGTCGACGTCGTGGTAAGAACCGTCAAAAACGGTCGCCTTCAGGCCGATGAGCGGATAGCCGGCAACAACACCGTTCTTCATCTGCTCTTCGATACCCTTCTGGATAGCCGGGATGTATTCCTTAGGAACAACACCGCCCACTACTTCGTTCACGAATTGCAGACCTTCCTGACCTTCATCAGCAGGAGCAAAACGGATCCAGCAATGGCCGAACTGGCCACGACCGCCGGACTGACGAACGAATTTGCCTTCGATTTCGCAGTTCTTCGTGATGCGCTCACGATAGGAAACCTGAGGCTTACCGATGTTGGCCTCGACGTTGAACTCACGGCGCATCCGGTCAACCAGGATGTCCAGGTGAAGCTCGCCCATGCCGGAGATGATCGTTTGACCAGTCTCTTCATCAGTCTTGACGCGGAAAGATGGATCTTCCTGAGCAAGCTTGCCCAGAGCGATACCCATTTTTTCCTGGTCATCCTTGGTCTTAGGCTCAACGGCAACCGAAATAACCGGCTCCGGGAAGTCCATGCGAACCAGGATGATTGGCTTGGCAGCGTCGCACAAGGTCTCACCAGTGGTGACGTCCTTCATGCCGATCAGGGCCGCGATGTCACCAGCGCGTACTTCCTTGATCTCTTCACGGGCGTTTGCGTGCATTTGCACCATACGACCCACACGCTCTTTCTTGCCTTTAACCGAGTTGATCACGCCGTCGCCGGAGGCCAACACGCCCGAGTAAACGCGGACGAAGGTCAAAGTACCCACGAATGGGTCAGTAGCGATCTTGAACGCCAGAGCCGAGAACGGCTCGCTGTCATCGGCGTGACGCTCCATCTCTTCTTCCTCGTTATCAGGGTTGGTACCCTTGATAGCAGGAATGTCGGTTGGAGCAGGCAGGTAGTCGATAACGGCGTCGAGAACCAGGGGAACACCCTTGTTCTTGAAGGAAGAACCGCAAACAGCCAGAACGATCTCACCAGCGATAGTACGCTGACGCAGAGCGGCCTTGATTTCCACGTTGGTGAGCTCTTCACCTTCGAGGTACTTGTTCATCAGCTCTTCGCTGGCTTCGGCAGCAGCCTCAACCATGTTGTTACGCCACTCGTCAGCCAGCTCCTGCAGTTCTGCAGGGATAGGCTTACGAACAGGAACCATGCCTTTGTCAGCGTCATTCCAGTAAACAGCTTCCATGTTGATCAGATCGATCTGACCCTGGAAGTTGTCTTCGGAACCGATAGCCAACTGGATTGGCACCGGAGTGTGACCCAGACGCTGTTTGATCTGACCGATCACGCGCAGGAAGTTGGCACCAGCACGGTCCATCTTGTTTACGTAAACAAGACGTGGAACGCCGTACTTGTTGGCCTGACGCCATACGGTTTCCGACTGAGGCTCAACACCCGAAGTACCGCAGAACACAACGACAGCGCCGTCGAGTACACGCAGGGAACGCTCAACTTCAATGGTGAAGTCTACGTGGCCCGGGGTATCGATTACGTTGAAGCGGTGCTCGTCCTTGTACTGCTTCTCGGAACCTTTCCAGAAGGCGGTAATAGCAGCAGAAGTAATGGTAATACCACGCTCCTGCTCCTGAACCATCCAGTCTGTGGTCGCGGCGCCGTCATGCACCTCGCCCATTTTGTGACTTTTGCCGGTGTAAAACAGTACGCGCTCGGTGGTGGTGGTTTTACCAGCATCCACGTGAGCAACGATACCGATGTTACGGTAGCGGCTAATCGGAGTAGTACGAGCCATAAAGCCCTCGCAAAATTAGTGAAGCTAGAATTAGAAGCGGTAGTGCGAGAAAGCTTTGTTGGCTTCAGCCATACGGTGCACGTCTTCACGCTTCTTAACAGCAGCACCTTTACCTTCAGCAGCGTCCAACAGTTCGCCAGCCAAACGCAGGGCCATAGACTTCTCGCCGCGCTTACGGGCGAAGTCTACCAACCAGCGCATTGCCAAAGCGTTACGACGGGACGGGCGAACTTCAACCGGAACCTGGTAAGTAGCACCGCCTACACGGCGCGACTTCACTTCGACCAGCGGAGCGATGGCGTCGAGAGCTTTCTCGAAGATTTCCAGGGGGTCGCTGTTCTTGCGTTCTTTAACCTTTTCCAGCGCGCCATAAACGATACGCTCGGCAACGGCTTTCTTGCCGCTTTCCATTACGTGGTTCATGAACTTGGCCAGGATTTGGCTTCCGTATTTTGGATCGTCAAGCACTTCGCGCTTGGCTGCTACGCGTCTTCTTGGCATGGATAAGCCCTCAAACGGTCTTCAGGTTCGCTCGGAATCGGTGCCCTTTCGGGACGCCTCCGACCTTACTCTTATCGACTCAGAAAATAAGATGATTCAGTTTTACAAAAAGCCGCTACTACTTAGGCTTCTTGGTACCGTACTTCGAGCGACCCTGGTTACGACCTTTAACGCCGGAAGTATCCAAGGAGCCGCGTACGGTGTGGTAACGAACACCTGGCAAGTCTTTTACACGACCGCCGCGGATCAGTACCACGCTGTGCTCTTGCAGGTTGTGACCTTCACCGCCGATGTACGAGGAAACCTCGAAACCGTTGGTCAGGCGCACACGGCATACTTTACGCAGTGCCGAGTTAGGTTTTTTCGGCGTAGTTGTATACACGCGAGTGCATACGCCACGACGTTGCGGGCAGTTCTGCAGCGCAGGCACGTCGGATTTCTCGACGATACGCTTACGCGGCTGACGTACCAGCTGGTTGATAGTTGCCATCTACTAGCTCCACTGTTGTCTTGCGACGCTATTGTCTTGCAAGAAAAGCAAAATGGCAGGAACGAATTCCCGCCAAATTTAGGGGTACAAGAGTCTAAAGAGGATCTTGTCCCCAGTCAAGGCAAGGCCCCGACCTCCCCTTCCATCGAACCGGGACAAATCTGTCTCGATCCGACGAACGGGGCTGCCAGGGCCCGGTCTTATTTACCGCAGAACTCAGTTACCGCTTGAGTTCAGCGCTTCGGTCAGTGCAGCTTCCACTTCACTGGCGCTTACGCGCAACGGCTTGTCGAGTTCACGGCGACGCTTACGCTCGCTGTGGTAGGCCAAACCGGTACCGGCCGGGATCAGACGACCCACAACCACGTTTTCTTTCAGGCCGCGCAGGTAATCGCGCTTGCCGGTTACCGCTGCTTCGGTCAGTACGCGAGTAGTCTCCTGGAAGGAGGCCGCCGAGATGAACGACTCAGTGGACAACGACGCCTTGGTGATACCCAGCAACACACGAGTGAACTTGGAAACGAATTTCTCGTCGTTCGCCAGGCGCTCGTTCTCTACCAGTACGTGAGTCAGTTCCATCTGGTCGCCCTTGATGAAACTCGAATCGCCGGATTCAGCGATTTCAACTTTACGCAGCATCTGACGCAGGATGGTCTCGATGTGCTTATCGTTGATCTTCACGCCTTGCAGACGGTAAACGTCCTGGATCTCGTTAACGATGTACTTGGCCAGCGCACTCACACCCAGCAGACGCAGGATGTCGTGTGGATCGCTCGGGCCGTCGGAGATAACTTCGCCGCGGTTTACCTGTTCGCCTTCGAAGACGTTCAGGTGACGCCACTTCGGAATCAGCTCTTCGTACGGATCGCTACCGTCGTTCGGGGTGATAACCAGGCGGCGCTTGCCCTTGGTCTCTTTACCGAACGCGATGGTGCCGCTGACTTCAGCCAGAATCGACGCTTCTTTCGGACGACGAGCTTCGAACAAGTCGGCAACACGCGGCAGACCACCGGTGATGTCACGGGTCTTCGAAGTTTCTTGCGGGATACGAGCGATAACATCACCGATCGCGATCTTCGCACCATCCGCAACACCGACCAGGGCGTTGGCTGGCAGGAAGTACTGAGCGATAACGTCAGTGCCTGGCAGCAACAGATCCTTGCCGTTGTCATCAACCATCTTCACGGCAGGACGGATATCTTTGCCTGCAGCTGGACGGTCTTTGGCGTCGAGTACTTCAATGTTGGTCATACCGGTCAATTCGTCAGTCTGACGCTTGATCGTGATGCCTTCTTCCATGCCCACGTAGGTCACGGTACCTTTCATTTCGGTAACGATTGGGTGAGTGTGCGGATCCCACTTGGCCACGATTGCGCCAGCGTCGACCTTGTCACCTTCTTTAACCGAAATCACAGCACCGTACGGCAGCTTGTAACGCTCGCGCTCACGACCGTAGTCATCAGCGATTGCCAGCTCACCGGAACGGGACACAGCAACCAGGTGGCCATCCACTCGCTCAACGTGCTTCAGGTTGTGCAGACGGACGGTACCGCCATTCTTCACCTGAACGCTGTCGGCTGCGGAGGTCCGGCTTGCCGCACCACCAATGTGGAACGTACGCATGGTCAGCTGGGTACCCGGCTCACCGATGGACTGGGCAGCGATAACGCCGACCGCTTCACCGATGTTCACCTGGTGACCACGAGCCAAGTCACGGCCGTAGCACTTGGCGCAAATGCCATAGCGGGTTTCGCAGCTGATCGGCGAGCGAACAATCACTTCGTCGATGCTGTTGAGTTCGATGAACTCGACCCACTTCTCGTCTACCAGGGTGCCGGCAGGAACGATGACTTCCTCGGTACCTGGCTTGAATACGTCACGGGCGATTACTCGACCCAGTACGCGCTCACCCAACGGCTCTACAACGTCGCCGCCTTCGATGTGCGGAGTCATCAGCAGACCGTGTTCGGTGCCGCAATCAACTTCAGTCACAACCAAGTCTTGCGCAACGTCTACCAGACGACGAGTCAGATAACCGGAGTTAGCGGTTTTCAACGCGGTATCCGCCAGACCTTTACGAGCACCGTGAGTCGAGATGAAGTACTGAAGTACGCTCAAACCTTCACGGAAGTTCGCAGTAATCGGCGTTTCGATGATGGAACCGTCCGGCTTGGCCATCAGGCCACGCATACCGGCGAGCTGACGGATCTGCGCAGCAGAACCCCGTGCGCCCGAGTCGGCCATCATGTACATCGAGTTGAACGACTCTTGATCGACTTCCACGCCATGACGGTCGATAACACGCTCTTTCGAGAGGTTCGACATCATCGCCTTCGACACTTCGTCGTTGGCCTTGGACCAAAGGTCGATCACTTTGTTGTACTTCTCGCCCTGGGTTACCAGGCCGGAGGCGTACTGGCTTTCGATCTCTTTCACTTCATCGGTGGCAGCACCGATGATGGCGGCTTTCTCGTCCGGGATAACGAAGTCGTTAACACCGATGGAAACGCCGGAAATGGTCGAATAAGCAAAGCCGGTGTACATCAACTGGTCAGCGAAGATAACGGTCTCTTTCAAACCAACCACGCGGTAGCACTGGTTGATCAGCTTGGAGATCGCCTTTTTCTTCATTGGCTGGTTGACCACGTCGTACGACAGGCCAGGTGGAACAACCTGGAACAGCAGCGCACGACCGACAGTGGTGTCGACGATACGGGTGTTCTTGACGCTGCCACCGTCACGATCGTTGATGGTTTCGTGGATGCGGACTTTAACCTTGGCGTGCAGTGCGGCTTCGCCGGCACGGAACACACGGTCAACTTCCTGCAGATCCGCGAACACACGACCTTCGCCCTTGGCGTTGATCGCTTCACGAGTCATGTAGTACAGACCCAATACAACGTCCTGCGACGGAACGATGATTGGCTCACCGTTGGCTGGCGACAGAATGTTGTTGGTCGACATCATCAACGCACGCGCTTCCAGCTGGGCTTCCAGCGTCAGCGGTACGTGCACGGCCATTTGGTCGCCGTCGAAGTCGGCGTTGTACGCAGCACAGACCAGCGGGTGCAGCTGGATAGCCTTACCTTCGATCAGTACTGGTTCAAACGCCTGGATACCCAGACGGTGAAGGGTCGGTGCACGGTTGAGGAGAACCGGGTGTTCACGGATCACTTCAGCGAGAACGTCCCAAACCTCTGGCAGCTCGCGCTCGACCATTTTCTTGGCAGCTTTGATGGTGGTCGCGAGACCACGCATTTCCAGCTTGCCGAAAATGAACGGTTTGAACAGCTCGAGAGCCATCTTCTTCGGCAGACCGCACTGGTGCAGACGCAGGGTCGGGCCTACGGTAATTACCGAACGACCGGAGTAGTCAACACGCTTACCGAGCAAGTTCTGACGGAAACGACCTTGCTTACCCTTGATCATGTCAGCCAGGGATTTCAGAGGACGCTTGTTCGAACCGGTGATAGCGCGGCCACGACGACCGTTGTCGAGCAGGGCATCGACAGCTTCCTGCAACATACGCTTTTCGTTGCGCACGATGATGTCCGGAGCGGACAGGTCGAGCAGACGCTTCAAGCGGTTGTTACGGTTGATCACGCGACGGTAAAGGTCGTTGAGGTCGGAAGTCGCGAAGCGACCACCATCCAACGGTACCAGCGGACGCAGGTCTGGCGGCAGAACCGGCAGAACGGTCAGCACCATCCACTCTGGCAAGTTGCCGGAACCCTGGAAGGCTTCCATCAACTTCAGACGCTTGGACAGTTTCTTGATCTTGGTTTCGGAGTTGGTTTGCGGAATTTCTTCACGCAGACGGCCAATCTCGTGTTCCAGGTCGATAGCGTGCAGCAGTTCGCGGACAGCTTCGGCACCCATGCGGGCATCGAAATCGTCGCCGAACTCTTCCAGCGCTTCGAAATACTGCTCGTCGTTCAGCAGCTGACCCTTTTCAAGGGTGGTCATGCCTGGATCGATAACGACATAGCTCTCGAAGTAGAGAACGCGTTCGATATCACGCAGGGTCATGTCCATCAGCAAGCCGATACGGGACGGCAGTGATTTCAGGAACCAGATGTGGGCAACCGGCGAAGCCAGCTCGATGTGCGCCATGCGCTCACGACGAACCTTGGCCAGTGCAACTTCAACGCCGCACTTCTCGCAGATCACACCACGGTGCTTCAAGCGCTTGTACTTACCGCACAGGCACTCGTAATCCTTTACCGGGCCAAAGATCTTGGCGCAGAACAGGCCGTCACGCTCTGGTTTGAACGTACGGTAGTTGATGGTTTCCGGCTTTTTAACTTCACCGAACGACCACGAACGGATCATCTCAGGCGATGCCAACCCAATACGGATGGCGTCGAACTCTTCGACTTGACCCTGGTTTTTCAGCAAATTCAGTAGGTCTTTCAAGGCCTTTCCTCCTGGCGGAGCAGAGAGCGGGCTAAACAGCCCCGCTCTCGATTCGCGTCACGTGTTATTCGGTTTCCAGATCGATATCGATGCCGAGGGAACGAATTTCTTTGATCAACACGTTGAAAGACTCGGGCATGCCCGGCTCCATACGGTGATCGCCGTCCACGATGTTTTTGTACATCTTGGTCCGACCGTTCACATCGTCCGACTTCACTGTGAGCATTTCTTGCAGAGTGTAAGCAGCACCGTATGCTTCCAGTGCCCAGACCTCCATCTCCCCGAAACGCTGACCACCGAACTGAGCCTTACCACCCAGCGGCTGCTGGGTAACCAGGCTGTACGAACCGGTAGAACGAGCGTGCATCTTGTCGTCTACCAAGTGGTTCAGCTTCAGCATGTACATGTAGCCAACAGTAACCGGGCGCTCAAACTTGTTGCCGGTACGGCCGTCGAACAGCTGCATCTGGCCGCTTTCTGGCAGGTCTGCCAGTTTCAGCATGGCCTTGATTTCGCTTTCCTTGGCACCGTCGAACACCGGGGTAGCCATTGGAACGCCGCCGCGCAGGTTCTTCGCCAGATCCAGGATTTCCTGGTCGGAGAAGGTGTCCAGCTCTTCGTTGCGACCGCCGATCTCGTTGTAGATCTCGTGCAGGAACTTACGCAGGTCTGCGACCTTGCGCTGCTCTTCGATCATACGGTTGATCTTCTCGCCCAGACCTTTGGCCGCGAGGCCCAGGTGGGTTTCAAGGATCTGACCAACGTTCATACGCGAAGGTACGCCCAACGGGTTGAGGACGACGTCGACCGGGGTGCCATTGGCATCGTGCGGCATGTCTTCAACCGGCATGATCACGGAGACCACACCTTTGTTACCGTGACGACCGGCCATCTTGTCGCCCGGCTGGATGCGGCGACGGATTGCCAGGTAAACCTTGACGATTTTCAGCACGCCTGGAGCCAGGTCATCGCCCTGCTGCAGTTTGCGCTTCTTGTCTTCGAACTTGTCGTCCAGCAGACGGCGACGATCGACGATGTAGGCCTGGGCCTTCTCGAGCTGCTCGTTCAGAGCATCTTCAGCCATGCGCAGTTTGAACCACTGGCCGTGCTCAAGACCGTCGAGTACTTCGTCGGTGATGTCCTGACCTTTCTTCAGACCTGCGCCGCCTTCAGCCTTGTGGCCTACCAGGGCGGAACGCAGACGTTCGAAGGTCGCGCCTTCAACGATACGGAACTCTTCGTTCAGGTCCTTGCGGATCTCGTCGAGCTGGGTCTTCTCGATGGACAGTGCACGAGCATCACGCTCAACGCCGTCACGGGTGAAGACCTGTACGTCGATGACAGTACCCTTGGTACCGGTAGGTACACGCAGGGAAGTGTCTTTAACGTCGCTGGCTTTTTCACCAAAGATGGCACGCAACAGCTTCTCTTCCGGAGTCAGCTGGGTCTCGCCTTTCGGAGTGACCTTACCGACCAAGATGTCGCCTGCGCCAACTTCAGCACCTACGTAAACGATACCGGCTTCGTCCAGCTTGTTCAGTGCAGCTTCACCCACGTTCGGGATGTCTGCAGTGATTTCCTCTGGCCCAAGCTTGGTGTCACGGGCCACACAGGTCAGTTCCTGAATGTGGATCGTGGTGAAGCGATCTTCTTGAACAACACGCTCGGACAGGCAGATGGAGTCTTCGAAGTTGAAGCCGTTCCATGCCATGAACGCGATGCGCATGTTCTGACCCAGTGCCAGTTCACCCATGTCGGTGGACGGGCCGTCGGCCATGATGTCGCTGCGCTGAACGCGATCACCCTTGCTCACCAGCGGACGCTGGTTGATGCAGGTGTTCTGGTTCGAGCGGGTGTATTTGGTCAGGTTGTAGATGTCGACACCGGCTTCGCCAGTTTCAACTTCGTCATCGGCAACACGAACCACGATACGGCTGGCGTCAACGGAGTCGATCACGCCGCCACGACGAGCCACGACGCAAACGCCGGAGTCACGGGCTACGTTACGCTCCATGCCGGTACCTACCAGCGGCTTGTCAGCGCGCAGGGTCGGTACAGCTTGACGCTGCATGTTGGAACCCATCAACGCACGGTTGGCGTCATCGTGCTCCAGGAACGGGATCAGCGACGCTGCAACCGATACTACCTGCTTCGGCGAAACGTCCATCAAGGTGACGTCTTCCGGCGCCTTGACGGTGAACTCGTTCAAGTGACGAACAGCTACCAGCTCGTCGATCAGGACTTTCTTGTCGTTCATCGTGGCCGAAGCCTGAGCGATCACGTGATCAGCTTCTTCGATGGCGGACAGGAACACGATCTCGTCGGTGACCAGTGCGTCTTTCACCACACGGTACGGGCTCTCGAGGAAGCCGTACTGGTTGGTGCGCGCATAGGCGGCCAGGGAGTTGATCAGGCCGATGTTCGGACCTTCCGGCGTTTCAATCGGGCATACACGACCGTAGTGAGTCGGGTGTACGTCACGAACTTCAAAGCCTGCACGTTCACGAGTCAGACCGCCCGGGCCCAGTGCGGAAACACGGCGCTTGTGGGTGATCTCGGAGAGCGGGTTGTTCTGGTCCATGAACTGCGAGAGCTGGCTGGAACCGAAGAACTCTTTCACCGCCGCAGCCACTGGCTTGGCGTTGATCAGGTCTTGCGGCATCAGGCCTTCGCTTTCGGCCATCGACAGACGCTCTTTGACCGCACGCTCAACACGTACCAGGCCAACGCGGAACTGGTTCTCGGCCATTTCGCCTACGCAGCGAACACGACGGTTACCCAGGTGGTCGATGTCATCGACGATGCCTTTGCCGTTACGGATGTCGACCAGGGTCTTCAGTACCGCGACAATGTCTTCCTTGCACAGCACACCCGAACCTTCGATCTCGGTACGACCGATACGACGGTTGAACTTCATCCGGCCGACCGCAGACAGGTCATAGCGCTCAGGACTGAAGAACAGGTTGTTGAACAGGGTCTCGGCAGCGTCTTTGGTTGGTGGCTCGCCAGGACGCATCATGCGATAGATCTCGACCAGCGCTTCCAATTGGTTGCTGGTGGAGTCGATCTTCAGGGTGTCGGAGACGAACGGGCCGCAGTCGATGTCGTTGGTGTACAGGGTCTCGATGCGAACAACCTGGGACTTGGCGATTTTCGCCAGGATCTCGGTGTTCAGCTCGGTGTTGCATTCAGCCAGGATTTCGCCGGTGGCCGGGTGCACGATGACCTTGGCGGTGGTGCGACCCAGGACGTAGTCCAGAGGCACTTCCAGCGTCTTGATACCGGCTTTTTCGATCTGGTTGATGTGGCGCGCGGTAATACGGCGGCCGGCTTCAACGATGACCTTGCCTTTGTCGTCCTGGATGTCCAGAACGGCAATCTCACCACGCAGGCGCTGAGGCACCAGCTCCAGGCTGAGGGTTTCGCCGCTCAGGTGGAATACGTTAGTGGTGTAGAAAGCGTCCAGCACTTGCTCAGTGGTATAGCCGAGCGCGCGCAGCAGTACCGAGGCCGGCAGCTTGCGACGACGGTCGATACGCACGAACACGCAGTCTTTCGGGTCGAACTCGAAGTCCAACCACGAACCGCGGTACGGAATGATCCGCGCGGAGTACAGGAGCTTGCCGGAGCTGTGCGTCTTGCCGCGGTCGTGGTCGAAGAACACGCCCGGGGAACGGTGCAGCTGGGAAACGATAACGCGCTCGGTACCGTTGATAACGAAGGTACCGTTCTCAGTCATCAGGGGGATTTCACCCATGTAGACTTCTTGCTCTTTGATGTCCTTGATCGCTTTGTTCGACGACTCTTTGTCGAAGATGATCAGACGGACTTTTACCCGCAAAGGTACGGCGTACGTAACACCGCGCAACACGCATTCTTTGACATCAAATGCCGGTTCGCCCAGGCGATAACCGACGTACTCCAGCGCAGCATTGCCGGAGTAGCTGATGATCGGGAAAACGGATTTGAAGGCCGCATGCAGGCCCACGTCGCGGAACTGATCTTTGGTCGCTCCCGCCTGCAAGAATTCACGATACGAATCCAGCTGGATAGCCAGAAGGTACGGGACATCCATGACGTCCGGCAACTTGCTAAAGTCCTTGCGGATACGTTTTTTCTCAGTATATGAGTAAGCCATCAGCGTTCCCCAGCTTGGTCACCTGCTTGTTTGGCCCCTCCCGACGGGAGCAGCCAGAAAATCTTGCAAACCCCATGGTTTGCGCCACCGCATCGGGTGGTTACAGCGCGTTATAGGCGACGACCGAGTCGATTGCCAATAACGGAAAAAGGCCGGTGGCAAGAGCCACCAGCCATCAGCCTTCAGCTTAACGCTTGGGCTGGAGACGCAAGGTCGATGCTTACTTCAGCTCGACTTTAGCGCCTGCTTCTTCCAGCACTGCTTTAGCTTTGTCAGCTGCGTCTTTCGACACTGCTTCCAGAACCTGGGCAGGGGCGCCGTCAACTACTGCCTTGGCTTCTTTCAGGCCCAGACCGGTCAGTTCACGTACTGCCTTGATCACGTTTACTTTCTTCTCGCCAGCTTCCAGCAGCATGACGTTGAATTCGGTTTGCTCTTCAGCAGCAACAGCGGCAACAGCTGGGCCAGCCGAAGCAGCGGCAGCGGAAACACCGAATTTTTCTTCGAAAGCTTTGATCAGCTCAACAACCTGCAGAACCGACATTTCAGCTACGGCGTTGAGGATATCGTCTTGGGAGATAGACATTGCTGTAATTCCTGAATTGGGGGACGGCCTACGCGGCCATCGAAATAAACAAAAATACGCGAGAGGAGATGCTCAGCCTTAGGCTGCGGCAGCTTCTTTTTGCTCGCGAACTGCGGCCAGAGTACGAGCCAACTTGCTGGTAGCGCCTTGAATCACGCTCATCAGCTGAGAAATAGCTTCGTTACGGGTCGGCAGTGTTGCCAGTACGTCGATTTGGTTAGCTGCGAGGAACTTGCCCTCGAACGCAGCTGCCTTGATCTCGAACTTATCCTGACCCTTGGCGAATTCCTTGAACAAACGGGCAGCAGCGCCAGGATGTTCCTTGGAGAACGCAATCAGGGTCGGGCCGGTGAACACGTCGTTGAGGACACTGTATTCAGTGTCAGCAACAGCGCGCTTGAGCAGGGTGTTACGTACAACACGTACGTATACGCCAGCTTCACGAGCCTCTTTACGGAGTCCGGTCATAGCGCCTACTGTCACACCACGGGCATCAGCCACGACAGCGGACAGAGCAGCTTTGGCAGCCTCGTTGACTTCAGCGACGATGGCCTTCTTGTCTTCGAGATTAATTGCCACGGGTTTAACTCCTGCTTGTTACCGTTTCATCTGGCCTGGGCCGGATGTCGTTTTGGTGTCTGATTCGGTAAGGAACCGGGAGCACCATCTGCGTAGGCTTGTGGTTTAAGACTTGCGTCGCCTACGGTCTTGGATAGCCCCCGCCAGGCAGGGACCCCAATCTTTCAATTGGCGCAATTACTTGCGCCAATTTGTGTCTTATACGTCCAGCGAGCCTTGGTCGATGACCAGACCTGGGCCCATAGTGGTGCTCAGGGTAACGCGCTTGACGTAGATACCTTTCGAGGAAGCTGGCTTGATACGCTTCAGATCAGCGATCAGGGCTTCAACGTTTTCCTTCAGCTTGACGGCATCAAAGCCGACTTTGCCAACGGAGGTGTGAATGATGCCGTTTTTGTCGGTGCGATAACGAACCTGACCAGCCTTGGCGTTTTTAACCGCGGTAGCTACGTCTGGAGTCACGGTGCCGACTTTAGGGTTAGGCATCAGGCCACGTGGACCCAGGATCTGACCCAACTGACCTACAACGCGCATTGCATCCGGGGAAGCAATTACGACGTCATAGTTCAGGTCGCCGCCTTTCATTTCGGCAGCCAGGTCGTCCATGCCAACGCGATCGGCGCCGGCGGCCAGAGCAGCTTCAGCTGCTGGGCCTTGGGTGAAGACAGCTACACGTACGGTCTTGCCAGTACCGTGTGGCAGCACAGTAGCGCTACGAACGACCTGGTCGGATTTACGTGGGTCAACGCCCAGGTTTACAGCAACGTCAACAGACTCGCTGAACTTGACAGTCGACAGCTCGGTCAGCAGAGCAGCAGCGTCTACAAAATTGTAGGACTTGCCCGCTTCGATTTTGCCGGCGATAGCCTTTTGGCGCTTGGTCAGCTTAGCCATTACACACCCTCCACGTTAAGGCCCATGCTACGAGCAGAACCGGCGATGGTACGCACGGCTGCATCCATATCAGCTGCAGTCAGATCCGCGTTTTTGGTTTTCGCGATTTCTTCCAGCTGAGCACGGGTCACGGTGCCAACCTTAACGGTGTTAGGACGAGCGGAACCGCTAGTCAGACCAGCAGCTTTCTTCAACAGAACCGAAGCCGGGGTCGACTTGGTTTCGAAGGTGAAGCTACGGTCGCTGTATACAGTGATGATCACTGGAGTCGGCAGACCTGGCTCAATACCCTGAGTACGGGCGTTGAAGGCCTTGCAGAATTCCATGATGTTCACGCCGTGCTGACCCAGAGCTGGACCAACAGGTGGGCTTGGGTTGGCCTGAGCGGCCTTCACTTGCAGCTTGATGTAAGCGGTAATCTTCTTGGCCATGAGGCACTCCAATTACGGGTTCGAACGCCTCGAAAGGCTCCCCGGTTACTTGCGCGTTTATCCCAGTGACGACAAAACCCCACAGCCTAAGGCTGCGGGGTTGGGATGCTTGCTCAGCTAGACTTTTTCGACCTGGCTGAACTCTAGCTCTACCGGAGTAGAGCGACCGAAAATGAGCACTGCCACTTGGATCCGGCTCTTTTCGTAGTTAACTTCTTCGACGGTGCCGTTAAAATCAGCGAACGGACCATCTGTGACACGAACAACCTCACCCGGCTCGAACAACGTCTTCGGCTTGGGCTTGTCGCTACCATCAGCAACGCGACGCAGAATTGCTTCTGCTTCTTTGTCAGTGATCGGAGCAGGCTTATCGGCGGTACCGCCGATGAAACCCATGACGCGAGGAGTGTCCTTGACCAAGTGCCAAGTACCCTCATTCATGTCCATTTGAACCAGCACGTAGCCAGGGAAGAACTTACGTTCGCTTTTGCGTTTCTGGCCATTACGCATTTCAACCACTTCTTCAGTGGGAACCAGAATTTCGCCGAAGCCATCTTCCATGCCTGCCAGCTTTACGCGCTCTAGCAAAGAGCGCATGACATGCTTCTCGTAACCCGAGTAAGCATGCACAACGTACCAACGCTTAGCCACGGGACACCCTTAGCCAACAATCAAGGAAACAAGCCAGCCGAGCAGGGAGTCAAGCCCCCACAACAGCAACGCCATAACCAGAACAACAGCTACCACGATCAACGTGGTCTGCGTGGTTTCTTGGCGAGTCGGCCAAACGACTTTACGGATCTCGGTACGAGCTTCCTTCACCAGGACCGCAAACGACTTGCCTTTTGCAGTCTGCAGGCCAACAAAGGCAGCAACAGCAGCAAGGGCGAGCAATGCGAGGACACGGTACAGGATTGGCGACCCAGAGTAGTACTGGTTGCCAACAACGCCTACAACCACAACAGCGACTACTACAAGCCACTTGAGCAGATCGAAGCGAGAGCCTTGAGCTTCAGCTTTAGGAGTCATCTATGAAGATCCTGTGAAAAGAAAGCCAGACACACCAAGTGAATCTGGCAGGTCAGGAGGGAATCGAACCCCCAACCTACGGTTTTGGAGACCGTCGCTCTGCCAATTGAGCTACTGACCTAAAACAAAATCAGGCCGACAATTATGCCGATCTGAAAAAGACTTTACAACAACAAACCCCTGCAGACCTGAAACCCACCCAAACAAAACAGCGAGAGAGGGCATATTCAACCGGAGGTAGCTGTTAAAACAAAGGCAGATATTTTCATATCTGCCTTGTTATATGGAGCTCTTGAGCGGATTTGAACCGCTGACCTCACCCTTACCAAGGGTGTGCTCTACCAACTGAGCTACAAGAGCGAAACAACTTGCACAACCTGCAAACTTGGAGCGGGTAGCGGGAATCGAACCCGCATCATCAGCTTGGAAGGCTGAGGTTCTACCACTAAACTATACCCGCGGAGCTTGCAGCTCACGCTAAAATGGTGGAGGGGGAAGGATTCGAACCTTCGAAGTCGTAGACGTCAGATTTACAGTCTGATCCCTTTGGCCGCTCGGGAACCCCTCCTAAGCGAGCCGGCATTCTACATCATGCCAGCCTTCTGTCAAGCATTTTCTCATTAAAAAATATGAGGTTAGCTGCGTTGACCTTCACTTCACCCTGTCGACCTAGAAGGTCTTCACTGCGAAGCGGGCGCCATTCTATGCAAACTATTCGAAGGTTGCAATGCCTTCGCACGGCATTATTTTATGTTTTAACTCATTGAATTCATTAGCAAGGTTTTCAAAGGGCAGATCATCGGCCAGACGCCTGCTTTCAGGGGCCACTCGCAGCCAGTATCCCGACGCATCAGGCAGGTTCAGAGACTGCAGCCTGACCTTGATATCCAGGCTGGTGAGGCGCTGCTCAACGGACTGAGCCTCTTTCTGATCAGGCAAACCGCCGATATACAAGCACGTCGCCTGCGCATCAGGCGCTTTTGCCCTGTCTCGCCGAACCATCGCATCAGCCGATTCGCTCAACAGGCGGATATCTTGCTGAGAACCACGATAGAGAGCCAAAGGCGTGACATCTTTAGCGCGCAGAGGGGCCTCCTGCTGATGCCAGATGTAATAGAAGACATTGAGGACCAGCAAAAGCAGAAACAGCCAACGCATAAAAACCTCAGGACAAAGGGCACGCCATCGCCAAGCCAACAAAAACCAGATCAGGGACAAGCCTACCGTGAGGCACAGCGTCAGCCACGAGCTCAGCGTCCCCACCGGTAAGGAAGACGGTAAAATCGCTCCCCCAATAGCTTCGAGCCAACTCCAGCTGGGTCAACACAAAGCCCCTCAGCATGAGCGTACAGCCGCGTTCTACCGCCTCCACAGTTGTGCGCCCTGGAGACAGCGCCTCAAGAGCCCGTTCAGCGGCGATATCGTCATAGCGTATTTTGCGGGTATGTGTTCGAAGCTGATTACGCATCAGCGGCATCCCCGGACAAATGAAACCGCCGAGATGCTCACCGTCTGCGGAAATGAAGTCTGCTGTTGCGGCGGTGCCAAAATCGAGCACCAGGCACGCGCCCGACGCCAGCTGAAACCCACCCAGCATCGCGAGCCAACGATCCAGTCCCAGGCGCTCGAAATCTTCGTACCCGTTCCGCACCCCACCCATCTGCCTCGCCGAAGCAGCACACAGCACCTTGACGCCAAATGCCTCGACCAGGGTAGCGACCAGTTGACTTGTCTCATCCGAAGCGCGAACACTCACCAGCCGGCAGTCTTTTAACGCGAGCCCCGGGAGCGCGAACAGGCTGTCGATCAGCGAGGCATCCGACCCAACGACACCTTCGGCAAAGATACGAGCCTTATCCGACTCAAGTACCCGCCATTTGATAAAGCTATTCCCACAGTCGAGCTCAAGAATCATCACGCAACCTCAGGCTTAGCTCACCACCGCTATATACTTTCTCAACACCATCCACGCTCAACCGCAATGCACCTTGCCCATCGACCCCCAGCACCACGCCGTCAATCTGGTTCACGCCCGCGATGAGCGATACAGGCCGGCCCTGCCATAAATGGCTTTGCTCCCACTCACCCTGAATTGCCGAAAAGCCAGATGCCTGGTGACGCTCAAGATACGCCTGCAGCTGCACTCCAAGACGCGCTACCAGGTAGTTGCGATCAACAGCACTGCCGCTCTCCAACTGTACGGAGCTCCATTGCTGATCGACCTCATCCGCCTTCTGCATGTTCACGTTGATGCCGATACCAATAACGACGTGACAGACGTCAGCGGGATCCCCGACCAGTTCCAGGAGAATTCCGGCGATCTTTTTCTGCCCGACCAAAACGTCATTTGGCCACTTCAACCCCGCACCACGAACACCCGCGTCGCGCAGCGCCTGCATAACTGCAAGTCCGACCACCAGGCTTAGCCCTTCCAACTGACGCATGCCGCCTTCGATCCGCATCACAAGGCTGTAGTAGACGTTTTGAGCGAAAGGACTGACCCACTTTCGTCCGCGCCTTCCCCTGCCTGCAGTTTGCTGTTCTGAAAGCACAAGAAATGGCGCAGTGCGACCCGATTCAATCAGCCGCAATGCCTCGGCATTGGTAGAGTCAATGGAGTCAAAGATATGAACAGGCCATGCAGGAACAGGTACATGCCGAGCTATTTCATCGGCACTTAACAGTATCAGGGGCGCAGCCAACTGATACCCCCTGCCGCGCACTTTATGGATAGGTAGACCCAATTCCGCCTCGAGATGCTGAAGCTGCTTCCATACAGCACTGCGACTGACACCCAAGGCAGCACCGAGCGCCTCCCCGGAGTGGAATCGACCATCTTTTAGAAGTTTCAACAACGTCAGCATGCAGGTCTCGCCTCACAATGAGGCACGCATGATAGCCATGCATTAGGCCATTGCATAGAAAGGCAGGACGTTAGCATTGAAGATGCTTGAAATTCGACCGCCCAAATTTTCCGACCGCCCAAAACAAAACCCCTGATTGCGTTAGCAATCAGGGGTTCTGGAATT
>NZ_JACAPW010000010.1:163083-261824 GCF_013385495.1 Pseudomonas sp. F8002 | reverse complement strand
TATGCAGTCAGGGGTTTTGTTTATGTAGAAGTCCATGATTTTCACCGGCACGTTGCGAACGCAACGGTCTGGTACACAGAATTTCTTGACGACCATAGAGCATTGGAACCACCTGATCCCATCCCGAACTCAGCAGTGAAACGATGCATCGCCGATGGTAGTGTGGGGTTTCCCCATGTGAGAGTAGGTCATCGTCAAGATTAAATTCCGAAACCCCTGTCTGCTAGCGCAGACAGGGGTTTTGTCGTTTAAGGGCTGGGCAAACAACTAGAACCGGCTCACCCTTTGCGTGCCTTACTGCTTCGCCTGGCCATTAACTTGCGCCACCATATATAGATCCCGGTAGCAGACAACATCGCGATCACAGCTCCCAGCAGCGCAATCAGCACCTGACCCGCCACCCCGATGATCCTGCCCCCATGGATCGGCAGTTGCAGCCGATAAAAGCGCTCTCCCAACGTACCTTGCCCTGCTATTTCCTGCCCCAGTAAACGCCCATCCGTCCCGTGGAAAAACAACCAGGATTTCCCATGGGCCTCGGTATCATGTTGTCCAAAACCCGCCCCATAAAAGTTGTACTCAAAGCTGTAGTAAAGCTCTCCAATCGCCGCCGTCAGTCCCAGCCGCTTGCCTTCCTCCAGCGCCCGCTCATAGGCCTGTTGATAACTCAGTTGTGTCACGCCCAATTGCTCGGCGGGTAACCCGCCACGGGCCTCATAGACGCTAGGCTCAACCGGTGAGAACAGCGAGACAGCAGGCTTGAACACCTGGCTCGGCAAATTCATCGCGACGCTGCTGACTGCAATCGGCAGCAACAACAGCCAAAGCCATAACCCGCCTGCACGATGCAGGTCGAAGTTCAGCCGGTAAGCGTGGCCGCCCTTGATCTTCCACGCCGTGGACCACTTCTTCCAGAACGGTTTACCTCTCGGCAGGGTCAGCCAAAGCGCGATAAAACAATCGAACACCCATGCGATCGCCACCAGTCCCATCAGCCACAAACCCCAATTACCCGGCAGTGTCAGGTTGTAGTGAAATTCCAGAATGAACGGAATGAAGTTCTCGCGCTGAAAGCAGCAAGCCCCCCAAACACGCCGGCCCATTTCTTCGCCGCTGACCGGATCCAGGTAAAAGACCTGGTTGGGCTCCTCAAAGGGTTTGCCCGTCGCCGGATCGTTTCTCGCAACTGCCGCCAGCATCGCGGTATGACCGGCCTCTTGTGGATACTCCATGTACCAGACTTGCAGTTTGGGATGCTGCCCCTGCAACGTGTCCACCAGTTCACCTGGCGGCAATGCCGAACCTTTGGCCGTTGCTCCATAAAAGCCGGGATTGAGCCATTCATCCAACTCATGGTTAAACGCCAGAAGGCTGCCCGTGAGTCCCGCCATCATCAGAAACAACGCCGTTGCCAACCCGATGTAGCGATGAAGTAAAACCAGCAATGCGCGCATAAAAATTTCCTGCAAAGACGACAAAGCCAGCGCCTGGAATCAGGAACTGGCTTTGTATGAATCGAGAGGGATTAGAACTGGTAGCTCACCGTCGCACTGACGTTGCGCTCTTCACCCAGGTAGCAGAAGTTCAAACTGGCACACGACGCCACGTAAGACTCGTTCGTCAGGTTGTTGGCATTCAGGCGTACATCCACACCCTTCAGTCCAACCTTGCCAAGGTCATAACCCATCGAGGCATCAAACAGCGTGTAGGCGGGCACCTTCATGGTGTTCTCCGCATCTGCCCAGCTGTAGCCGACATAACGAACACCACCACCGAGTCGCAGGCCATCCAGTGCGCCGCTATCGAACTTGTAGTCTGCCCATACCGACGCCATATGACGCGGCGCCTGCGTCGGCGAGTTCCCCTTGTTCTCGATCACGTTGTCCGCAGTACTCAGCGTGCTGACCATCGACTTCGAATACTCGATATCGGTGAAGGTATAGCTGCCCAACAATTTGAGATGGTCGGTCAACTGCATATGCGCCTCCAGCTCCAGGCCCTGGGAGCGCACAGCGCCGACAGCGCGATAGAAGTTTTCCTGCGGCAGTTTGGTCGCCAGGTTTTCCTGGTCGATGCGGAACAGCGAGGCCGTGAACAAATTGTCGGTACCCGGCGGCTGATACTTCAAGCCGACTTCCCACTGGGTGCCGTCGGTAGGTGCAAGGGGATTGCCGGCACTGTCCGAATAGGAGTTCGGGTTGAAGGATTCGGAATAGCTGACGTAGGGCGCGAGACCGTTATCAAACAAGTAGAGCGCTCCGGCCCGGCCGGTCAGTTTGGTACGTTTATCACTGATCTCTGTGCCCAGCGGTCGTCCCGCTTCGGCAATGCGATTTTCATCGGAGGTCTCAACCCAGTCCTGACGCAACCCGAGGGAGAACCGCCACTTGTCCATCTCAATCAGGTCTTGCAGGTAAACGCCGGTCTGCTCGAGCCGGCGCAGATAACTGGTTGGGCTGTAATAGCTGATCTCGGAATTGCCATACACCGGGTTGAACGCATTGATTGGCGCAAGAGAGCCGCTGCTCCAGTCCACGACGGTTTTGCGCCGCTGATAGTCCGCCCCCATCAACACCGTATGCTTGGTCGCGCCGGTAAAAAATTCAGCCTGCAGCATGTTGTCGATGATGAACGCATGCAGCTTTTCGTCACCGCCTGAGTAATAGCGATTCAACTCATTACTGGTGGGCGTAGTCCAGCCATAGGCATATACCTGGTCCAGCCGGACCTTGGAGTCCAGATACCGAAAGTTCTGCCGCGCGGTGAAAACATCATTGAAGCGATGCTCGAACTGATAGCCGAACGACTGTTGATCACGCTTGTACCCATCAATGCCCGGCTCGCCTTCGAAGAAGTGGTTGGAGATCCGCTGGCCGTTGCGCTGGTGCAACGCGCCATCTGCCGGCATGCCTCCGTGGTAGCCACCGTCGGGGTCATGCTGCAGGTAAGCCTGGAGTGTGAGGGACGTGTCATCGGTAAAGTCGATGCTCAAGGTGGGTGCCAGCGCGTAGCGTTTTTCCTTGGCATGGTCGAATTGCGTGTCGGACTTGTCTGCAAGCCCGGTCAGTCGGTAAGCAATGCGCTTGTCGTCATCCACCGGGCCGCTGAAGTCGAAACCCATGCCTCGCTGCCCTTGGGAACCTATCGTGGCCTGGACCTGATGGTATGGCTCAAACAATGGCTTCTTGCTGGTCAACGCCACCAGCCCACCCGGCGAGCTGCGCCCGTAGAGCACCGATGACGGTCCTTTGAGGATATCTACGCGCTCGAGGAAATACGGGTCCACCTGCATGGTGCTGTAGGTTCCGCTGTCACCCATGGATTTCAAACCGTCCAGGTAGATGTTATCCACCGAACCGTCGTTGAAACCACGCATCGCCACATAGTCATAGCGGTGAGTGGCGCCATAAGGGTTGGTCAGCACGCCAGGGGTGTAACGCATGGCTTGGGCAACGGTTTGCGAGCCTTGGTCGTCCATCTGCTCGCGGGTCACCACTGAAACCGTCTGAGACGTTTCCAGCAGCGCGGTACTGGTCTTGGTGGCGATCTGGCTGTGGGTCGCGTTGTAGCCTTCCATGCTGCCCAGGGCATTACCCAGGGCGAAGCCTTTGATGTCGGTGGTCGGCAAGGTCAGCGCCTCGCTCTCGGGCTGGACCTGCAACACGAAACTCACGTCGTCCTGGGCCTGCGCCTGCAAGCCTGAGCCGTTGAGCAATTGGCTCAGGCCCTGTTCGGCCGAGTACTCCCCGTGCAGCCCGGGAGACTGTCGGCCCTGAGTCTGCGCAGGCGTGCTGGAAAGGGTGATGCCTGCCTGACGGGCAAACTGATTGAGCACATCGCTCAGCGCGCCTGCCGGGATGTCATAGCGCTGGCTGATACGTTCGACCCCGCTATCAGCCGCGACACCGGCCACTGGCAGCAAGCCGATGCCCATCGTGGTCGACAGCAATGCTGCGCGTACGGCTTTGCCGAGCAAAGGGTAGGAAGAGGGAGAGTTGCTGAAAAAACGCACAGTCATTATCGAGATCCGTAGAGGTCGCTGAAGGCAGATTGAATTGCTTACTGTCTAAGCCGGACTCACGGAAAAAAGCCGCCAAAAATAACTCAGGCACGCCAAAAATAATCAGGCCTGACGCTCCAGGCTCACCCACCAGCGGGTGCGATAGCGCAGGCGCACAGGCAGCGTCTGCGGAAGGATCGCCAATAGTTTCTCGGTGTCCTCCAGGCGAAAAACACCAGACAAGCGCAAATCTGCGATATCGCTCGAGCAGCCCAGATAACCATGGCGATAGCGCCCCACCTCCGCCAGGAAATCGGCAAGACGCATGTTGCGGGTGACGATCAATCCGTCGGCCCAGGCCCCTGTATCCATATCCGAAGGCGGTGCCAGAGCGGCCGCATTCTGACGCACCAGGTAGCTTTCTCCTGCATGCACTTGAGTGAAAAGCCCGTCGGCGGTATGCGGTGAATGAATCGCCACGTTGCCTGACGCGACGCTCAGGCGTGTGCAATCGCTGTCCTGGCGCACCACAAATCGCCCGTCGATACCTTCGAACAAACCATGGCGGGTGCGAACCAGCAGGGGGGCGGTCGCCGCGGCGCCGCAGGTCACCAGGATTTCCCCGCGCACCAATGTGATCAAGCGTTGTTGCGGGTTGAAGTCGAGGTCCACTGCGCTATCGGTATTGAGCTGCAGGCGCGTGCCATCCGGTAGTTGCACGCTACGGCGTTCGCCAGTGGTGGTAGCCAGGTCAGAGGTCCAACGCTGCCAGCCGGTGAGGTCTCGGCTGACCCAGGCCGCCGAACCCATCAACAGCACGCCGGACAATACCTTCAATGCCTGCCGGCGCCCAAGGCGCTGGGCACTGTTCTCCAGCGCCACATGGGCCCCGGGAATCGCCGCCAACTGGCTGCTTAATTCATGCTGCAGTGCCTGCACGCGTTGCCAGGCCAACTCGTGTTCATGATGAGCCTCGCGCCAGTGCTCGCACTGCGCCTTCAGGCGGACATTGGCGCGATTGTTACGCAGGCGCAGCATCCAGCTGATGGCCTGCTTGACCACCTGCGGGTCGATTCCTGCGCGCGCGGTGTTATCCATCGAGGTCATGCCTCATACCGCAGCACATAACAGTGATAAAGCGCCTCGGCGACATAGCGTTCCACCGAACGCAGTGATACACCCATCTGCTGCGCAATCTGCTTGTACGTCAGGCCGTCGCATTGAGCCAGTAGAAACGCCTTGCGTACCTTGGGCTTGAGTCCGTCCAGAAGCCGGGCGATGGACTCCAGCAATTCCAGAATCAACGCACGTTCTTCAGCACTCGGCGCCAAGGCTTCGGGCAAATGCGCGATGGACTCCAGGTAGGCGCGCTCGATTTCTTCGCGACGCCAATGATCGATCACCAGGCCCCGCGCGATAGTGCGCAGGAAAGCGCGAGGGGCCTTGAGTTCGAAACGTTCGGTTTTTTGCAGCAGCCGCACGAACGTGTCCTGGGCCAGGTCCGCCGCATCCGCTGCGTTACCCAGTCGGCTGCGCAGCCAAGTGTTCAGCCAGCCATGATGGTTGCTGTAAAGCGTCTGTACTGCGTACTCGGATGAGGGCATTCACACGGCCTGGCAAAGCGTCACAAATGATAATTAGTCGCATTGTCGACAAGCCTGAAAAATTTTGCAACTCCTGACGTTAGAGCGCTACCACTGGTCGGTTTCTGACATTAAAAGCAGATGCTTCTCACAAATTCCTAAGATTTATCCTGCCTTGGCCGAAAGCCTGACGAGCCATGCGTGCACCGAAATAGAGCAGTCGCAGAGTCTGCCTATACCGTTACATGGAATGTTGCATCCGGCACGCTCACCCCCTTTTGGCAAAAAGAAGTCAATGAAATGAATCTCAAGTTCAGTCATAAAATTCTGTTGGCCGCGTCAGGCGTAGTGGTTCTGGCCTTCGCGTTATTCACGTTCTACAACGACTACTTGCAGCGCAATACCATCCGGCAAAACCTGGAGTCGTCCATTCAGCAATCCGGTGAACTCACCGCCAGCAGCGTGCAGAACTGGCTCAGCGGGCGGGTGCTGGTACTGGAAAGCCTCGCGCAAAACGTGGCCCATCAAGGCAGCTCTGCCGATCTTCCGGGGTTGGTCGACCAGTCGGCATTTACCTCCAACTTCCAGTTCACCTACGTCGGTTCCACCAACGGCGTGTTCACCCAGCGTCCCGACGCCAAAATGCCCGATGGCTACGATCCGCGTCAGCGTCCCTGGTACAAGCAAGCTGTCGCAGCCGACAAGACCATGCTCACACCGCCCTACATGGCTGCGGTAGGCGGGCTGATCGTGACCATCGCGATGCCGGTGAAAAAGGATGGCGAACTGCTTGGCGTGGTCGGCGGTGACCTGAGCCTGCAAACCCTGGTGAAGATCATCAACTCGGTGGATTTCGGCGGCATCGGCCATGCATTCCTGGTCAGCGGTGATGGTCAGGTGATCGTCAGCCCGGACCAGGACCAGGTGATGAAGAACCTCAAGGACATCTATCCCGGCACCAACGTGCGCATCGAGAAGCTCAGCCAGGAAGTGGTCTTGAATGGCCAGGAACGGATTTTGTCCTTCACCCCGATCAGCGGGTTGCCGAATGCCGACTGGTACATCGGCCTGTCGATCGACAAAGACAAAGCCTACGCACCGCTGGGTAAGTTCCGTACCTCGGCATTGATCGCCATGTTCATTGCGGTTGCCGCCATTGCCGTGTTCCTGAGCGTCCTGATCCAGGTCTTGATGCGCCCGCTGACCACCATGGGCCGCGCCATGCAGGACATCGCCCAGGGCGAGGGTGACCTGACCCGCCGCCTGACAGTGGAAAGCAAGGACGAGTTCGGTGACTTGGGCAGTGCCTTCAACCAATTCGTCGAGCGTATTCACGCGTCGATTTCCGAAGTTTCCTCGGCGACGCGCCAGGTGCACGACCTGTCCCAGCGAGTAATGGCCTCGTCCAATGCGTCGATCATCGGTTCCGACGAACAAAGCGCGCGCACCAACAGTGTGGCCGCAGCGATCAACGAACTGGGGGCCGCCACGCAGGAAATCGCGCGCAACGCCGCTGATGCTTCGCAACACGCCAGCGGTGCCAGTGAGCAGGCCGATGATGGGCGCAAGGTCGTTGAGAAAACCATCCTGGCGATGTCGGAGCTTTCGCAAAAAATCAGCCTGTCCTGCACGCAGATTGAAACCCTGAACGCCAGCACCGACAACATCGGCCACATCCTGGACGTGATCAAGGGCATCTCCCAGCAAACCAACCTGTTGGCCCTCAACGCCGCGATTGAAGCGGCACGTGCCGGTGAGGCCGGGCGTGGGTTTGCCGTGGTGGCGGATGAAGTACGCAACCTGGCGCACCGCACTCAGGAGTCGGCAGAAGAGATCCACAAAATGATCACCTCGCTGCAGATTGGCTCGCGTGAGGCCGTGACCACGATGAACGCCAGCCAGACCTCGAGCGAAGAAAGCGTCGAGGTCGCCAACCAGGCCGGTGAACGCCTGGTCAGCGTGACGCAGCGGATCGTCGAGATCGACGGGATGAACCAGTCGGTAGCGGCCGCCACCGAGGAACAGACCGCCGTGGTGGAAACTCTCAACGTCGACATCAACCAGATCAACCTGCTGAACCAGCAGGGCGTGGCCAACCTCAACGAAACCTTGAAGGATTGCGACGCCTTGTCTCAACAGGCCAACCGCCTGAAGCAGTTGGTCGACAGTTTCAAAATCTGATCGATGAGCACACAGGAGCGAGCCTGCTCGCTCCTGTCTCCTTTAGCCAAACATCGCTCGCACATTCGCCAGCGCACCGTCGGCGAATGCCTGCACAAACGGCTCAAATCCCTCCATGCCAGGTTCAACCGGCTCGGCGATGATCGTCCAGGTCACCCGTGAGGATCCTGCTCCCAACGGTTCGACATCCATGGCGGCCCACAACCGTGCTACGCCCAAGGTGTTGTAGATCGTGGTCCAGGTCATGCGCATGGCCTGCTCGTCGCGGCTGTTGAGTTGCTCCACCACCAGGTGTCCATCGTGGAAGAACTTCTTGCGCAGCGATCCCGCGCCCGCACCAGTGATTTCGATGTGGGACAAGGCGGGGATGAATCTTTCAAATCCGCCAAAGTCGCCGACCACCGCCCACGCACTGGCGGCATCGCAGGCAACCACAACTGAGGACACCACAGGTTTGGCGCAAGGGTTGCGAATCAACGTATCGGGTTTCATAAGGTCTTCCTTCAATTGAGAGCCTGGTCACAGGAAACCGGTGCTGCGCAGGTACTCGCAGCCCTTGCGTAACAGCGCCGGATTTTTTTCGGGGTAGCGTCCGCCCATCTGCTCGACGCCGCGTCGTGCGTTGTCATGGCGGATCATCGAGGTATCGCCGATGTCCTCGCCCACCCCGTTGAGGTAGAAGCCCAGTACGCCGAACAGCGCATTGCGGCTGTCCACTGTGTGCAGGTGACGTTGCCAGTGAGCCACGCTCACCAGCTCGAATGCGTGGCCTGCCTGGCGAAAGGCGTCGACGTAGGTTTCCCAGCTCAGGGGCTGCGGGTTATGCAGGTTGAACACCGTCCCTCCAGCACGGCAGCGGCTGCTGTGGAACGCAATAAACCGGGCGAGAAAGTCCACCGGCATCAGGTCGAAATTCAACTCAAGGTGCGGCACCAGGCCCAGTTGGAGTGAACCTTTGAGCATCAACATCAGGCGATTCTTCTGTGGCTCGCAGACTCCGCTGCGGCTGTTGAAGCTGATGTTCCCCGGGCGATGGATATTGACCCAGGCACCTTGCGCTGCGGCGCGTCCCAGCAAGCGTTCGGCAACCCATTTGGACAGGTTGTAGCCATTCTGGATGTAGAGCGGCGGGGTGGCCGCGGCGGGGTTTTCGAGTACCTGGCCATGTGCGTCGATAGTGCTGGCGGCCGACAGCGTCGAGATAAAATTGAAGACCTTCTTGCACCGGGTTTCACACAGGCGCAGGCATTCCAGCACCGGTTCGACGTTGTCCTTGGCCAGGGTGGCGTAATCCATCACATGATTGACGTGGGCGGCGTTGTGCACCAACACGCCGAACTCCCCGGCGAGGTAGTCATACACCTCACTCGACAGGCCAAGACGCGGCTGGCTGATGTCGGCGGCATACACCTGCACCCGGCTCAGGTCCAGGTGTTCCAGACGGTACTCTCGCAGGGCCTCGGCAAACCTCGCGGTCGCCGAATGTCCGGGCCGTTCGCGCACCAGGCAGGCCACTTCAAGTGCACCCTCGGCCAACAGTGCCTCGACGATATGCACCCCGAGAAAACTGTTGGCCCCGGTCACGATCACCCGGCGACGTTCGCCCGCCTGTTCAGCCGGCAATGCCTGCACATGCAGCTCACGCAGCGCATCCCGGGTAGCCTGGCCGGTCGGTGCTTCGGGTGGTGCGTCGTCCCCCATCAGCGTAGCGAGGGTACGAACCGTGGGGGTTTCAAAAAACCGGCTTAGGGAGAGGCTGCGCCCGAACTGCTCGCGGATACGCAGCAGCATCGTCGACAGCAGGATGGAATGGCCGCCAAGATTGAAGAAGCTCTCGTCGGCCGACAGCTGCGTGACCGGCATACCCAGCAACTCGCTCCACAGGTTGAGCAACTGCACTTGCATGGGCGTGTGCGGTTCGCCGTGAATGATGGCCGGCAGCGTTGGAGTCGGTAACGCCAGCAATGCCTGGCGGTCGACCTTTCCGTTGGGGGTGCACGGCATGCTCGCAAGTTCCGTGCACAGGGTTGGCCGCAAATAGTCCGGCAGTGTTTGCCGGGCATGCTGCGTCAGTGCAGGCAGGGCGTCTTGTGTTTCGGGCTGAGCAACAAAAGCCAGGATTCGCCGCTCACGGTCAATCACCACCGCCACTTGGCGAAACAGCTGACTGCTGCGCAGGCAATGTTCGATCTCTTGCGGTTCGACCCGGAACCCACGGATCTTCACCTGCTGATCCCGGCGCCCGACCAACTCGATGCCGGCAGCGGTCCACTTCGCCAGGTCGCCTGTGCGGTAGGCCCGCAAGGTCTGCCCGTCGGGCAACTCCAGGGGGACGAAATGCTCGGCGGTCTGACGCGGCTGGTTGAGGTAACCCAGGCTGACGCCGGGACCGGCGATGTACAGTTCGCCCAACACCTGCTCATCCACCGGTTGCAGGTGCTCGTCGAGGATCAGTACCTGGCTGTTGGCGATGGGCGTGCCGAGGTTGCGATTGCTGTCGCTCGGCTGCAACGTGTGGCTGGTCACCAGCACGGTGGCTTCGGTGGGCCCGTAGAAATTGTGCAGGCGGCACTGGCCTGCCAACTGCTCGATGACATAGGGCTCGCACACGTCGCCTCCGGTCATCAGGTGCGCCAGGCCCAGGGGTTGATCCAGCGGCAGGATGCTCAGCAGCGCCGGCGGCAGGAAGGCGTGGGTAACGCGCTGTTGTCGGATCAACTCCACCAGTTGCTGCGGGTCGCGTCGCTGGTCCTCACTGGGCACGATCAGCTCGGCGCCCGCGATCAGGCTCGGGAAGATATCGATCAGGGACGAGTCAAAACTCAAGGGCGAAAACTGCAAGACCCGGCTGTGTTCGCTCAGCTGCACATGACCCCTGAACCAGGCGCTGAAATGGGCCAGGTTGTGCTGGCTGAGCAGCACGCCCTTGGGTTGGCCGGTAGTGCCCGAGGTGTGGAGCACCATGCAAGGGTCGTCCATGGCGGGGCACTGGCGCATTGGCAGCGAGGTGTCGGGAGTGTCGACGGCACTCACATCCAATGCACAAAACCCGTCCCGCAGTGGATGCTTGCCATCATCCAGCAGCACCGAGACGCCGGCGTTTTCCAGCATCGCTTGCTGGCGTTGCAGCGGGTGGCCCGGCTCCAGGGGCAGGTACACCGCACCGCAGGCGAGTACCGCGAGAATGCTGGCGTACAGCTCCAGGGATTTGTCCAGGCAGACGCCGATTACCGGCGGCGTATCGTGGGGCCCAAGCAGAGGTCGCAGACGGTGCTGGATAGCCAGGCTCTGGCGATGCAACTGTCGGTAAGTCAGCCCGCTGCCGGCAATGTTCAACGCTGGCCGGTCGGCGAAGGTTTGCAGACTGTTTTCCAATCGTTCGATCAGGGGTACCAGGGCTTGCTGCTGCAGAACCAAATCGGCCGTCAGGTTAAAACGATGCAGGTACGCCAGGGATGCAAGCGCTTGCAGGCCGTGTTCCGGATCATCAGAGGCGACGGCCGCCTGCGAGAAATAGCCCGGGTCCCGGGAGAACCCACTCACCTGTTGGGCTACCCACTCCACCAGGCTGCTTACTGCGTGTTGACGCAGCCGTTGACCATTGCCACAGGCTTCTCCGGCAACCTCCAGGGTTGTCAGGAGTCGCCGTGAGTGGGCGTAACACCTGAGCTGCAGGGCCGGCAATCCACAGTCGGTCAACGCTCCCATACCCACGCGCAGGCTCATCAAGGCTGTGCACGTCACGCCGGGCGGAACCTCCTCGCTACCGTCATCAATCAGCAGGTCTAGGTGGGTGACATCCTGTGCTCGCAGCACCCCATGACCGTATTGCGCCAATGTCTCACCCAGTTCATTCAGCGCCGCGCTGAAGCCCGCCAGCCCAATCTTCAGGTGCCTCATGGGTGCCCTCCTGGCGCCGCAAGAAAGGCATCCAGCGCCAGAACCACACTCGGCGTTTGCAGCAGGCCGCTGTGGTTCAGGAAGCCCATGATATTGCCGATCAACGGGTGCTGGCGGGTAATGGGAAAGCCCATCGCCTGCACTTCAGTGCGCAGCGCAGAGCGCGTGCCGTCACTGACATCCAGGTGCTCGATCAAGTGCAGGTCGAAGTTTTTCTGCAGGTCGTGGGTCAGGTAATGCTGGAGAAAAACCGGCAGGATCCGGGCGATACAGTCGCGGTCCGCGGCGTCTGCAGACTGCCAATAAATACGCACCAGGCGCGTCCAGAAAAGCGCGTGGCGGCCCTCGTCAAACAAGTGGTCGGCCATCAACCCACGGATGGACTGCTTGACACTGTCGTCCTTGGAAAACGCTGCCACGTCATGGGTCACGGTGTTCTCGGCGATGGCCACGGCAATCAGTTCCACGGCATCGCGCAGGTGTTCGGGCGCCAGCGCCAGTGCGGCAGGCAAGGCGCGGCTCAGCTCGATTTGCGCGGGTAGTTCAAGGGGTGGGATCCCGGTCATCTCGATGGTCTGTTGCATGAAATCGAGGGCGACGAGGGCGTGGTAATCCTCGTCCACCACCACGGTCATGGCGTCGTAGCGACAGGCAAGCGGGAAGGGCACCGAAAAGCGATTCTTGGCGATGCTGCGTGCGGTCTTGTCGACGATCTCGGTTTCAAAGATCACCACGTCGTTGATGAACTTGTAGAACGTCTGCAGCAAGACAAAATCACGGCACTGCGGGCATCGGTCGATAAAGGTTGCGCTCAGCACCAGGGGCTGTCGGCTCAGGGGGTAGATCAGTTTCTGATCGTTTTCCAGCAGCCGCCGCGGGCGTGTGCGGATGGTCGCGCGGCGCTCCCAGTCGTCGGCAAATGAGCGGTAGTCGGCAGGGTTCATGCGCTCATCTCCGGCAGGCACCTATGCAACCCATCCCATAAGGCCAGGCGGCTTTCCACGGCGCCGAGGGCGCAACTGTCGGCTTGCTGCTCGCGGCTTGGGTCGCCGAGGGTAAGGCGTTGCAGCAATTGCGTTGCCGCCGGGCCATGCTCCTGGGCGTCGATCTCCATGTGGCGCTTGAGGTAGTAGCAGAAGGTGGGCGCCTGGCGATGGAGCACCTCGCACTCCTCCAGGATGCGCTTGAACATCGCCGGGATGACGCTCTCGCGCCCGTGGAGAAACGCAGCCGCCACGCAGTGCGTCGGTGCGTCCAGGGCAACCTGCAGGGTACTTCTGACGAACCGGGCCACGGACGGGTGGATATCGATTTTTTGCAGGGCCGTTTCTGCATCGTTGCCGTCACGCTGCAGGCTGACGAACCGCTCGATGTTCGCCGTGCTCGCGCCGACTTCACGCATGGCTTCCAGGTACAACTCGAAGTGGCTGCCGTGCCCATGGCCGGGATACGCGTCCGACTCTTCGCCCAATACGATCTCATTGATCAGGCGAGCCGCTTGCGGGTCCGTTGGCGGTAACCAGGGCAGGCGCATACCGGTGAGGTCATGTTGCAGGCGTTTGGTGAGTGTCATGAAGTCCCACACGGCGAATACGTGGTTTTCCATAAAGTACTGCAACTTTGGAAGGGTATTTATATGTTTGAATATTGGATGGATATGTAACTTCTGCTTTTTTTGTTTAAGCAGGTGTGAGTGCTGGAACATGTTGATGCCTATAAGTCGTTGTCTCTTCCCTGATAAAAGCGTTGTGCTTTAGCGACAAATAAACATTGGTTTTCACGGATGCGCGGTTGCCTTGATAACAGGCAGCCCTGTACGAGGCTGACACTGTTACTGGCAAGCAGCATGCTGTGACAAAATACCAAGGCTTTATTTAAAGGAACGCCACGCGCAGTGACGCACCGAGCATGGATTCACGCTGTCGATTGGGAGAATTGGAGTGTTGGTAATAATCTGATTAAGTATTCAGGTGTTTTTAGTTTTATAAGTTTTTCGAGTTGGAATAGTGCGGTAGTTGGATCGCTCTGCGGAGTGTGTGAAGTTTTCTTTGGGCTTAATGGTTTAACGGGATAATGGTGGTGCGCTGGCCTCCGTCGGCCAGCGTCACTTTGCAGCGCTTTGTGGTCGAGGGAGGCGTTTCAGTTCCACGCGGAATTTACAGCGCAGCGTTCTGTTCAGTCTCTTCAAGACTTTTGAGGTAACCCGTAATCACCTCCATGCCGCGGGTAAGGTGGTTACGCAGGGTCAGGATGCTTTCGTCGACCTTCTTTTGCGCCACGAGGTCGAGCAGTTCGCGGTGATCTTCCTGGGACGTCTTGCCCAGGCCCATGGCCTCGAGGTTGAAGCGCAGGAAACGTTCCTCTTCGTTCAAGCCGTGTTCAACCAGCTTGAGCAACCGCTGATTGCCCGCCTTGCCATATAGCGCCATGTGGAACAGGCGGTTGAGGCGGCCGATTTCGGTGTAGTCGCTTTCCCGTTCCAGCGCGTCGATAAAGGCGCCGGCCTGGGCGATGTCATCGGGCGTGAGCAGGGGAATCGACAAGCGCAGCGCTTCGGATTCCAGGAGTATGCGCAGGGCGTAGGTTTCCGCCGAGTGGTCCTCGATCAGTGGCGCCACCACCGCGCCTTTGTGGGTGACCACATGCAGCAGTGATTGGGCTTCCAGTTGACGCAATGCCTCGCGCACCGGCATCCGGCTGACCCCGAACAAGCTGGCCAGCTCCTGTTGACGCATGGCGGTGCCACAGGGCAAGCGGCCATCCAGGATGGCGTTGCGCAATGTTTCTTCAATCACGGAGCGGGCGAGATGGGCGGGGATAGGCCCGCTGATCTGGATGCTGCTCAAAGGGTTCGGCTTCTGCGTCACGACTACGCTATCCTCCTTTTCAAGGTGAGGTGGCTAATTGGATCCAATGCACACTAGAGATTGTCCACAAGCTTGTCAAACGGGCAAGGTTTCGGCTTGTAAGCGACTCAACAGCGTGTTCTTCGGGCCCACAGCTCCCATTTGTCAGGTCTTACAGGCTAAAGGTCCGTCGTGCACATTTTATTCCCGGGAGTCGGGCCAACAGCGGTATTGCTGCATATCGATATTCACTAACGGTATTTAAAATGCGGTTCTTATGACTATAAAGTCACTCTCCTGACTGCACGGGAGTGAACTCATGTCTGCCACCTCTACTGTTCCAACAGCGACCGACACCACACAAACCTTCGAGATCCGTCCATTTCCCGGCAGCGTCGGCGCCGAAATCATAGGCCTGGACCTGGCCCGCCCGGTCAGCGACCAGGACTTCGCACGCATTCACCGCGCGCATCTGGACCATCACGTCGTGGTCTTCCGCGACCAACGTATCACCCCCGAGCAACAGATCGCCTTCAGCCGCCGTTTCGGCGTGCTGCAAATCCATGTGCTCAAACAATTCCTGCTGGCCAACCACCCGGAAATCCTGATCGTCTCCAACATCATCGAAAACGGCCAATCCATCGGCCTGGGAGACGCCGGCAAGTTCTGGCACTCGGACCTCTCCTATAAGGAGCTGCCGAGCCTGGGCTCGATGCTCCATGCCCAGGAGCTGCCGTCCGAGGGTGGCGACACATTGTTCGCCGACATGCATAAAGCCTGGGACAACCTGCCCGAGTCCCTGCGCAAGGCCGTTGAAGGCCGCAGCGCCGCGCATTCCTACACCGCACGCTACAGCGAAACCAAATTCGAAGGCAATTGGCGCCCGACCCTCACGCCCGAGCAACTCGCTCAAGTGGCGGAAGTGGTACACCCGATTGTGCGCACCCACCCGGAAAACGGCCGCAAGGCGCTGTTTGTCAGCGAGGGCTTCACCACCCGCATCGTCGGCCTGCCTGAGGATGAAAGCCGCGACCTGCTTGCCCAGCTGTACGCCCACAGCGTGCTGCCGGAAAACATCTACCGCCATCAGTGGCAGCCCCACGACATGGTGTTCTGGGACAACCGCTCGCTGATCCACCTGGCGGCCGGCTGCCCCAGCCACCTGCGGCGCAAGCTGTACCGCACCACCATCCAGGGCGACGCGCCTTTCTGACCCGGAGCATGACCATGTCCAAGAAAACCCCATTTGCGCGCCTGGCCGCGACGGTTGGCCTGGGCGTCAGCCTGCTGGCCGGCAGTCTTGTGGCGCCTGCCGCCGCCCAGGCCGAAGGCGAGATTCGCATCGCCGAGCAGTTTGGCATCGTCTACCTGTTGCTCAACGTGGTGCGCGACCAAAACCTGATCGAAAAATACGGCAAGCAGGAAGGCATCGACATCAAGGTCGACTGGACGCAACTGTCCGGCGGCGCAGCCGTCAATGATGCGCTGCTCTCCGGTTCCATCGACATCGCCGGGGCCGGCGTTGGCCCGCTGCTGACTATCTGGGACCGCACCCACGGCAAGCAGAACGTGAAAGCCGTTGCCTCCCTGGGCAACTTCCCCTACTACCTGGTGAGCAACAATCCCAAGGTCAAGACCATTGCCGACTTCACCGAAAAAGACCGCATTGCCGTACCGGCAGTGGGCGTTTCCGTGCAGTCGCGTTTCCTGCAATACGCTGCCGCCAAGCAATGGGGCGACAAGGAATTCAATCGCCTCGACAAGTACACTGTTGCCGTCCCGCACCCGGATGCCACGGCTGCGCTGATTGCCGGTGGCACCGAGCTGACCGGGCACTTCTCCAACCCGCCGTTCCAGGAGCAGGCCCTGACCAACCCGAACGTGCATGTGGTGCTCAACTCCTATGACATCCTCGGGCCTAACTCGCCGACCGTGCTGTTCGCCACCGAGAAATTCCGCAACGACAACCCGAAAACCTACAAGGCGTTCGTCGAGGCACTGACCGAAGCGGCGCAGTTCGCCCAGAACGACAAAGGTGCCGCCGCCGATACCTACATCCGCGTGACCAAGGCCAAGATCGACCGCGCCGAGCTGCTGAAAATCATCGAAAACCCGCAGTTCGAATTCAGCGTCACACCGAAAAACACCTACCCGCTGGCGGAATTCCTCTACCGCGTCGGCGCGATCAAAAACAAACCCGAATCGTGGAAGGATTACTTCTTCCAGGACGCCAAGCCGCTGCAAGGGAGCTGACATGAACGCGCCCTTGCAAGGCCACACGGCCAGCAACCCGACCACCACCGAAGCACTGCTTTCGGTGGATAAAGTCAGCCTTGAATACCGCACGCCCGAACGGGTGGTGCGGGCCACTCACCAGGTCAGCTTCGCGATCGATCCGGCAGACCGCTTTGTATTGCTGGGGCCTTCGGGCTGCGGCAAATCCACGCTGCTGAAATCCATCGCCGGCTTTATCAAGCCGTGTGAGGGCGAGATCCGTCTGCTCGGGCAAAAAGTCGAGCAGCCAGGGCCGGACCGTATCGTGGTGTTCCAGGAGTTCGACCAACTGCCGCCGTGGAAAACCGTCAAGCAGAACGTCATGTTCCCGCTGCTGGCGTCCAAAACCCTCAAGCGTCGCGAGGCCGAAGAGCGGGCGCTGTACTACCTGGAAAAGGTCGGCCTTACGGCCTTTGCCGATGCCTACCCGCACACCCTGTCCGGCGGCATGAAGGCCCGCGTGGCAATCGCCCGGGCGTTGGCCATGCAGCCGAAAATCCTGCTGATGGACGAACCCTTCGCCGCCCTCGACGCCCTGACCCGGCGCAAGATGCAGGAAGAACTATTGCTGCTCTGGGAAGAGGTGCGTTTCACCCTGCTGTTCGTCACCCACTCCATCGAGGAAGCGCTGGTGGTGGGCAACCGCATCCTGTTGCTGTCGCCGCACCCGGGGCGGGTGCGGGCGGAAATCCACAGCCATCAATACGACCTGCACAGCCTCGGCGGTGTGGAGTTCCAGGCTTCGGCGCGGCGCATTCATCGGCTGTTGTTTGATGAAGCGCCCGAGGTGGAAACCGAACTGGGTTTCGCCGATATCCGCATCGCTTATTGAAGGGTTTGCACCATGCGCCAGGAATATGAAATCACTCTCGAACCGTTGCCCGGTGTTCGCGTAGAGCGCGAGTTGCCGTGGCGCCAGCGCCTGTGGCAACAAGGCTGGCTGCGTAAAAGCCTGATCCTGATCGTGCTCGCGATCCTCTGGGAAGCGGCTGCCCGTTATCAGAACAATGACTTGCTGCTGCCGAGCTTCCTGCAGACACTGAGCGCGTTCTACGACGGCATGGTCAGTGGCGAGTTGTTGAGCAAGGTCAGCATCTCGCTGGTGGTGCTGATCAAGGGTTACCTGATCGGCATTGTGCTGGCGTTTGCCCTGACCACGCTTGCGGTGTCGACCCAACTGGGGCGTGACCTGCTGAGCACCCTGACCTCGATGTTCAACCCGTTGCCGGCGATTGCCCTGCTGCCGCTGGCGCTGTTGTGGTTTGGCCTGGGGCAGAACAGCCTGATCTTCGTGCTGGTGCATTCAGTGTTGTGGGCGCTGGCGCTCAACACCTATTCAGGCTTCCTCGGCGTCTCCGAAACCTTGCGCATGGCCGGTCGAAATTATGGCCTCAAGGGTATGCGCTTCGTGTTGTTCATCCTGATCCCGGCTGCGCTGCCGTCGATTCTCGCAGGGCTGAAAATCGGCTGGGCGTTCGCCTGGCGCACGTTGATCGCTGCCGAACTGGTGTTCGGTGCTACCAGCGGCAAAGGCGGTTTGGGTTGGTACATCTTCCAGAACCGCAACGAGCTGTACACCGACAAAGTGTTTGCCGGCCTGGCGGTGGTGATCCTGATCGGGTTGTTGGTGGAGAACCTGGTGTTCGACACCCTGGAGCGGGTCACCGTGAAGCGCTGGGGCATGCAGCGCTGACTGAAACACCAACCCCAACTGAAACACCAACCCCAACTGAAACACCAACCCTGTGGCGAGGGAGCTTGCTCCCGCTGGGCCGCGAAGCGGCCCCAATAACATCACCGCGCTCTTTCAGAAAAGTCTCGATTGCAAATTTTGGGGCTGCTTCGCAGCCCAGCAGGAGCAAGCTCCCTCACCACAGTCTGCTACGATTGCGCCAAGTTCACTCATAACCCATCACGAGTGCTTGGCATGCAATTACCGGACATGAACCTGCTGGTCGCCCTCGACGCCTTGCTCGACGAGGGCAGTGTGGTAGGCGCCGCGCGGCGGATGAACCTGAGCCCGGCCGCCATGAGTCGCACCCTCACGCGTATCCGCGAAGCAGTGGGCGATCCGATCCTGGTGCGCGCCGGTCGCGGCCTGGTACCGACGCCCAAGGCCCTGGAGCTACAGGGCCAGGTGCGCAGCGTGGTGGAGCAGGCGGCGCTGCTGTTCCGCTCGGCGGACGAAGTGGACCTGCGCACCCTGCGCCGGCGCTTCAGCGTGCGGGCCAATGACTTTTTTGTCGGAGTGTATGGCGGTCGGCTGTTCGACACCATGGAACGCATGGCACCGCTGTGCGAACTGCGCTTCGTGCCGGAAGGCGACACCGATGACGAGGCCCTGCGTGAAGGCCGTCTCGACCTGCGGGTGGGCAACACCATGCCGATCACCCCGGAAGTGAAGGTGCAGAACCTGTTCACCACCACCTTCGTCGGCCTGGCACGGGAAGGGCACCCGTTGTTCGATGGAGAAATCACCGCCGAACGGTTTGCCAGCTATTCCCATATCAGCATCTCCCGCCGCGGCATTGCCCGGGGGCCCATCGACACCGCCCTGAACGCCCAGGGGCTGGAACGCCGAGTCGCGATGATCGCCCCGGGGTTTCACGGCGCGATGTTCATGCTGCCGGACTCCGACCTGATCCTGCCGGTGCCCAAGGAAGCGCTCTACAGCGCCAATCGCCTGAAGCTGCCGTTGCGAGCCTTCACCCTGCCAATTTCCCTGCCGACCCTGGTGCTGACCCAAGCCTGGCACCCGCGTTTCGACAAGGACCCGGCCCATAGATGGCTGCGCGAGACCATGCGTGAATGCTGCGAGGCGACGTGGAAGGAAGCGCAGCCCACGTGAGTCGCAAGTGAGCTCGGTCAATGTGGGAGCTGGCTTGCCTGCGATGCGGGCGACACGGTTTTTCAGGAATAGCGAGGTGATGCAATCGCGGGCAAGCCCGGCTCCCACAGAGATCGCCTACATTTTGATCATTGCGTCTGGTGCACTTATAAGCTTCCGATAAGTCACTTTTTGTCATGTCTAAGCCTTATTAAACTGCTCGGGTATTTCCTATTCCGAGTTGTAGTTCATGACGTCCCTCGCTGCTCCCGCACCCCTGGCCGCAGCCAAGCCGACCGCCATTACCCCGCCCGTTTTCGGCCCGCGCATCATCATCGGCCTGGTGGGCGTATTGCTTGCGGTACTGGTGTCCGGCCTCAACGAGATGGTGACCAAAGTCGCTCTCGCCGATATTCGTGGTGCGATGTACATCGGCTTCGACGAAGGCACCTGGCTGGTGGCTGCCTACACCGCCACCTCTGTCTCGGCGATGGCCTTTGCACCCTGGTGTTCGGTGACGTTCTCTCTGCGCCGTTTCACCCTCTGCGCCATCGGCCTGTTCACCGTGCTTGGCGTGCTGTGCCCGTTCGCACCGAACTACGAAAGCCTGCTGATCCTGCGCACCGTGCAAGGCCTGGCCGGTGGCGCCTTGCCGCCGATGCTGATGACCGTGGCCCTGCGGTTCCTGCCGGCCAACGTCAAGCTGTACGGCCTGGCCGGCTATGCCCTCACGGCCACTTTCGGCCCCAGCCTCGGCACACCGCTGGCGGCCATGTGGACCGAATACGTCGGCTGGCAATGGGCGTTCTGGCAGATTGTCGGGCCGTGCCTGCTGGCCATGGCGGCCGTGGCCTACGGCTTGCCCCAGGACCCGCTGCGCCTGGAGCGCTTCAAGCAGTTCAACTGGCGCGGCTTGCTGTTGGGCTTCCCGGCGATCTGCATGCTGGTGATCGGCCTGTTGCAGGGCAATCGGCTGGACTGGTTCGAGTCGCCGCTGATTACCTCATTGTTGATCGGCGGCCTGGTGTTGCTGGTGCTGTTCATGATCAACGAGTGGTCGCACCCGATGCCGTTTTTCAAGTTGCAGATGCTTGGGCTACGCAATCTGTCGTTCGCGCTGATTGTGCTCGCCGGGGTGCTGATCGTGCTGCTGGCGGTGACGATCATTCCGTCCAGCTACCTGGCCCAGGTGCAAGGCTACCGCCCGCTGCAAACTGCACCGGTGATGCTGATCATGGCGCTGCCGCAGTTGATCGCACTGCCGTTGGTGGCGGCGTTGTGCAACTTGCGCTGGGTCGATTGCCGCTGGGTATTAGGCATTGGCTTGAGCATGTTGATCCTGTCCTGCGTGGGCGGGGCGCAACTCACGTCGGCATGGATTCGCGATGATTTCTACGTGCTGCAACTGCTGCAAATCTTCGGGCAACCGATGGCGGTGTTGCCGCTGCTGATGCTCTCCACCGGCAGCATCACGCCCCAGGACGGGCCTTTCGCCTCGGCGTGGTTCAACACCGTGAAAGGCCTGGCTGCCGTGGTCGCCACCGGCGTGCTCGATGCCCTGACCACACACCGCCTGCATTTCCACTCGACCATGCTGGTAGACAGCCTGGGCAACTCGCCCCTGGCCGACAGCGATGCCGCCGGCCTTGCCCATCGGCTGCACGAGCAGGCCGTGGTGCTCACCTCTTCGGATCTCTACTACGTCATGGCCGGTGTCGCGGCGGCGTTGATCCTGCTGATTTTCTGGATGCCGACGCGGATTTATCCGCCCCGCGCGCCGACTTGATTGCTCACTGAGCCAAAGGGATTGTTATGAAACGCAAAGACAAAATCGCTGTAACCGTCATCACCGTGTTTGCCGTCGGTGTGCTGGTTTACCTGCTGGCGCCGGGTGTGTTCGGCAGCAAACGCCAGAGCACCAACGACGCCTTCGTCGCCGCTGACTACACCCTGGTGGCGCCGCGTGTGGCCGGCTTCATCAAGGAAGTGCTGGTGGAAGACAACCAGCGGGTCAAGGCCGGGCAGTTGCTGGCGCTGATCGATGACCGTGACTTCCGCGCCGCTGCCCAGGCGGCCGATGCCGATACGCTGGTGGCCCAGGCGCAGCTGAAAAATGCCACGGCAACCCTGGAGCGCCAAAGCTCGGTGATCGCCCAGGCCCAGGCGACTGTGGCGGCGGATCGCGCCGAAGTGGCGTTTGCCGAACACGAACTGAACCGCTACAACCACCTCGCGGGTGTAGGCGCCGGCACCGTACAGAACGCCCAGCAAGCCAAGACGCGTATTGACCAGGCCACCGCACGCCTGGCGAATGCCACGGCGGTGCTGGCCGCTGAACGCAAGCAGGTGGAAATCCTCAGCGCCCAGCGTGATGCGGCAGAGGGCGGCCTGAAACGTGCCCAGGCCGCACTGGAAATGGCCAGCTATCAGCTGTCGTACACCCGCATCGTCGCGCCGGTGGACGGCATGGTCGGCGAGCGCGCGGTGCGGGTCGGCGCCTATGTGACGCCGGGCAGCAAGATCCTCGCCGTGGTACCGCTGGCCGAGGCCTACGTGGTGGCCAATTTCCAGGAGACCCAGTTATCCCACATGCACGCTGGCCAAACGGTGGACGTGAAGGTCGACAGCCTCGACGGCGAAGTGCTCAAGGGCCACCTCGAAAGCCTGGCGCCAGCTACCGGCGTGACATTTGCCTCGGTCAAACCCGACAACGCCACCGGCAACTTCACCAAGGTGGTGCAGCGTATTCCGGTAAAAATCATCCTGGAGCCCGGCCAGGCGTTGACCGAGCGCCTGCGGGTCGGCATGTCGGTGGAAGCCAGCGTCGACACCCACGCCGCCGCCCAGCAACGTGAGGTGGCGCAGCAATGAGACGCCTTGCCTGGTTAACCTTGAGCCTGCTCACCCTGAGTGCCTGCACCGTCGGCCCGGACTTCCAGCGCCCGCTGAATCCCGTCGGCCAATGGACCGAGCCCCATGGCCGACAAGCCGCCAGCCACGCGGTCAACGACCCGCTGGAAGAGCGCTGGTGGGAAGTGTTCCACGACGCGCAGCTCACCGCGCTTACCCATCGCGCGCTCACCGATAACCTTGACCTGAAACTCGCCAGCAGCCGCCTGCAACAAAGCCGCGCGGCGCGCCAGGTGATCACCGCCGAGCGCTACCCGACCGTCAACGCCACCGGCGATTACCTGCGTCAGCGCAACAGCGCCGATGGCTTGAGCGATGCCTCGGGCAAGAACGGCCGCTCGGCGTTTAACCAGTGGGACATGGGTTTCTCCGCCGCCTGGGAACTGGACTTCTGGGGCCGGGTAAAACGCGAAACCGAAGCCGCCGACGCCACCCTGCAAGTCGCCGAAAACGACCGCCGCGCGGTGCTGTTGTCGGTGCTGGCGGAAACCGCCCAAGACTACATCCAGCTGCGCGGCGTGCAAAACACCCGCGCCGTCACCGAGCAAAACCTCGAGGTGGCGCGCCACAGCCTGAAGCTCTCGCAACTGCGCCTGGCCGACGGTGTCGCCACTGACCTGGACGTAGCCGAAGCCGCTGCTCAAGTGGCCGCCATCGAGGCGCGCCTGCCGGATTTGCAGCAACGCCAGGACCAGTTGATCAACGCCCTGAGCCTGCTGATGGGCGAGCCGCCACAAGCCTTGTACGCCGAACTGTCCAAGGACGCTGCGGTGCCGCAAACCCAACGCCAGGTCGCCATCGGCCTGCCGTCGCAACTGGCCGAGCGCCGCCCGGATATCCGCCAGGCCGAAGCTCGCTTGCATGCGGCCACCGCCTCCATTGGTGTGGCCAAGGGCGACTTCTACCCGCGCATCACCCTGTCTGGCAGCGTGGGCTCCCAGGCGTTGCAACTGGCGGATTTCGGCTCGTGGAGTTCGCGTGCATTCGCCTTCGGCCCGCAACTGAGCTTGCCGATTTTCAACGGTGGCCGGTTGCAAGGCATGCTCGATCTGCGCGAAGCCCAGCAACAGGAGGCGGCCCTGGCCTACCAGCAGACCGTGCTGCGGGCCTGGCATGAAATCGACGATCAACTGACCCGCTACAACGCCAGCCAGCTGCGGCGCGACAGCCTCGCCGAAGCCGTGCGGCAGAACCAGATCGCCCTTGCCACGGCGCAGCATCAATACGTCGAAGGCGTGGTGGATTTCGTCAACGTACTGACCGTGCAAAGTGCGTTGCTGGCGACCCAGGAGCAGTGGGTGGAAAGCTCCACCGGCGTGTCCCTGGCCATGGTCGGGTTGTACAAGGCATTGGGCGGGGGCTGGGAATCGGTGTACCCGTTGCAGACCGCCGGACGCTGAATGACAAAGAACTTTGCCAGCCGTGCAACATGGTGTAATGATAATTGCTCTCAATAACGTATCCGAGCTTTTCATGGACACCGCGACTGACGGCCGGCAACAGCTTCATCTCCTGTATCGCGACCATCATGGCTGGCTGCAAGGCTGGCTGCGCAAACGCCTGGGGGATCGCGAACACGCCGCCGATGTGGCGCAGGACACCTTCCTGCGCTTACTGGTATCGGGGCGCTTTCCCGGTGACAAGGAAAGCCGCAGCTACCTGACGCAGATCGCCCGCAACCTGGTGATTGATCAATGGCGACGCCTGCGCATCGAGCGTGCCTACCTGGAAAGCATTGCCCACCTGCCGGAGCCCGAATCCCCGTCCCTGGAAACCCGCGCACTGATCCTCGAAACCCTGATGCAGATCGACGCCATGCTCGACCGCATGCCCGACAACGTGCGCCGCGCGTTCCTGTTGTCGCAGTTCGAAGGGCTGAGCTACGCACAGATCGCCGAGCGCCTGGAGGTGACCGTCAGCTCGGTGCAGAAGTACATGACCCGGGCGATTCTCGCCTGCTACCAGGTCGTCTACGAAGAATGAGAACCCGGCACGAAGCGCCGATTGCCCCGGCCATTGTCGAGCAGGCCAGCGAGTGGTTGATGCTGCAATGGGGCGGCGAGATGGACGGCGATCAGCGCCAGGCCTTCGCGCGCTGGCAGGAGGCCGATCCGGAACACCGGCGCGCCTGGAAGCGCTTGCAGCAGTTACAGCAAACCCTCGGCGGTGTGCCTGTCGACAGTGCCCGTGCGGTGTTACGCGATACACCGGACACCCAACGCCGCGCCGCCTTGAAACTGCTCGGGCTGTTGCTGGTGGCCGGTGGCAGCGGCTATCTGGTGCAAAGCAGCCAGCCCTGGCAGGCGGCGTTTGCCGAATACCGCACCGCCACCGGCGAGATTCGTCACCTGACCTTGAGCGATGGCACGCGCCTGGACCTCAACAGCAACAGCGCGGTCGACTTGCGCTTCAGCGCCAGTGAGCGGCGTATCCGCCTGATACGCGGCGAGATCCTGTTGACCAGTGGCCACGACCCGTCCCGGCCATTGATCGTCGAAACCCCGGCCGGAGATGTGCAGGCCCTGGGCACCCGGTTTGCCGTGCGTGAAGTGGACGATGGCAGCCGCGTCGACCTGTATGAAGGACGTGTGCAGGTACGTCCGGTGCGCGGTGCGGCGGTGCAGATGAATGCCGGGGACAGCCTGTGGTTCAGCGCCAGCCGGACTTCGACGCTGGTGCCGGTGGATGCCAATGCCAGCAGTTGGACCGAGAACCGCTTGATCGCCGAGCGCCAGCCGCTGGGGCAGTTCGTTGCCGAGTTGAGCCGTTATCGCCCGGGGCTGTTGCGCTGCGATGCGGCAGTGGCCGGCTTACTGTTGACCGGCGTGTTTCCGCTGAATGACACCGACGCAATTCTCCACGCGCTTGAGCGTTCGTTGCCGGTACAGGTACAGGCGGTGACGCGCTATTGGGTCACGATCAAGGCGCGGGGCTAAAAAATTTTTTGCCTGCGGCTTGTCGGTTTTCCAACCCCGTCCGGGATACCTCTTGAAAGCCAATCAAGAAGCGTTCTCACGGGGAGCCCTGCAATGTCGCACCACCCAATCCAACCCCTGGCCCGAGCCCTGCGCCGTGGCCTGTTTGTCAGTCTGCTGGCGACGGCGCCTGTGGTGCCGAGCGTGGTCCAGGCCCAGGAGAGTGCTGAAGCCCTGCGCCAATACAACATTGCGGCGGGCAACCTCGACCAGGCCTTGAACCAGTTCGCCAGCGCCTCCGGGATTCTGTTGTCGGTGGACGCCTCGCTGACCCAAGGCAAGCACAGCGCCGGCTTGCAGGGCCGCTACGCCACCGGGCCAGGGTTGGAGCGTTTGTTGGCCGGCAGCGGATTGGTCGCGGTGCAATCCCAGGGCGGCTGGTCATTGCAGGCCCTGCCCGCGAGCGGCGCGCTGCAACTCGGTGCGACGCAGATCAGTGGTCAACAGGATCAGGAAACGGCCTGGGGCCCGGTTGACGGCATCGTTGCCAAGCGCAGCGCCACCGGCAGCAAGACCGATTCGGCGCTGGTGGAAATCCCCCAGACCATCAACGTCATCACCGCCGCCGAGATCAAGGCGCGGGGCGCGCAAAGCGTTACCCAGGCGTTGCTCTATACACCGGGCATGACGGCCGGCGGTTTTTCCGATCGGGTCAAACTGTTCGATGAGCCCACCTCCCGTGGCTTTACGCCGACGCCGCTGTACCTCGACGGTTTGCACTTGCCCTACGGCGGCGGCAGCACCGGCGGTGCTTTGCAGATCGAGCCCTATTCCCTGGAGCGCATCGAAGTGCTCAAGGGGCCGGCCTCGGTCTTGTACGGGCAGAACCAACCGGGTGGCATCGTCAACATGGTCAGTAAGCGCCCCAGCGAAACCCCGGTGCATCAAGTGGTGCTGGAGGCCGGCACCTACGAGCACAAAAGCGCCGCCATCGACCTCGGTGGACCGCTGGATGAGCAGGGCGAGTTTCTTTATCGCCTCACCGGCCTGGCCAAGGACGAACAGGGCGAGATCAACTACGTCGAGAACAAACGCCAGTTCATCGCCCCCAGCCTGACCTGGCAGCCCAACGACGACACGCGCCTGACCGTGTTCGCCCAGTACCAGAAAGACAAAGGCGTGCCCGAGGCCCAGGGGTTGCCCGCGTCCGGGACGATCTGGGACAACCCCAACGGCAAGATCAAGCGTGATGTGTTCATCGGCGAGCCAGGCGTCAACCAGTACAACCGCGAGCAGTACGTGTTGGGCTATGAGGTGTCCCATCGCCTGAACGACACCTGGACCCTCAAGCAAAACGCTCGCTACGCCGAAGTGGACGACCGCTACACCGCACCGTTGCACGGCTACAGATTTGTGCCCAACCCGGTAACGGGCGTGCAAGACCAACGCTATCTGCAACGCTTCGGTGTGGACTGGTCGCAGCACAACAAAGTATTCGGTGTGGATAGCATCGCCCAGGCGGAGTTCGACACCGGCGCCCTGTCCCACACGTTGATCGTTGGCCTGGATTACTACCACTTCAACTCGCAATTCCACGGCCTGTACGATCGTAATCCGCCGGTGATCGACCTGTTCAAGCCGGTCTATGGCCAGCGGCTGAATTTCGGCCAGCCTTATCGCTGGGACCGCACCGTGACCCAGACCGGCTTGTACGTGCAGGACCAGATCAAATTGGACAAGTGGGCGCTGGTCCTTGGCGGGCGCTACGACTGGGCCAACGTGGTCAACAAGGAGCCACTGGCCGACACCCGCACCAGCAGCAAAGACCAGGCGTTCACCGGCCGGGCCGGTCTGGTGTACCTGTTCGATAATGGCCTGGCGCCGTTTATCAGCTACTCCGAATCCTTCCTGCCGCTGTCGGGCACCGATATCAGCGGCAAACCGTTCGATCCTTCTACCGGCAACCAGTACGAAGTCGGCCTGAAATACCAGCCGCCGGGCCAGAAGAGTTTTGTGCAGGTCTCGGTCTATCAACTGGATCAGAAAAACGTGCTGACCACCAACCCGGTAGACACCACCTTCAGCACCCAGAGCGGTGCCATGCGCTCGCGTGGCGTAGAGCTGGAAGCCAAGGCGTCCCTCAGCGATGCCTGGGACGTGGTCGCCTCGGCAGCGCGCAACGACATCAAATACACCAAGGACAACGACGGCCGCCAAGGCCGACACCCGGCAGGCATCTCACCGCTTACCGCTTCGGTGTGGGTCAATTACACCGTCCTCGGCGACACACCCCTGGCCGGTGTTGGCGCAGGCTTGGGCGCGCGTTACGTTCGCAGCAGCTTTGGTGATTACTACGCAGGGGCGTTCAGCATTCCGTCCTATACCGTCTACGACGCCAGCCTGAGCTACGACCTGGGCCGTTCGGCGTTCAAGCTCAAAGGCGTGAAGCTGGCAATGAACGTGCAGAACCTCACCAACAAGACCTACGTGTCGCAATGCACCAGTGACCTGGATTGTTACTACGGGGAAGGGCGCACGGTGGTGTCGAGCTTGACTTATGACTGGTAGATACCGGTCATTCGCGGGCGTTTTTTAGCCCTGAGTGCCCACAGTCCAAGGACCGTGGGCACTCAGGGATTCTGCAAAAACACCACATACCCGCGAAACCACTCACTCCCCTTCAAATACCCCGGCTCCTCCCATGCCCCACCCTGAATCAACCCAATCTTGAACGGCACCCCCAACCGGTTCATGCGTGGCAGATACGCCGCGTAGTCCGGGATGCTGTGGCGGCCCTGGTAGGTCTGCACCACCACTTCATCAATCACGCCCTTGAGTTGTGCGATGGCGGCCGGGTCGGCGTTGCTGCTCCAGTCCATCAGCCCGGTGATGCTCAGGCGTAGGTCCTTGGGCAAGCGTTGGCGCAGGTCACGCAGGAAGTCCGCGTATTCGTCGAGGTATTGCGTGCGCGCATCGAAGTCGATCTGGATGCCCACCACCGGGTTGCCCGCGTCTCGCCAGCGTTGTACCTGGCCGAGCATCTGGCTGTAGACCGACTCGGGCCAGTGCAGGGTGTGGGCGCGGTACACCACCCAGATTTCACCCTGGGTGATGCGCGGCACGCTCATGCCCTGGGCGATGAATTGCACGCCACGCCGGGGCGCGCGGCGGGTCGAGTTGATCTGGCCCTGGAGGATGTACAGGGTTTTCGCCTGCTTGAGCACCGGCTGCGGCGCGACACCGCTCCACAGCCAGAACGCATCATGGTCGCGGGCGTCTACCGCGCCGAAGGCCGGGCTTGCCAGCAGGAGCAGGGCCAGCCAGAAACGCTTCACGGCTTACCAGTAGTACTGCAGCGACTTGCCCCACTGGGTGTCGGCGAACCCGGTTTTCAACTGGCGGAACCAGCCTTTGCGCACGTTCTTGTCGGCGTCTTCGCCACCGCAACTGTTGTAGCCCGAAGGTCCGTAGCAGTTGATGGCACGAAACAGCGCGTAGGCCTTGTCGTTTCGCGGTGCCTTGGGATTGCCGATCACCCGCTTGTAGCCCTCCAGTCGCGAGAAGGTTTCACCCTTGAAGGGCGAGGCAGTGCTGCCCAGGCTGCCGGCGGAGCGCGCTTGTTCCAGGGGCATGCCGTCCAGGCCGTTACGCAGGACGAATTCCCCCAGGCAGTTCAGGCCCTGCGGGTTTTTCGGATCGGCCTGCAAGGTACTGGCGATTTGCGCGATGCTCGGGCAGGTGTAGCCGGACTCGGCCTTGTCACCGTTCCACTGGAACAGTCTCAACGACTGGCCGCCGCTGTAGACGTAGCCCAGGCTGGTGCCGAGCTTGTCATCGGCAACCGAGGCGGGCAGTTGCTTGAGGTCCTCGGCAAAGGTCTCGAACTGGCCGCGCAGCAGGTCTTTATAGAGCAGCGTGAATTGTGCGGTCTGGCGCTCTACCGGGTCTTCGGCATGGGCAAGCTGCTGGCGCAGCAGGTCGGGACCGGCGACGTTGCGCAGCAGGATATAGCGCACCTGTTTGGCGCTGATCGGTGAGTCGGCAGCGAATACGTTGGCCAACTGGCCGCTGCGTTCGTAGTTCATCGCCAAGGCCAGCTCCAGCTGGTCACGTTGCAACGGTTGCCTGGCCAGCGGCAGCAGTTGCAGCCACAGCGCTTCGGCGGCTTTCCAGTCTTCCTTGGCTTCCAGCGCGAGGCCGCGCAGGGTCTGTTGGCTGAAAGCGAAGTAGTCGAGATTCGACGGCACGTCTTGCGGCAGCAGCTTCAAGGTACGGTCGGGCTGATGCTCGACGTTCAGGGCAAACGCCGCCTGCACGTAGGCATACAGCGCGGGCTCCTGCGCGAACACCGCTTTTTGTGCATCGAGCGCTTCACGCGTGAGCTTCGGCGGCTCACCGGCACGCATCCACATCAGGTCGTTGAGGGCCAGGATCAGCGGGTTGCCCACAGGTGCCGTGGTGCTGGTCAGCAGCTTGGTGTCGGCTTCCTGCACCAGTTCATCCAGCGACACGTTGCGCTGGGCATCGGTGGCCTGGGTCAGTTGCCAGGCAAAGTCGTCCGCCAGTTTGTCGGGGTTGGGCGCCAGCCAGTGCACCCGGCGCAACAGGCCACGGGCGGAGGCGGCGTATTCGCCCTGTGGATAAGTTTTCAGGTAGTCGTCGAAAGCGCTTTCGGCCCGTTGCAGGGCAGACTTATCCACATGCTCAAGCGACGGCGTGCCGTATTCATCGAAGGCATTTTGCTGGGCGTCGTTCAGCGCGGTGCGGGCGGTCATGTACAGCGCTGTTTCCTTCAGCCAGGGCAGCGAGCTGCTCGTCAGCCCGGCAAAACCTTTTTGCGCATCGCTGAAGCGTCCGCTGTAAAAGTCCCCGGCGGCTTTCAGGTAGGTGAGCAATGCCTGGCCGTCTGCCGATTTGATTTGGTCGGCCTCGCCTGCCGCTACGCCGTCCGAGGAACAACTGCCGAGCATCTGCAGCCGCAGCTTGGCCAGTAACTGGCGCTCGGCCTGCGGTGCATCGGCCTTCACCACCTGGCTGATAAACGCGGCGGCACTGTCATCGGCATTGCTGCGGCAACGGCTGCCTTCGCCGGAAAGGAAGGCTTCACCGGCGGTCTTGGCGTCGTCGCGCTTGATGCCCAGCGGGCTGAGCAGTTCATCCAGTTCGGCGGTGCGCGAGTCGTCGGGTTTGTTGTCGGGCTCATCCGCAGCCGGCATAAGCCGATACACCGGAAAGGGCACCGGGCCAAATCCTTCGGACACGTCCTGCTCGCCCAAGGCATTCGGCGCCAGCGGCATGACGTTTTTGTCCGCCAGCAACAGCCGCAGGTTGACCCGGCTGTCATTGCCGGGGCTCAGGAAGGGCAGGTTGCTGCACACGTCCAGGCTGTTGCGCGACACCCGCCAATCCGGGTAGCAAGAGTCATCGCCGCTGGCGTGGGCCTGGAGGGGAAGGGTAGCGAGCAATGCCAGTGCCAGGGGTGACAGAAGACCGATGCGCATGAAATGTCCTTGATCCTGAATCCATGGAAGGCAGCAATCATAGCGTGATCCGATGAAAGCGTCGGAGACGTCCTGCGCAAAATTCAGATTTGTCCGATTGGCGGATGGTTGGTCAAATCCATGCAAAACAGCGGGCGAATCAAGGCCTTTTGACCTAGAGTGGCGGGTGTTCGCGCAAGCGCAGGTTCAGTAGTGGGTGAGGAAGTAGAGGTGCGACGCTCTGTGGCGGAACAAGACAACAAGGCCGGGGCATTGCCCTTGCTCAATCCTGGCCTTTGGGAACATGCCGGCTGGCTGGCTCGGTTGTGGTGGGTACCGCTGGTGGCGTTGGCCATGGCCGTGCGTTTCTATGGCCTGACCGCCTCCGCCATCTGGGGCGATGAAGGTTCAAGCCTGCTGCTCGCCGAGTATTCCCTGGAAGACCTGTGGTTTCACGCCGCACATGACGTTCACCCGCCGCTGTATTTCTGCATGCTGCGCGGCTGGATCGAGGTGTTCGGCGACAGCATTTTCTCCCTGCGCAGCATGAGTGCGATCCCCGGTGTGGTCGCAATCGGCCTGGGAATCTGGCTGACAAGGCTGATCGCGACCCGTCGCGCGGCGGTGCTGGCCGGGATTCTGTTGGCGTTGCTGCCCACGGCAGTGCGCTACAGCCAGGAAGTGCGGATGTATTCGCTGCTGGGCGTGTGGCTGCTGGCCGCCACCCTGGCCTTGGTGTATTGGGTCCGCCAGCCTGAGCGCAAGCGCTATCTGGTGGCCTATGCGCTGTTGATGACGGCAGCCTTCTACACCCACTATTTCACCGCGTTGTGCGTGCTGGTGCATTGGTCATGGCTGCTGTTGCTGCGCCAGCCACGGGCCGGCGGCCTGCGCCTGGTCACGCGTGCGGGCTGGTGGTTGGCCAACGTTGCCATTGTGTTGCTGTACTTGCCCTGGCTCCCGAATCTGCTGGGCCTGGTGCAGCACACCGAAGAACTCAAGGTGGGCGGTGACATTGGCTGGGAAGACCCGGTCAACCTGTATTCCGTGCCGTCGATGGTGTGGCAGTTCCTCATCCAGGACCCGGGCGACCACTTGTGGCGACCGCTCTTTGTGGTGTTTCCGTTATTGCTGATGGCGCTGGTCGGTGTGACTGCCTGGCGCGATCAAAGCCGCTTTCGCTTTGGCTGGCTGCTGGGGCTTTTTTTCCTGCTGCCAGTGCTGCTGGTCTATGGGGTTTCGTTTATTTCCCCGGTGTTTATCGAGCGTTATCTCACCGCCTACGCGATGAGTTTGCCGATCATCGTGGCGTTGGCCGTCGACCGTCTGTCGTCGCGCTTGCCGCTCGCAGCAGCGGCAGTCTTCGTGTTGTTTGTCGGGGTCGAGCTGGTGGGCGTGAAGACCAACTCCACCGTCGATGAGCATGATCAATTCAACGTGGTGGTGGAGTTCGTCAATCGTAACTACCAGGAAGATGACCGCATCGTCATCAGCGACATGCTGTGGTACCTGCCCTACGTCTATTACGACGAGACCGACGCCCAGTTGCAGCTTTTCACACCGCCGACCGCCGCCGGCAAGTCCACCCGGCCTAATGCCTATGGTTTTGGCACCCTGGTGGACCAGGATGGCGGGCGCATCTACCTTGATCGCTTGTCGGCGTTACCCGCCGAGATCCAGCGTGTATGGCTGATCAGCGCCGCGGAGCCGCCGGATGAGTTTGCCCCGTTGCCGGCCGGATGGCGTCAGCTCAGCCAGCAGGACGGCGGCGGCGCGCGGGCCCGGCTGTTCGTGCTGTGTAACGCGCCAGCGGGCGTGCACCGTGAGGGCTGCGATTAATCCGCGCAACACCTGAGAGGTTTATGTTCGCCTGGGGGGCTAGACTCAGGTGAACCCTCTCTCCAGGAACGCCTCATGGAATCCCCAGTCCACAACTTGCCATCGTTGTTCAAACAGCTCGGTTTGCCCGATGACCCGGTCAGCATCGAGCGGTTCATCGCGGTCCACTCCCCACTCAAGCCCGAACTGCACCTGGCGGATGCGTTTTTCTGGACGCCGGCCCAGCGGGCGTTTTTGCGTGAAGAGATTCTGGAGGACGCGGATTGGGCGGAGGTGGTGGATGAGTTGAATTTGCGGTTGAGAGAGGGGCGAGGAGTCTAGGCCGTCAAGAGGCGGTTGCTTTCTCTGGTGGCCATTGGCGAGCGGTGTGCACAAGCGCCACGACCCTTACTACGTCGGGCTCAAGTTGGTAAACAAGGCGGTAGCTTGGATGAGGAATGACTTCGCGTGTGCCTGTGATCCTGCCGAGTGGGCCGGTTTCTGGGTGTTTTGCCAGCCCCAGCACTGCACTGCTGAAGCGTCGATCCATATCGGCTGCGGCTTGTGGGTTTTTCTCAAATAAAAAGTCCCAGATATCCCTACGGTCCTGCGCCGCTTCCGGCGTCCAGGCAATCCTCATTCCTGATTATCTACGTGAGCACGTTTCGCAGAAAACTCAGCTTCCAAATCCTCATTGGAAATCTCTCTGCCTGCCTGTATCGAGGCGCGAGAGGCGTCTACTTTACGCTGCAAGAACGCGTCGTACTCCCGTGATTCCTGCTGGGCCTGGACAAACTGACGCATCATATCTCGCACGATTTGCGATGCAGGACGGTGGGTAGCCTCGCACTCGGCCATGAATTGGTCGCGTAGTTCCGACTCAAGCTTCAAGGTGAAAACGGCCAGTTTTGACATAAGTGAATGCTCTGGATTGGTATGTACGAAGTATATACAACGTGCATACCTGACGACGCATGTGAGCTGACTGAGGCGACTGACGGTTGCTGACGGCAAAACACCTTTCCCCAAACCAGCTTTACTTAGCCCACGGGCCATCCTCCCATCCGTAAGTTTGTATCAAAACTTGACTGCATTGGATCCATCGACCATATTGATAGTTAGCAAACTAACTGTATGCGAATAATCCAGTGTCCCAGACCCTCGAACAACTCCAGATGAACATCAGCAGCAGCATGGTGGTAGGTGCCAGGACCTGGCGCAAAATCTGCCAGACCACGCTCGTCAGCTATGGCATCTCCGAAGCCTGCGCCGTGCCGCTGCTGATGATCGGCCGCCTCGGCGACGGTGTGCACCAGGTGAAGGTAGCCCAGGCCGCCGGGATGGAAAGCCCGTCCCTGGTGCGCCTGTTGGATCAGCTGTGCAGTTCCGGCTATGTGTGCCGCACCGAAGACATCCACGACCGCCGCGCCAAGGCCTTGAGCCTCACCGAGCGTGGCCGCGAGCTGGTGCAGGCAGTGGAACAGCAACTGGTGCGCCTGCGTCGCGAGGTGCTGGCGACAATCGACCCCGATGACCTGGAAGCTGCTTTGCGTGTACTGCGGGCCTTCGAAGGTGCCAATCAACATCCCATGGTTGTGAGTTCTTGAACGGATTTTTTACCGGCATGCCGCCGGCCAGGGATTGGTTCTATGGCGTAAGGACATTCGCCGCTTCAATGATCGCGTTGTACATCGCCATGCTGATGCAAATGCCGCGTCCGTATTGGGCGATGGCCACGGTGTATATCGTGTCCAGCCCGTTTGTCGGCCCTACCAGCTCCAAGGCGCTGTACCGGGCGGTCGGTACCTTCATGGGGGCGGCCGCAGCGGTGTTTTTTGTGCCGATGTTTGTGCAGACGCCTTACTTGCTGGTGGTGGTGATCGCGCTGTGGACCGGGATTCTGCTGTTCCTGTCCCTGCACCTGCGCACCGCCAACAGCTATGCGCTGATGCTGGCCGGCTACACCTTGCCGCTGATCGCCCTGCCGGTGGTGGATAACCCGCTGGCGGTGTGGGATGTGGCCGAAGCGCGGACCGAAGAGATCTTCCTCGGCATCGCCGTGGCGGCGGTGGTGGGGGCGATGTTCTGGCCGCGACGCCTGGCGCCGGTGTTCGATGACTCGGTGAGCAAGTGGTTTGCCGACGCCCAGGTCTACAGCCAGCGCTTTCTCAGCCGCAATGTGCAACCCGAGGAAATCAGCACCCTGCGCGGCGGCATGGTCGCTACCTTCAACACCCTGGAATTGATGATCGGCCAACTGCCCCACGAGGGCTCCCGGCCGCAAACGGTGCGCAATACAAAGGAGCTGCGCGGGCGGATGATCCACCTGCTGCCGGTGATCGACGCACTGGACGACGCCGTGTACGCCCTGGAACACCGCGCCCCGGAGTTGCTCGAGCGCTTCACGCCGCTGCTGACCGCCGCCAACGAGTGGCTGGCCAGCACGCAAAAGGATGCGCCCCTCGAACGCTGGCGTGTCCTGCGTGACCAGATCGAAGCCCTGCAACCCGATGCCGACGCCCTGGATGACCGCCATCAGTTGCTGTTTTCCAACGCCCTGTATCGCCTGGGCGAGTGGGTGGATCTGTGGCAAGACTGCCGCAGCCTGCAAGCCGCCATCCAGTGCGAAAGCCAGGACAGCTGGCGCGCAGTTTACCGCCACTGGCGCCTGGGCCGGCTGACGCCATTCCTCGACCGTGGCCTGATGTTCTACTCGGCGTTTTCCACCGTCACCGCGATCATCGTCGCCTCGGTGTTGTGGATCCTGCTGGGCTGGACCGACGGTGGCAGCGCGGTGATCCTCGCGGCGGTGGCCTGCAGCTTCTTCGCCTCGATGGACGACCCGGCGCCGCAGATCTACCGGTTCTTTTTCTGGACCGCGATGTCGGTGCTGTTCGCCAGCCTCTACTTGTTTCTGGTGCTGCCCAACCTCCACGATTTCCCGATGCTGGTGCTGGCGTTTTCGGTGCCCTTTATCTGCATCGGCACGCTGACGGTACAGCCGCGTTTCTACCTCGGCATGCTGCTGACGCTGGTCAATACCTCGTCGTTCATCAGCATCCAGGGTGCCTACGACGCGGACTTCCTGGCCTTTGCCAACTCCAACCTGGCGGGCCCGGTGGGCCTGTTGTTCGCCTTTGTCTGGACCCTGATTGCCCGGCCGTTCGGCGCCGAGCTTGCGGCCAAGCGCCTGACCCGTTTCAGCTGGCGCGACATCGTCACCCTGACCGAGCCTGCGACCCTGGCCGAACACCGCAAGATGGGCGTGCAAATGCTCGACCGCCTGATGCAACACCTGCCGCGCCTGGCCATGACCGGCCAGGACACCGGCATCGCTCTGCGGGAAGTGCGGGTGGCGCTGAACCTGCTGGACCTGCTGGCGTACTCGCCGCGCATCCTCGGGGTGCCGCGGGTGTTGTTGAACCAGGTGGTGGAAGGCGTCGGCGGTTACTTCAAGGCCTGCCTCAAGGCCGGTGAACGTCTGCCGGCCCCCAGCGGTCTGCTGATGACCCTCGACCGTACCCGCCGCGCCCTCAACGGCCAGGGCCTGCAAGGCGAGGACGAAACCCGCCTGCATTTGTTGCACGCTCTCAGCGGCTTGCGCCTGGCGCTGTTGCCCGGCGTGGAATTTCTTGGCGGCACAGAGATGGAAGCGCCGTTACCCGATGGAGCGCCTTTATGATCGGTGATCTGGATATCAGCGGGGTGTTCCTGCCCACGTTGCTGGTGCTGATGGGCATTACGTATGTGTTGTACCTGGTGGTGCACGGGCTGTTGACCCGCGTCCACTTCTATCGCCTGGTCTGGCACCGGGCATTGTTCAATGTGGGTCTCTACGCTCTGTTGCTGGGCGCAGTGGATTCACTCAGTCGATACCTCATGACATGAAAAAACCTTTTTTGACCATTGGCCGTGTAGTCCTGACGTTACTGGTGGTGACCTTCGCCTGCGTCGTGGTGTGGCGCATGGTGATGTACTACATGTTCGCGCCGTGGACCCGTGACGGCCACATCCGTGCCGACATCGTGCAGATCGCCCCGGACGTGTCCGGGCTGATCCAGCAAGTGGACGTGCGCGACAACCAGTTGGTGGTGCGCGGCCAGGTGCTGTTCTCCGTCGACCAGGACCGTTTCAAGCTGGCCCTGCGCCAGGCCCAGGCCGCCGTGGCCGACCGTCAGGAAACCCTGGCCCAGGCCGTGCGCGAGAACAAGCGTAACCGTGGCCTCGGCAACCTGGTGGCCAGCGAGCAACTGGAAGAAAGCCAGTCCCGTGTCGCCCGTGCCCAATCGGCCCTGGCCGAGTCGCAAGTGGCGGTGGATGCCGCGCAGCTCAACCTGGACCGCTCGGTGATCCGCAGCCCCGTGGACGGCTACATCAACGACCGTGCGCCGCGTAACCAGGAGTTCGTGACCGCCGGGCGTCCGGTGTTGTCGGTGGTGGACAGCAACTCCTTCCACATCGACGGCTACTTTGAAGAGACCAAGCTCGACGGCATTCACGTCGGCCAGAGCGTCGACATCCGCGTGATCGGCGACAACGCTCGCCTGCGCGGGCATGTGCAGAGCATCGTCGCCGGTATCGAAGACCGTGACCGCACCAGCGGCTCCAACCTGCTGCCCAACGTCAACCCGGCGTTCAGCTGGGTGCGCCTGGCCCAGCGGATTCCGGTGCGCATTGCGTTTGACGATGTGCCGGCAGACTTCCGCATGATTGCCGGGCGCACCGCCACCGTGTCGATCATCGACGACCAACCCAAGTCGGAGAACAAGCCATGAAACGGCTTTTAGCAACCGCCGGGCTGGGGTTGTTGCTGGCGGCCTGCCAAGTGGTGGGGCCCGATTACAAACTGCCGGACAAGGCGGCCGTGAACCGCGGTGACCTTCAGGGCCAGTTGGCCGGGGAGGGCAGCAATGTGGTGTCGGCGCCGGTACCGGCGGACTGGTGGAAGCTCTACCAGGACCCGCGCCTGGATAAGCTGGTGGAGCAGGCCATGGCCTCCAACACCGACCTGCGGGTGGCTGCGGCCAACTTGCAGCGCTCGCGCTATCAGGTGCAGCAAGCCGAATCGGCCGGCGGCTGGAGTGCCGGGGCCAAGGCCGAAGCCCAGCGCCTGCAAGAATCGGGTGAGGCCTATTTGCTGACGGAAAAAGTCCCGGTGGCGAATATCGGCAGCGCCAGTATCAGCACTTCCTATCAATTCGATTTGTTCGGCACCTTGCAGCGCGGCATTGAAAGCTCCCAGGCCACTGCCGATGCGGCCCAGGCGGCGTCCGATATCGCCCGTATCACGCTGGTGGCGGACGTGGTGCGCTCCTACACCCAAGTGTGTGCGGCCAACGAAGAGCTGGCGATCGCCAACGAGTCCCTCGACCTGCAAGCCCAGAGCACGCACCTGACCCAGCGCCTGCGGGATGCCGGGCGCGGTGATGAAACCCAGGTCACCCGTTCGCAAACCCAATACAAATCCTTGCGCGCCGAAATGCCGCGCTATGAAGCACTGCGCCAGGCCGGGCTGTTCCGCCTGTCGATGTTGCTGGCCAGGCCGCTGGATCAACTGCCGGCCGGCACTGCCCAATGCGCCGAGCTGCCGCACATCGCGCAGTTGTTGCCGGTGGGCGATGGCGCCACGCTGCTCAAGCGTCGCCCTGACGTGCGCCAGGCCGAACGCCAACTGGCGGCGGCCACCGCGCGCATCGGTGTGGCCACCGGCGCGCTGTACCCGGACATCAGTATCGGCGCCACCGTGGGTACCGTCGGCATCCTGGATGACCTCGGCACCCCGGCCACCAACCGTTGGGGCTTTGGCCCGCTGATCAGCTGGACGCTGCCGACCAACGGCGCCCGCGCCCGCATCCACGAAGCCGAAGCCGCGACCCAGGGCGCCCTGGCGCACTTCGACGGGGTGGTGCTCAACGCTATCCGTGAAACCCAGACCGGCCTGGCGCAATACACCGCGCAACTGCAACGCCGCGATGCCCTGGCGGATGCCGGCGCGTCGGCCAAAGAGGCGGCGGAGCAGACGCACCGGTTCTTCCAGGCCGGCCGCGCGTCGTTCCTGGCTGACCTGCAAGCCACTCGCACCTACACCGACGTGCGGGCGCAATTGGCGGCGGCGAACACCCAGGTTGCCATGAGCCAGATCGATTTGTTCCTGGCCCTGGGCGGTGGCTGGGAAAGTGGACGAACGCAAGCCACACAAGCCAGCAAACCCTGAGCTGATTGCTATGCTTTGACAGGCGGACTTACGTGATGGTCCGCTGGTCACTGCTCGCGTTTGCTCATGGGGATTCCAATAATGAAAAACCCTTATGCTCCCGCTTTCTGGTGCGTGTTCTTCGCACTGGTGTTGCTATCGGCGACTTACTTCTACGGCATCATGCTGGCCCATCAAATCGACAAGGCCATGGTGTTCCTCGACAGCGCCAGCGCGCTGATCGCGGTGCTGTCCATCGGCGTGGTGGCCTGGGCCTCCTACCAGGGCCAGCGAATCAAGCGAAGACTGCTCGAACAAGGCAAGACCCGCGTGGCGATCTGGGACACCAAGGTTGCCCTGCGCCGGGTCGAGACGGTGTTCGACCGCTACTTCTGGGGCAGCTACTGGCAGCCGGGGCGCACCTTCCAGGAAGTCATGGGCGAACTGACCGGCACACCGCTGGAAAAAAGCCTCGAAGCCTTGAAAAAACAATGTGTGATGCTTGATCGGCAAGTCGCCGACGGACGGCATTGGCTGAATAACGCCCGGGAATTATCCGACGTGGCCACTGCGATGGCGCGAGAGCGTTACCAGCTGGATTTTTATGATCCCAAGTCGGATACGCCGGGCAATGCGGTGATTCACCGTGAGTTTGAGGTGCTGGTGTATACGTGGACGGCACGGCTGAAGAGCTTCGACCATCAACTTGATGAGATCGAAACCGAGTATTCCTGAAATCTGTGGTGTCTGTACTGACGCCTTCGCGAGCAAGCCCGCTCCCACATTCGATCGAGTTCCATCTTTGGAATGCAGTCGAATGTGGGAGCGGGCTTGCTCGCGAAGGCACTTTACCGTTCAGCGCTGAAGTCTGCGCCTATTGAAAAATTGGGCTGCATACGCCAGCCAATGCTAATCTTCCCCGGATTTCGGCGGGCTTGAGCCGACACCCTTCGGGGTTCAGGGAAGACAGCCCACTTCACAGGATTTGATCAGGTCACTACATGAATAAGCCAGCAGTCGTTCTCTTGGGTATCGTCGTCGCCATTGGTGCAATCAGCGCAGGCGGTGCCTGGTACACCGGCAAGCAACTGGAGCCGGTGCTGCAAACCGCCATCCAGGACGCCAACAAGGAACTGCAGACCTCCATGGCCGGTGTCGACGGCACTGTGACCCTCGAACTGGTCTCCCTCGACCGCCAGCTGTTCAGCAGCACCGCCCACTATCGCCTCAAGGCCCAGGGCGCGGTGTTCGGCGAAAATCATCAGGACACCGAACTGCTGTTCGTCGACCATATCGAACACGGCCCGCTGCCGTTCTCGCGCCTGGTGTCGCTGAAGTGGCTGCCGGTCATGGCCACCAGCCACTACGAACTCGAGAAAAACCCCACCACCGAAAAATGGTTCGCTGCCAGCAAGGACGTGTCGCCCCTCAAAGGCGTGGCCAACATCGGCTATGACCGCTCGGTGACCGGCAACGTTGAACTGCTGCCCCTGGAACTCAAGGACGACAAGTCGGCCGTGAGCTTCTCCGGCGCCAACCTCGACTTCGACTCCACCGCCGAAGGCAAGAAGGTCAAGGCCAGCGGCTACATGGACAACCTCAAGGTCTCGGTTGTCGATGCCAACAACGCCAAGCTGGATGCGGAGCTGAGCGGCCTGACCATCGCCAGCAACCTGGAAAAAACCACCTTCGGTTTCTACACCGGGCAAAACACCGTCGAGCTGACCAACACCAAGGTCACCTTCGGCCCGCAGCAAGCAGTGCTGACTCTCAAGAACTTTGAGCAGAAAGACAGCAGCGAAACCAAGGACAACAACCTGGCCGGCCGCGTCGACTACAAGATCGACGAGATCGGTTACCAGGGCAAGCCAGTGGGTTCGGCGGCCATGGCCGTCAGCATGAAGAACGTCGACATCCCGTCGATGCTGGTACTGACCAAGCTCTACCAGGAAAAAGTACAGCCGGCCCAGGCCGCTGCCGCTGCTGGCCAGCCCGTGCCTGAGTTGCAACTGACCGAAGCCGAGCAGACCCTGGCCCAGGCCAACGTCGACCAACTGCTGGCTGCCAAGCCGCAAGTGGCGGTAGAAAACCTGTCGCTGAAAACCACCAATGGCGAGAGCCGCTTCAACCTGGTGGCGGACTTCGCCAAGCCGTCGAGCATGGACCTGCCGCCGGTTGAACTGGGCAAGCAAATCGTTGCGCTGCTGGACGCCAACCTGACCCTGTCCAAGCCGATGATCCAGGACGTTGCCGGCCTGCAGGCGCAGATCGGTGGTGTGACCGACCCGAAAGCCATCGAGCAGCAATCCCAGATGGCCAGCGAGATGATCAGCGGCATGGCCGTGGGTACTCAACTGGCGACCCTGGTGGGTACCGATATCGTGTCCAAGCTGCACTACGCCAACAATGAAGTGACCTTCAACGGCCAGAAAATGACCGTCGAGCAATTCATTGGTTTTGTGCTGGGCAAGTTCGGCGCGGTCAGCGGCGCTCAATAAGACTCGGCTCAAAATGATGTAGGCCAATTCTGAACAATTGTTCTGAATTGGCCTTTTTTGTACCCCCCTCAAGGATATTGCGCCCCGGGAAAGCTTGGCCGCGTCATCAGATGCCGGCCGCCTGGAGTGTCGTGCAGGTGAACTTATCGCTACAGCTTTCCCTGGTGAGGAAGCTGACGACATGTCGCGTAATATTCATCCGTTTATCCGCCTGGCCCTGTGCAGCCAACTGCTCTGGCCCGTCGTGGCATCGGCCGATGCGGCCTATGATTCGCTGATCAACCAGGCCCGCAGTGGCAACTATGGTCCGGCCCTCAACCTGTTGCGCCAAATGCCCGCCGAGCGCCAGACGCCGGGGCAGGTCAGCGATCACCTGTTGATTGCCAGCTGGGCGCGCCAGGACGCCGAGGTGCTGACGGTCTACGAGGCCCAGGGCCGCTCACGCACCCTCACCACCCAGGCGCTGGCCACCGTCGCCCGCACCTATCGCAACCAGCAGCGTTGGGAACCGGCGATTGCCGTGTATCGCCAGGCGTTGCTGCGCGAGCCGAATAACCCGGACCTGCAACTCGGCCTGGCCCTGACCCAGGCGGACGCCGGCCAGACCGCTGAAGCGGTGCAGCGCACCCGCGCCCTGGTGGCCGCCAAGCCCGACGACGCCGACCGCCGCATGGCCCTGGGTTACGCACTGACCCGTGCCGGCTCTACCTATGACGCGCTGTTCGAATTCGACCAGGCGTTCATGCGTGCCGGCAACAAACCTGAAGTCGCCCGCGAATACATCGTCGCCCTGCAACGTGCGCGCCTGCCGGAACCGGCCCTGCGCCTCGCTGCCCGGCGCCCTGGCCTATTGGACCCGGTCACCCAACGCCGCCTCGAAGGCGACCTGGCCGCCGAGCGCGTGCGCATGGCCGAGTTCGCGACCCGCAGTGAAAAAGAGCGCTACGTCATCGCCGACCGTGCCCTCAAGGATTACGACCAACTGCTCACCACTTGGACACCGGATGCCAACGCCCATGATGACGTGGTGCGCTGGCGCATCGACCGTCTGGGCGCGCTGAAAGCCCGGGCGCGCACCGCCGAGGTGATCCGCGATTACCAAGTCTTGAAGGGCGAAGGCGTGCAACTGCCGACCTACGCCCTGCGCTGGGTCGCTGCCGCCTACCTCGACCAGCGCCAGCCGGAAAAGGCCGCGCCGCTGTATCGCCAGGCCCTGGCGGCAAGCGATGCGGACGCCGGCGATCACGTCGAAGACAGCACCGCGCTGTTCTACGCCCTGCTCGAAAACGATCAAGTGGTGGAAGCCCGCGAAGTCGCCGACAACCTGGCGAGCACCCAGAAACCCCGGGTCGAGCTCAAGGGCTTGCCCATCGGCAACCCCAACGACGCCTGGATGGACGCCCAACAATTGGCCGCCCAGGCCGGCACCTATGGCGCCGACCTGCCCGCCAGCGAAAAAGGCCTGGAAGCCCTGGTGCAACAGGCCCCCGGCAATATTGGCCTGCGCCTGGCCCAGGCCGATATGTACCGTGCCCGCGACTGGCCACGGCGCGCCGAAAACACCCTCAAGGAAACCGAAGCCCAGGCCCCGCGCGACATCGGCCTGGAGGTTTCCCAAGGCCACACTGCCCTCGATCTGCAGGAGTGGCGCCAGCTCGATGCACTCACCGACGACGTGGTCGACCGCGCCCCGGACAACCGCCAGGTACAGCGCCTCAGCCGCCTGCGGGATGTGCACGACATGGCCGAATTGCGCGTCGAGGCCTACACCGGCAAAAGCAACGGCGGCGGCGATGACGGCGCGGGCGCGGTGTCCGGCAGCCGCGATTTCGGCATCGAAACCTTGCTCTACAGCCCGCCCATCGATGAAGACTGGCGCGTGTTCGGCGGGGCCGGCTACGCCACCGCCGATTTCGAAGAAGGCACCGGCCAACACCGTTGGCAGCGCCTCGGTGTAGAGCGGCGCACCCGCGACATGACCCTCGAAGCCGAGGTCTCCAACCACTCCTACGGCTTTGGCGACAAGCAGGGCGCACGCATCGCGATTGCCCGCGACATCAATGACCAATGGCAGTACGGCGGCAGTCTCGATTACCTCTCCGCGAGCACCCCGCTGCGGGCACTGAATGCCGACATTACTGCCAACGGCGGCAGCGGGTTTATCCGCTGGCGCGCCAACGAAAGCCGCGAATGGAAACTGGCCCTGAGCCCGTCCCACTTCAGCGACGGCAACAACCGCCTTGAAGCGCTGCTCACCGGTCGCCAGGGCGTGTACAGCTCGCCGGGGGTGCAAGTCGACCTGGGCCTGGAAGTCGGCACCAGCCGCAACACCAAGGAAGACACGCCGTACTTCAACCCGCGCTCGGACTTCAGCGTGCTGCCCACGGCCACCGTCAACCACGTGCTCTACCACCGCTACGAAACCCAGTGGAGCCAGCAGTTCCAGGTGGGGGCGGGCACCTACAGCCAGCGCGACTACGGTACCGGCGGCGTTGCACTGGTGGGCTACGGCCAGCGGTTTCGCTGGAACGACGTGCTCGAAACCGGCGCCAACCTCAGCTGGATCAGCCGACCTTATGACGGTGAGCGCGAAAGCGACCTGCGCCTGATCGTCGACCTCACCTACCGCTTCTAGAAGAGTCCGATCATGCCCGTCTTGTCCCGTTGCCTGTTGGCCCTGGGGTTAATGCTGAGCAGCGCTTGCGCCCAGCAACCCGCACCTTTCACTCCACCCGCCGAGCGGCTCAAGCCTGCCAGCGAAGCGGCGTGGCCGAAGAACCATTTCCTCGGTATCGCCTACCACGACATCGAGGACCGCGACCCCGATCAGGCCGTCGTGGCCGTGCGCACCGAACGTTTGATCGAGCAGTTGGCGTGGCTGCGGGAAAACGGCTACCAGCCCGTCACCGTCGACCAGATCTTGGCGGCCCGCAACGGCGGCCCGGAGTTGCCGGCGAAGGCGATCATGCTCAGCTTCGATGACGGCTACGCGAGCTTCTACACCCGTGTGATGCCGATCCTGCGCAGCTACAACTGGCACGCGCTGCTGGCGCCGGTGGGCTCGTGGGTGGATACGCCGCTGAACCAGCCGGTGGACTTCGCCGGTACACCACGGCCGCGTTCGGACTTCCTGACCTGGCAGCAGGTGCGCGAAATCGCCCAGTCCGGCCTGGTGGAAATCGCCGCGCACACCGACGCCAATCACAAGGGCGTGCTGGCCAACCCACAGGGCAACCTGCAACCGGCCGCCACCACCCGACGCTTTGACCCGGCGACCCATCGCTACGAAACCGAAGCCCAGTTCCAGGCGCGGATGCGCACCGACGTGACGGCGATCTCCAACAAGATCCGCGCCGTCACCGGCAAGGCGCCGCGCGTGTGGGTGTGGCCTTACGGCGCTGCCGATGGCACCTCGCTGGCGGTGGTGGGCGAGCAGGGTTACCAGATGGCCCTGACCCTGGAAGACGGTCTCGACAGCCTCGGCAACCTGATGAGCAGCCCGCGCTTCCTGGTGGCCTCCGACCCGGACGGCGAACACTACGCCAACGCCATCGTCGCGACCCAGACTGAAGCCCCGCTGCGGGTGCTGCATGTGGACCTGGACAACGTCTACGACCCGGACCCGGAACAGCAGGTGCGCAACCTCGACAAACTGATCCAGCGCGTGGTCGACATGGGCGCCAGCACCGTGTTCCTGCAGGCTTTCGCCGACCCCAAGGGCGATGGCCTGGTGCGTTCGCTGTACTTCCCCAACCGCCATTTGCCGGTGCGCGCCGACCTGTTCAACCGCGTCACCTGGCAACTGCGCACCCGGGCCCACGTGAGCGTATTTGCCTGGATGCCGGTGCTCAGTTTCGCCCTCGATTCGAAGCTGCCCCGCGTTACCCGTTGGGACCCGCAAACCGGCAAGGTCGCCATCGACCCGGACCAGTACCAGCGCCTGTCGCCGTTCGATCCGAAAGTGCGGCAGGTCATCGGTGAGATCTACGAAGACCTGGCGCGCACCAGTGCCATCGACGGCTTGCTGTTCCACGACGACGCGGTGCTGTCGGACTTCGAAGACGCCAGCCCGCTGGCGCTCAAGGCCTACGCCGCCAATGGCCTGCCGGACACCATCGAAGCCCTGCGCGCCGACCCTGCGGTGATGCAGCGCTGGACGCGTTTCAAGAGCCGCTACCTGATCGACTTCACACATGAGCTGACGGCCAAGGTCCGCACGCTGCGCGGCCCGCAGGTGCAGACCGCACGCAACATCTTCGCCGAACCGATGCTCAACCCGGGCAGCGAAGCCTGGTTCGCGCAGAACCTCGACGACTTCCTCACCAGCTACGACTGGACTGCGCCGATGGCCATGCCGCTGATGGAAGGCCAGGACCTCAAGGGCTCCAACGCCTGGCTGGAAAAGCTCGTGGCCACCGTCAAGGCCCGCCCCGGCGCTCTGCAACGCACGGTCTTCGAGTTGCAAGCCAAGGACTGGCGCACCTCGGCCGCTCCCGATCTGGACGGTGCACAAATGGCCGAGTGGATGGGCGTGCTCAAGCGTCAGGGCGTGACCAGTTTTGGCTACTACCCCGACAACTTCCTGGAGAATTCGCCGGATCTGAAAACCGTGCGTCCGGCCCTTTCCAACCAGTGGAATCCTTGACTCATGTTCGACAGAATCCTCGCGCTTATCGTCTTGTCATTGGTATTGGGTGTGCCCCTTGGGCTGATCTTTTTGGTCACCGGGCAGTTCCTGATGGACTTCGTCTTCTTCTATCCGCTGTTCATGTCCGGCTTGTGGATCGCTGGCGGCCTGTACTTCTGGCTGCACTGGGAGCGCCATTGGCCGTGGGCGGATGACACGCCGGCGCCGGTGCTGGCCGGTGAGCCGCTGATCTCGATCCTGATCCCTTGCTACAACGAAGGCGACAACGCCGCCGAGACCATCGGTGCCGCGTTGGCCCAGCAATACCGCAACATCGAAGTGATCGCGATCAACGACGGCTCCAGCGACAACACCGCCGCCGTGCTCGATGCGCTGGCGCTGAAAGAGCCGCGCCTGCGGGTGCTGCACCTGGCGCAAAACCAGGGCAAGGCTGTGGCCTTGCGCATGGGCGCGGTAGCAGCGCGCAGCGAATACCTGGTGTGCATCGACGGCGATGCGTTGCTCTCGCCGAACACCGCGGCGTACCTGGTGGCGCCGATGCTTGACAACCCGCGCCTGGGGGCCGTCACCGGCAACCCGCGGATTCGCACGCGCTCCACCTTGATCGGCCGGGTGCAGGTGGGCGAGTTCTCTTCGATCATCGGCTTGATCAAGCGCACCCAGCGGGTCTTCGGGCGGATCTTCACCGTCTCCGGCGTGGTGGTGGCGTTTCGGCGGGCGGCCCTGGACCGGGTCGACTACTGGAGCACCGACATGATCACCGAAGACATCGACGTGAGCTGGAAGCTGCAACTGGACCACTGGAGCATCTTCTACGAGCCCCGCGCGCTGTGCTGGATCCTGATGCCGGAAACCCTCGGCGGCCTGTGGAAGCAACGCCTGCGCTGGGCCCAGGGCGGCGCTGAAGTGCTGTTCAAAAATATTCGTGGCATCTGGCAATGGCGCCATCGCTACCTGTGGCCGTTGCTGTTCGAGTACTGCCTGTCCACCGGTTGGGCCTTCACCTTTTTGCTCTCGGTGATTTTCTGGGCCGTGGGCAAAGTGGTGACGCTGCCCGCCGCCATCGCCGTCGACTCGCTGATGCCGCCGGCCTTCACCGGCCTGCTGCTGGCGGTGGTGTGCCTGGTGCAGTTCGCGGTGAGCATCATGATCGACCGGCGCTATGAAAAGGGCCTGTGGAAAACCCTGTTCTGGACCGTCTGGTACCCGCTGGTGTTCTGGTTGGTGAGCCTGTTCACCACCCTGGTCAGCTTCCCCAAAGTGCTGTTCCGCCAACACCAGAAACGCGCGCGCTGGGTCAGCCCGGATCGCGGAATCAAAGCCCCCACTACGGATGTGCAACCATGAATCTGATCCGAACCCAACAGCGCCCGGTGATGTGGGCCATCGACGTATTCCTGACCCTGCTGGCCTGGGCCGGGCTGATTATCCTGCTGGTGCGCGGGCTGGTGCCGATGCTCGACAGCCACGGCGGCCCGCGGATCGATGCGCCGATTTTCGCGGCGCTGGATACCTTGCAGATCTACCTGTGGATTGCCGTGTTCAACGCGATGGTGCTGATCAGTTGGGCACGCTACCAGCAGCGACGTGGCAAGCACTTTGCCCAGCGGCGCTCGGCGGCCAAGGCCTTGAGCGACCAGCATTTGAGCGACAGCTTCAGCCTGGGGGAAGGTGACCTGGAGCAACTGCGCCGCCCGGGTGTGCTGGTGATTCATAACGACCACGAAGGGGGTGTGCAGGAAGTGACAGCCCATGTGTCCCGGCATGTGGAGCGGCCAGGGTTGAAGTTGGTAGCGGGGCAGGAGCGGACCAAGGAGGTTGGTTAACCGGGATATCGAAAAATGGGATCCAATTCACAAAATAACCGCGAACTTTTCTCATCTTTTGGCTACTAACCAGTCTTGATACCGCATTGATGGCCAAGTAATGGCAATTGTAAGCGCCACCATTGGAGGTGTATCAAAACTGTTACCGTTTGTCGGAATAAAAATTCCAATTGCAAGCAATTAAACGTTGCATGATTTATTTATTGTTAATAATCAGCAACTTATATGCCTGTTAAACATAACTTCCCACTAAGCCAGAATCTTGGCCCACCGGAAGTTCGATGTTAGTTTGCCGGCCCCCGCTTTTTCGACGGATCGAACATGTCTTTATTATTGCCACGGACTCGGCTGCTGCTGGGCGTTTGCCTGCTGACTTGCTTCGCACTCAATAGTGCGGTGGCGGCGCCTACGCCTGGCGACCAGGACCTGATCCGCGACCGGCAAAACCGTCTGCTGGAAGAACAGCGCCGGCGCCTTGAAGACCTCAAGGAACTGCCCGGCAAAGAAGCCAAGCCCCAAGCGCCTGCCATCCCGGCCGACACCCGTTGCTTCCCGATCAAAGACATCGAACTCAAGGGTGCCGACAGCCTGCCTGCACCGGACCGCGAGCGCCTGCTCAAGCCTTATATCGGCCAGTGCCTGGGTGTCTCCCAGCTCAATCAAGTGCTCAAGGCGATCACCGACTACTACATCGACAAAGGCATGGTTACCAGCCGTGCTTACTTGCCGCAGCAGGACCTTTCCACCGGCCACCTCCAGGTGTTGGTGGTGGAAGGCAAGCTCGAAGGCTTGAAGGGCGCCGACGGCAGCAACCTGTCCCCGCGCGAGCTGGCCATGGCCTTCCCCGGCAAGGTCGGCGAGCAGCTCAACCTGCGGGAAATCGAGCAGTTGGTGGACCAGTTGAATCGCTTGCCGTCCAAGCAGGCGCAAATGGAACTGACCCCCGGCAGCCAGGTGGGCGGCAGTGAAGTGCAGGTCAAGAACGTCCCGCAAAAGCCCTGGCGCGCCAGCCTGTCGCGCAACAACGACGGGCAGAAAAGCACCGGCGAACAGCAGTGGGGCGCCGGCCTTGAGTGGGACAGCCCGCTGGGCCTGGCCGACCAGCTTGTGTTGCGCGGCGGCCACGATGCCGTCAGCGACCACCAGAAGACCTCGAAAAACACCATGCTCTACTACAACGTGCCATGGGGCTGGTGGAACTTCAGCTACACCTACAGCGAGAGTGATTACCGCACCTTTGGCGTGACCAACGACTTTAAATTCAAGCAGAACGGCGACAACGAAAACCACCAACTGCGCGCCGAGCGGGTGATCCATCGTGACGACGTGAGCAAGACCTCGGTGAACGTCGGCCTGTCGCACCTGCGCACCAACAACTACATCCTCGACGTGCGCACCGAGCCCAGCAGCAACCGCCTCAGTGAACTGCAACTGGGCATCAACCACGGCCGCCGCATCGGCAATGCCTTCGTCAACCTCGACCTGGGCATGCAGAACGGTATCGGCGCCTTCGATGCCCAAGCTGAAAACGAGCGCGATCAATACGGCAATCGCCTGCCCAACGCGCGCTACCGCAAATACACCGCCACCGTCAGCTATTTACAGCCGTTCACGCTATGGGGTGAGTCGTTCAGTTTCTCCAGCCTGGCCACCGGCCAATGCAGTGAAGACATTCTGTTCAGCCCCCAGCGCATGAGCCTCGGCGGCTCGGCCTCGGTGCGCGGTTTCAAAGACCAGCAGCTCACCGGCGACAGCGGCGGCTACTGGCGCAACGACGTGCGCTGGGCGCGCCCGGTGACCTGGGACTGGATGCGCCCGGCCTTTGCCGAATACGGCGCCAGCGTCGGCTACGACCAGGGTGTGATCAGCAACGACCGCTATAACGGTGAAGTGCATGGCCGGGTCTCGAGCAACTCGTTGGAGTTGTTCGCCCGTGGCAAATACGTCAGCACCAGCGTGACCTTTGCCCATTCCCTGGAACGCCCGGCAGTGATGAGCGAGCGCGAAGCGCCGATCTACTTCCGCATGGATTTCTTCCTGTAATTCAACGCCCCGTTACATCGAGAATATGACAATGGATGTTCGCCACTTTGCCTTCCTGGCCCGCCAACCTTCTGCTGCGCTGAAACCGCGAGACTCGTTCTTCGGCCTGCCCAAGCGCGGGTTGGTGCTGATCCTGGCCAACGCGCTGTTCTGGCAGCCGCTGCTGGCCCAGGCCGGAGGCATTGTGGTCAGTGCGCCGGGCACCACCGTCGGCCAGGCCGGCAATGGCGTACCGGTGGTGAACATCGCCACCCCCAATGGCAGTGGCTTGTCCCATAACCAATTCAAGGACTACAACGTCGGCCCCAACGGCGTGATCCTCAACAACGCCAACGGCCCCATGACGAACACCCAGCTGGGTGGCTACATCGTCGGCAACCCCAACCTCAAGGGCGGCGCGGCTAGCGTCATCCTCAACGAAGTCAACGGCGGCAGCCCCAGCCAACTGCGCGGCTACACCGAAGTGGCGGGCCAGTCGGCCAAGGTCATCGTCGCCAACCCGTACGGCGTTACATGCAGCGGCTGCGGCTTCATCAACACCCCCAACGTGACCCTCACCACCGGCAAACCGGTGCTCGACGCCAGCGGCCAGTTGCAGCGCTACCAGGTTGACGGCGGCGCCGTGACCATCGACGGCGAAGGCTTGAATGCCAGCAACGTCGACCGCTTCGAAATCATCACCCGCTCGGCCAAGATCAATGCGCAGATCAACGCACGAGAATTGACCGTCATTGCCGGGCGTAACGACGTCGATGCCAACAGCCTGAAAGCCACCGCGCGCGCCGATGACGGCAGTGCCAAGCCCGAGCTGGCCATCGACTCCTCGGCGCTGGGCGGTATGTACGCCGGTGCGATCAAACTGGTGGGCACCGAAGCCGGCGTGGGTGTGAAGCTCGACGGTACGCTGGCCGCCAGTGGCGGCGATATCCAGCTGGATGCCAACGGGCGCCTGAGCATGGCGCAGACGGCGACCACCGGTAACCTCAAGGTCACCGCGCAGAACGTGAACCTGACCGACAAGGTCTACGCCGCCGGCAATGTGCAGGTGAGCGGTGCTGAAGAACTGGTCAACCAGAAGAGCCTGGCCGCTGGCCAACGCATCGAACTCAACGCCACCACCGTCACCAACCCGGGCATCATCGAAGCAGGCGTGCAGGCCGATAACAGCCGCAATGCCACCGGCGATGTGGTGGTGAATACGCAAACCCTGAACACCAGCGGCAACGTCCTGGCCAGCCGCTCGCTGAGCGCCACGGCCACCCGGGAACTGAACAACCAGGGCGCAGTGATCCAGGGTAAAACCGTCACGCTGAACAGTGCCAGACTGACCAACCAGGGCGCCACCGCGCGGGTGTATGGCGAGCAAGCGCTGGCGATCAACGCGCCGGCCATCGTCAACCTCGGCGGGTTGATTCGCTTCGGTGCCGATCAGGCGGCAACGCTGCAAACCGATTCGCTGGATAACCGCCAGGGCCATATCCAGGTCGCGGGCGGCAGCTTGACGCTCAACAGCGGCACGCTGAACAACACCGGCGGGCAGATTGTCGCGGGCAACCTCGGTGTAACAGCGGACACGATCAACAACCAGAACGGTTTCCTGGTTGCCGACGCCGTGACGGTCAACGCCGCCCGCCTCGACAACAGTGCCAAGGGCTTGATCAGTGCCGAGAAAGGCGCGCTCAACCTCACCGTCACCAACACCTTCAACAACAGCCAGGGTCATGCCCAGGCTGGCACTGACTTGAACCTGCGCGCCGGTGACGTCGCCAACCAGGACGGCAAGCTGGTGGGTGGGCAACTCACCGCTACCCTCGGCAGCCTCAGCAACAACGACGCAGGTGTACTCAGCGCGGATGCCGGCAAGTTGACCTTGACCGTCGCCCAACAGCTGAACAACGCCAAAGGTCACTTGCAGGCCGCCCAGGGCGACATCGAACTGCACGCCGCGAGCCTGGATAACCAGGGCGGCGCCATCATCGGCAAGCAGTTGCTGCTGGATGCGCGAAGCGGGCAGATCGACAACCGCGCCGGGCGTATCGTCGGTGACCAACTGGACGTCCGCGCCGGCAGCCTCGACAACCGCAGTGCCGGGTTGCTGGCCGGTGGTGTGCCGGGTGTGAGCGTGGTGCTGAACGACCAATTGCTCAACACCCAGGGCCGTATTCAAAGTGAGGGTGACCTGCTGCTGACCGGCAAGCGCCTGGGCAACAGCGCCGGGATCCTGCTGGGCAAGGCCCTCACTGTCACCGCGCAAGACCTCGACAACAGCAGCAAGGGCGCGCTGGTCAGCAATGACGGCGACATCACCCTCAACATCAGCAACCTGCTGACCAACACCAACGGTGTGATCGACGCCGCCGAACGCAGTGTGCTGGTCAAGGCCTTGACCACCCTCGACAACCAGGGCGGCACCTTGCGGGGCAAGCGCCTGGATATCGCGGCGCAAACCCTCGACAACGACCAGGGCCAACTCCTGGCCGGCAATCAGGGCGTGAGCTACCGCGGCCAGGACCTGAGCAATCGCCAGGGCATGATCCTCAGCGGTGGTGCGGCGGTCGACCTGACGCTGGGCACCTTGAACAACCAGGGCGGCACCGTGCAAGGCGACAGCTTGACGGTGACAGCCGACAGCGTCGACAACAGCCAAGACGGTACCAAGGCCGGCGCGTTGACCGCCTTGAAGAGCGACCTGCAACTGACGGTCGAGGCCTTGACCAACCGGGGCGGCAAACTGTTCGGCAAGGAGCACGTCACCGTCTCCGGCGCCACCCTGGACAACAGCGCCAACGGCCAGATCAGCGGCAATCAGCTCAGCCTGACCTCGCGTACCCAACTGACCAACCAAGGCGGCCTGATTGAGTCCAACCAGGGCCTGACCTTCAATGGCGGCAACCTCGACAACAGCGCGGGCGGCCAACTGCGGGCGATGGAAGGCGCCAGCAGCACGCTGACGGTCACCGACCAACTGAATAACCAGAACGGCATTCTTGAATTCGGCAGCCAGGCCTTCAGCCTCAGCGCCGGGCATCTGAATAACCAGGCCGGGCAACTGCAGCACGCTGGCACCGGCGTGTTCAGCCTCAATACCAGCAGCCTCAGCGGCAGCCAGGGCAGCATCAATGGCCTGGGCACTGCCGACTGGTCGTTTGGCCGGGTCGATGGCCTCGGCCGTGTGCAACTCAATGAAGCCTTGCACTACACCAGCACCCAGGGCCTTAGCCTCAAGGCCGGCGACCGCCTGGCCAGCGCCAAGGGGCTGACCCTGGATGTCGCCAGCCTGGATAACGCGGGCGAGTTGCTCAGCGACGGTGACCTGAGTGTCAACCTGACCGGCGACATGACCAACAGTGGCCGCCTTTCGGCCCAGCAAAAACTGAGCGTGGTCGCCAACAACCTCAGCCAGAACGGCGGGCGTTTGGCCGGCGGCACCACCACCCGCATCACCCTGGGCGGTACGCTGGATAACCTCGGCTACCTCACCGCACGCCAGCAACTCGACATTGCCGCCGCACAGATCAACAACCGCGGCACCCTCGGTTCACAAGGCAACGTCAACCTCAGCGCCAGCAATGGCATCAGCAATAGCGCGGACACGCTGCTGTTCAGCGGCGGTGATCTGACCCTGCGCGGGAACAGCTTCAGCAACCTGTACGGCGACGTCTACAGCAAGGGCAACCTGAGTTTCGCGGCGCTCGATGGCGGCATGGCGGCGGGCTTCAGCAACCTTTCCGGTACGGTTGAAAGCGAAGGCAATATCGGCATCAGTGCGCGGAATGTGGAAAACGCCAAGGCTGAATTCGAGTTGGGCCAGACCGTCACCACCGGCAGCCTCAATTGGCAGTGCGGCCAGCACTGCGGCGGGCACGACTCGTTCAAGCGCGGTCAAATCACCATCAACCAGACCTACCTTGAATCCGCGATCAAGGACTCGGCCTCTGCACGCCTGGTGGCGGGCAAAGATTTGCTGATCCAGGGCGACAACGTCCAGAACCGCTATAGCCTGCTGGCGGCGAATGGCAACCTGAGCATCACCGCCAACGACCTGCTCAACCAGGGCGCCGCGACTCGCACCGGGCAGAACACCATCGTCATCGGCACCCCGCAGCGCATCGACACCGATGAGTGGGACCGGATGGAATACATCGACGTACCCGCCTTCAACGCAGCGGTGGCAGCGGGTAATTTCGATGAAGCACGCTTTGAGGTGCTCAAGGCCCGGTCGAGCGACTGGCGTTTCTCCGAACAAAGCAACGTCACCACCTGGACCGACAACGGCGGCCCGGGCTACACCGCGACGATACAGGCCGGTGGCGCGGTCAACCTCAACGTTGCGCGCACCCTGCAAAATGGCACGTTGCACACCAACACCCTGGAGCAACTGACCGGCACCCTCGGTGACGACCAGACCGGCATCCCCGTCGGCGGCATCAACATCAACCTGAGCAAGCACGTCAACGACGCCACCGCCCAGGCGCCAAGCAGCGTATTGCCGGTGACCAGCATCGCGCCCGACGGCCGCTACGTACCCGTGGACTACACCGGCGAGTCCTTCACCCCGGTCGACCCCACCACCGCGCCCGGCTTCCAGTTGCCCAAGGGCGACTACGGCCTGTTCATCAAAAACGCCGACCCCACCAGCCACTACCTGATCGAGACCAACCCGAACCTCACCACTGTGGCGGGCTTCTTCAGCTCCGACTACATGCTCGGCAAGCTCGGCTACAGCCCCGACAACGCCTGGCGTCGCCTGGGTGACGGGCAATACGAGTCACGGCTGATCCGCGATGCCGTGCTGGCGCAAACCGGGCAACGCTTCCTCGCCGGTGGCCTGACCAGCGACTACGACCAGTTCCGCTACCTGATGGACAACGCCCTGGCCAGCAAGGACGCCTTGCGCCTGAGCGTCGGCGTGTCCCTCACTGACCAGCAAGTCGGCGCCCTGACCCACGACATCGTGTGGATGGAAAACCGCGTGGTCGACGGCCAGACCGTGCTCGTGCCGGTGCTCTACCTGGCCCAGGCCGACTCCCGCAACGTGCGCGGCAACAGCCTGATCCAGGGCCGCGACCTCAACCTGATGACCGGCGGCGACCTGATCAACGTCGGCACCCTGCGCGCCAGCAACAACCTCTCAGTGGCCAGCAGGGGCAGCCTCTACACCGGCGGCCTGATCGAGGCCGGCAACAACCTCAGCCTGCTGGCCCAGGACAGCATCCGCAATTCCATGGCTGGCGAGATACGCGGCACCCAGGTCAGCCTCACCACCCTGAAGGGCGACATCACCAACGACAACACCGCCATCCAGGTGCGCCAGGGCGCCGGCATGCGCACCCTCACCGACAGCAGCGCCGGCACCATCACCGCCCGCGAAAACCTGGCCATCGACGCTGGCCGCGACCTCACCAACCACGGCGCACTCACCGCCGGCGGCGATGCCGACCTGAAAGCCGGGCGCGACCTCAACCTGATCGCCGTCAGCGACACCAGCGAGATCCACGCCTTCAGCGACGGCGGGCACAAATCCACCATCACCACCGACGTGAAAAACCAAGCGGCCACGGTCACGGCCGGCGGCAACCTGAGCATGGTGGCGGGGCAAGACGTCAACGTCATCGGCAGCAACGCCACCGCGGGTAAGGACCTGAACATTCAGGCCGGGCGCGATTTCAACGTGGCGTCTGTCAGCGATGTGCACAACGTCGAAGGCAAGGAAAAAGACGGCAAGAAACGCATCAAGACAGCGGATGAGCAGGCTACGCAGTTGGCCAGTGTGCTGACGGCGGGCAGGGACTTTACGAGCCAGGCCGGGCGCGACACCACGCTGGTGGCGAGCAAGATCAGTGCGGGGAATGAGGCTTATCTGTATAGCGGGGATAAGTTGAATTTGCTGGCGGCGCAGAACAGTACTCATACGTTGTATGACATGAAGGAGAAGGGAAGCTGGGGCGCGAAAAAAGCGCAGACAGATGAAGTCACCCGCACGACTCAGATGGGCACCGAGATCAAGACGGGTGGCAATCTGACGCTTAAAAGTGAAGGCGACCAGCTGTACCAAGTTGCCAAGCTCAATAGCGGTAAGGACATCGTCCTCGATAGCGGTGGTGCGGTTGTCTTTGAAGGGGTCAAAGACCTGCACGATGAGAGCCACACCAAAAGCAAAAGTGACCTCTCATGGTTCAGTGCCAAAGGTAAAGGCAATACGGATGAAACCTTGCGCCAAAGTGAACTGGTTGCTCAAGGCCAGCTCGTCATCAAGGCCGCCGAGGGAATTCGCATCGATGTCAAACAGGTCGATCAGCAGACCGTAAGTCAGACCGTTGATGCTATGGTCAAGGCTGATCCCAATCTGGCGTGGCTTAAGCAGGCCGAAGCACGTGGCGACATTGATTGGCGCCAGGTCAAAGAGATTCACGAGAGCTTCAAGTACGACAACTCTGGCTTGGGCGCCGGCGCCAAGATCGCGATTGCGATCATGATGGCCGCGATCATGGGGCCGGCAGGTTTTGGTCTTGGGGGCTGGGAGTTGGCAGTTGCCACGAGCTTCTCGACCACTGGTGTTACCAGCACGATTAACAATAAAGGCAACCTCGGCAGAGCCTTAAAGGAAACCGCTAGTAGCAACAGTATTAAAAGTGCGGCAGTCGCCGGTTTTACGGCTGGCGCGCTTTCTTATGCTGACACCAATTGGTTCAGCGGCACTGAGAGCACAAGTACAACAGCAGTCCAAGGCGTGAGCCCCAGCGCGGGGTCAACTTTGGCCGTCACCAACTCTTCCAGCGATATTTTTACCTGGACCTCCGCAGGTGATATTGCCTTGCGCGCTGGTGGTCGAGCGGTCATCTCCAGCGGAATCTCGACGGCTATCCAGGGAGGAAGCTTCGGCGACAACTTCAACGCGGCATTACTGGGAGAGGCTGGCAACGTAGCAATGGCGACCGGTTTTAACTGGGTGGGTGACTACGTCACCTTCCCGAACGGTAGCCCTCAAAAAATTCTTGCCCACGCCTTAATGGGCGGCCTGCTGGCAGAAGCGACTGGCAGCGACTTCAAAACCGGTGCTGCTGCTGCGGGGTTGAATGAGGCGCTTATTAATCAACTGGTGTGGGCGGCTCAAGGTAACAACGATATAACGCTGATGCTTTCACAGCTGACTGGACTGATAGGCGCGGCGGCGGTCGATGGCGATTTGGAGAAAGGCTCACAGATTGCTCAGAAGGCTACGACGTTCAACTACCTCTACCATGAGGAAGTTGAGCAGATGCTGCGGGAGGTCGACAGCAAAAGTACGGAAAAAGAGAAGCGTGAGGTCAGGCAGCGCTATGAGGAACTTGATCAACAGAGAAATGACGAGTTGGATACGCTTTGCGCGCGCGATCCGCAAAGATGCAGAGGTATCGCTACCTCCTTGGCGAACGATGATCAGAAACTCGTCGATCTGGTAGGGAGACTTAGAGCGCAAGGGCAAGGTGGGGCAGCTTCGGTAGTCGGTTATATCCTAGGAAACAACCTAGACGCCTCCAATAGAATCGCCGCAGATCTTGGCTCTGCAGGCGGTGGGGTATTGGTTAAACTCAGCGCAGAGGCTATCAAGGCGGGCGTTGGGGTAACATTACCCTCGCGTGCTGGGGCAGGGAAAGGTAAAGGTGGTCAGGGTGACGCAGCGACTCCTGACTTACCGCTAGGTGCAAAAGACACTACTCGATTCATCGATGGCATCAAGGTTGTTGATCAAAAAACTGGTCAGGTCCTCCAAGGCACAGTTGATCTTGGCCCAACCTTGGATCGGATAAAGTCAGGTGGATCTTTCCCTCATCGAAACGACGGCTCTATATTCCAGAATCGCGCATCGGATCTGCCGCAGAAACCAGCCGGTTACTACACTGAATACGTCCATCCTACGCCCGGTATTGCAGGGCCAGGACCTCAGCGAATCGTCGTAGGAAAAGGCGGCGAAATGTATTACACAGCCGACCACTACAAAACCTTCATCCCGATAAAAAATTGAGGCCTGTCGAAAATGTTGCCATTCAAGTTTGTGGACATCCCGCCTTCATATGACGCGGCCGAGGTTTTTTATGTGCGGATTGACCCGTCCATTGGGATTGCAGAGGAATTGATAAGATCGCTGTATTACCTGCTTTGGTTGCCGGGGTATTTTGGATTTAACTGGGATGCCTTATATGATTGCTTAAGAGATCTTAGCTGGATTCCATGCCACAAAATCGTCCTTGTACATGTGACTCTTCCAGAATTGCCAAGAGAGGATCTACAGGTATACCTTGAGATTCTACGTGATGCGGTCTTTGATTGGATTGGTGACGAAGGGCACGAGATAGAAGTAGTCTTCAGAGAAATTGATAGGCTTACGGTCGAGGATCTGCTAGACAAATAGCTTAAGCCGCTGGAGCAAAAGCAACTGGGGCCGCTGGCGGTGACGCTGAAAAGATTGTCACAGTCAGCAAAAGCCGCTTTCCTGAATCAGCGCAACACATCGAAGATGCTATTGACGCGGGTAAGCCTGGTACTCTGACCATAGATCGCGCGAATGCAGCATCACGCAGGCGTGACTCTTTGCGCGGTACTGAAACCAAGCCAGGCCTTGATCGTGATGAATATCCACCTGCAATGTTTCAAGAGGGTGGTCAAGGTTCCTCCGTAAGACATATCAACCCTAGCGACAATCGCGGGGCTGGTGCCTGTGTTGGTGCTCAATATAGAGAGTTACCAAACGGAACGAAGATTCGAATAGATGTGGTGGATTAGAATATGTCCAGCTTGGAAAAATTGTTATCGAATGCAAGCTCATCTTTGAGTGATCATGCGCCGGAAATTTCTGGGCCGTCACATAGATTGGCCGGTGCTTTATCTGATCAACTTTTAAGGATGCTGGTTCAACGCAATGGCTTCTACGCCCTAGAAAGCGCTTTACATGTGTTTCCCACACATTCTAGTCAGGACGAAATTGGTCTTCGTGATTGGAATGAAGATGCTCTTTGGCGCGGTGCTTATAAGGGTATTGCCGATGGTTGCTTATTTTTTGCTGAAGACATTTTCGGTGGGCAGTTCTGTATTAAAGATAACAAGATTTATATTTTTGACCCGGAAACCGGGGCACTAGAGTATTTGGCCGACGATATTGAAAGCTGGGCAAAAATAATACTTAGTGATTATGAGGCGCTCACGGGCTACCCGTTAGCGCATCAATGGCAAAAGAAAAATGGTCAGCTTCCCACAGGAAAACGTTTGTTGCCGAAGGTGCCATTCGTGCTGGGAGGAGAGTTTGTGCTGGATAATATGTATATGGCAGATGCTGTGGAGGGGATGAGGTTTAGGGCTGATATTGCCCGCCAAATTAAAGACTTGCCAGACGGAGCTGAGATTAAACTAAAAACTGATAGTTAAGTGGTTAGAGTTATATGAAGAAGTCTGTGTAGACCATCATTATTGCGAATGCGGGTATTGGTGGTCTAGCCCCTATTTACAATAAGCGTAAAGGGTGCGAACTTATTTAAATATTTAAGGTAAAGGTAAAGGGGGCGGATTTATTTAAATGTTTAAAGCTCCAGATGAGTTGATTAAATAAATCCGTCCCCTTTGAACTGGAATTCTGCTGGTGCATGTGCAGAGGTATCAGCAGTAGATAAGCTTGTCAGGTCAGGAGGGAATCCAGAAAATATCAAATTCACACAGGCTTTACGTCCTAAAACCATCAGGGATGAAGGTGGATACACCCCTAAAGCAGTTATAGAAACATGCCCGAATTGTAAGGTGACTTGGCCGGGGAATAAATGATGGTTATTGATGAACAATGGGTTCCAGGATTTGGAGAAATTGTTACTTGGTTTGCGATGGACAAAGCCGGTGCTATTGCCGTCATGGTGAATAACTGTTTTGGATCGTTACCAAAGGTTTTGTTGGAAGTTACAGCTGTGGAGCAGAAGCTTGATAGCTTAAGTGAGTACTTGTGGGAAGAGTCTGGTGATTACGAAGAATATCCGAAAGCTAAAAACGGTAAAACAATTCTTGATTTATACTCTGCCTGTGCATATCGTCACCTAGACTCTAGGGCTGAAGTGGAACGATGGATAGCGGATCGATCTTCACTCCAAGCCAGGCTGACAGAATATAACCTTCCAGCAATTAAAGGTGTCTATATATACCATGCTATAGAAGGTAGTGTGTCTGGGGAGGACTTCCCTTCCGGTTATGATGGAGAGTCTAAAATGGGGGACTATTTTCGCTACTTAATCCCTAGCGTTAAGGCTGGTATAGAAGATATTCCTTTTGAGCTTAGGGGGATAGTTGTTGTTTCTGATAGTCTGGAATTTTCAGATGTGAGTTTTTGGTCTGGAAGTTCTATTGATGAGCATTTCTCTCGTATGTATTGACGTAAAAGGGGCAGATTTATTTAAATATTAAATTTAAAAAACTCCAGATGGGTCGATTAAATAAATCCGTCCCCTTTGACCGTGGCTAATCATATGGCTGAAATTGAAATTGTCTTTAGCGAGAGGCTACATGATGGCGCTTCAGTTGTATGGGGGCGGCTAATACAACAGCTCAAAAACTTTAATGAGGATACCGTCATTGATGGCTTTACCGGCAAGAAAATAGGGTTGGCGGACGTTTCGAATTACTTGAAGAAAAACAAGTGTCAGAGTTTTTTTATTGAGCTGGCAAACGGTTCTGTCGAGTTTTCGTATGTGGCAGATAAAGCGTTTTATCGGCTTGATATGAAACACCTGGCGAATTCGATTGAAGTTGCACAGACCTTGATTGAAGCTTTAATCGATGAGCCCGGCTTTGTTCAGGCTCGAATTTACGACGCCGAGTATGATCGATGGCAAAATGCCGAGAGTCTTACGCTCTTTGAAGTTGAGCGCGTCGAACACGCTCATCTGCCCAAGAAAAGTAATGGGCTGCCTTTTCCGCTGACCCAAGAGGTCGTAGATATATCAAAAAATCCTGGGCGTTGGGTTTTAAGAAACGGCTACATTGAGGCGGTTGGCGCTTTCATGTGGGTAAGCAAATCCTTGCTTCAGTTAGTGGGTGTCGACGAAAAGAAGTTAATGGATATCGACTGCTTTGCATTAGAAGATTTGGGCGGCGTTTTGAAGATTGCTGCCTATAACCAGTGCTTCACTGCAGCCGTAGGGGCTCAGGCAGAGAGGCAGGACTTGCTGAGAGAAGTTTTGTTTAACGCGTGAATTAGAGCGAGAATCGGGCGCGGGAAATAGGGTTCAGGCCACGGTTTTCTAATTAAAGTATTAATAGTGGTCTGACCCCCTATTTCTCGGTCGATGATATAACAGCGTAAAGGGGGCGGATTTATTTAAATATTAAAAATTTCTTATGAGTTAATTAAATAAATCCGTCCCCTTTAACCAAATGCAAGTGGTATCTGTAATAAGTGTAGTGCAGGTTTGACGGGTAATAGTGACCTGAATGGGGTGGTTAAACAATTCAGTCAGCGCTATCCTACTCTTCTGCTAAGAGTTACCGCTGAGGGAGGGGCAGCAATGCCAAATCGTCTAACAGTCCTAGTTAAAGATGGGAGAATAGTTAATGGACAATGAAGAAGCGCTTAAAGTCATTGACAGTATGATGTGGGTAAAGAAAGCCTCAATTTTCCTTCTGTTGCTTGATTATGCTCTACGTAACCTTGACTCGGCGAGTGATACGCAAAAAAAATGTCAGGAGGCAGTTGATAAGTGTTGGCGATGGTTGTCTGATCGAGGGCTCAGTGCTGATGAATTAGCATATTATCTAGACTCCGATGATATGCAGAGCGGACCGCTGGCAGAAGGAAATTTTGCATCTGAAAGCGTAGAACAAAATAGTTTAATTTTAATATTGTTGGTGATCGGTTTTTTTGCCAATAAGGCCTATAAGATTGTAGGGCTACAAGAGCAAATGTCTGAGCCGGTATGTGAGGCGGACGAGAGCTCTGCTGTATATATTGTTGATTATATTGAACGGATAGGCTTGTCTGATAAGTTGAGTGTTTATCTATCTGCACACGTTTTGGAAAATAGGGGGCAATCCACGTTTTAATGCTGGCAGAGTTGCTCTTTAACGTAAAGGGGAAGGATTTACTTAGGACGTAAAAGTGACGGATTTGTTTAAATATTAGATTTAAAAACTCCAGCTGGGTCGATTAAATAAATCCGTCCCCTTTGCCCAGAGTGAGTATAAAAAATGGAAAACTTGGAACTTTCCGAGTTAAAATTTCCGAGTATGAGAGAGGAGCTGGTTTCCTATCTGGCAGGTTTGTCGGACTCAGATTACCAGTACCGTGCCTGGGTAGAACGTTCATCGCCGAATTTAGCTTATGATGAACTTGATTACACAATACATTTTTTATATGACGATACAGGGCTCGCTGAAAATGCATACACTTGGATAGGGCTGGTTTTGAAAAATGATCAGGAAGCTAGAGCCATCGAGGACGTGGTTCAAGCTATTGACGCGCTTTTTGATAAGTATGGTCCTGATCTTTCTGATAAAGAGTATTTGGAAAAAGAAGAGTGGGCACGCATAGTGTGCGTTTCTAAAGATGCTTTAAAAGTTTTGCTTCCTGGTAAATGAGGTTGTTTAACCTAGTTAAAGGGGCGGCACCCAGGCCGCCCGGCTTTTACTCAGGATGGATCGGTATTGAGTCTGCGACTGATGACATCCAGCAAATCACACCCATCTCGCAGCGGAATCGCCAGCAATTGGGCGAAGTCTTGAAGCACCACAGCATCGCTGCTGAGCTGTTCACGGAAGGCCAGGTTTTCCAGCAGTTGGGTGACGGCGCGAATCCGGTACACGGCGGCGTCGTGGAGGGCATCGAGGGGCGCATGGGTGTCGATAAGCAGGGCGGGGACGGTGCAGTCGTGGCCCGTGAGGGGCATGTATCGATTCATTGTCAGTACTCTGTTGGTGGATTAAGCCACCACTCACTCGTCGCCAAACGAATGGGTGGCAGCTGTACGCAGGTTGGCGAACCGGCAACAGAGTAAACCGGCAGACCCGGAGGTCTCCCGCGCACAGCCGCCATATCATGCACAGCTTTGCGGGTGCAAAAACACCTGCATAGAAGCGGGATGCTTTTGCGCTCTGTTGTCAGGTCGCCAAACCTGAATCGCCATATGGGCGACGGCCCGGACTATAAGCCCGCACCCAAACCCACGCAAGGCAGCAAAGTACTGGCCCACTCCCAATGCCTCATGTCTTCACCCCCATTGCCGACACCCTGGCGATGATTAAACGCATCCACCCACCACCAACATTAAAGGACTGATGTGAAAAACCTTCTCCTGGTTCTCCTCTCCACCCTCATCCTCGGCGGCTGCGTCAGCCAGCCCCTCACGCCCGAGCATCGTGCGCAGGTCAAGACGGTCAAAGTGCTGCCCGTAAAGTGGGAAAAGAACATGGTCTACATGGGCCGTGAACAAGCCTGGGGTGCGGCCTTGGGTGCCGGGCTTGGCGCGGGCGTCGGCATGGCCAGCGGCGCGTCCAAGCTGGGCACGGCAGCCTTGAGCGGCGCGGGGTTTGCCGCCGGCATGAAGGCGGGGCAACTGGCCGAGATGTCGACGCCGGCGGCGATCCTCACGGTGATGGACGCCGAAAATATCGACTTGGGCGTGTTGCTCAAGCAGGCCTTTATCGATGCCTTGGGTAAGACGTCATCGCTCAAGGTGGTGGGTGACGACGAGCCCGCCGATGCACAGATTCAACTGACGGTAGGCGAGTGGGGCTTTCGCCTGACCCAGGGTTTCAGCAGCGTGGTCTACCCAACGCTTACCGTGGTGGCGCGTATGGACCGTGGCGACGAGATGCTCTGGCGCACGGTGGAGTCGATCACGCCGTTCAATGGCCAGAATGTCTACGGCTACACGCCGCTCACTTATCGCACTGATCCTGAGGCGTTGCGCCGCGCGTTGACGGGTATCACGCAGATCTCCGGGAGTTATCTGGTGAAGGAGCTCAAGTAGACCAGCGAGAGGTCGCCGCGTGGCTTGCGGTGGCTGATCCTGACGCGAGCAGTTTGATAGAACCCGCCGAGCACCTTGAACATTTTGTATATCCCAGTGTCTTTACCCCGCCCACCCGCAACCGGTCGGGCTGCATGGACTGCAGCGTTTTCAGATGACATTAAGGATTAATGTGAACCTCGCCCCCCAAGCCTCTTTTCTGTCACCGCCCGCTGTGGTGCACAGGCGCGCGCCTGCGTTTCAGGAAGGCACCCTGGGGGAATGCATTCGGATCAATTGATCCCTCGCTTAGTACACCTACTGCCGCCGGGCCTATTGGCGGCTTTTAATGTAGTTCATGGAGTTTGAAATGAAGCGTAAGCAGTTCCAGAAAAGCCTGTTGGCACTCATGGTCGGCGCAATCAGTACGCAAGCGCTGGCGGTGGAATTCGACCTGGGGCAGGGCAAGAACATTTGGGTCGGCGAGACCTTTAATGAGTCATTGATTATCAACGGGACGTTCTCCGAAGTAGTGGTGCCGACCACCACCAACCCTGCCGGACTGGGTGTGGCCAACACCACTATCCAGGGTTCGTTGATCAACCGTGCCGACATCACTCTGGATTCCCAGGGCGCCGCCATCCGTGCGATTGCCCTGGACCCGCTGTTCTGGTCGGGCCCGCAGAACCTGAGCCCGGGAACTGTCACCGGGGACGTGGTCCAGGCGGGCAACATTCTTATGAAAAATGGGGGTTACGAGGGGCTTGAGATCGGCGCGACGACCATCGGTGGAAGTGTCATCAACTCCGGCACCATCCGTTCCACGCTGCCCCTGACGCCGCCGGCTTCACCTTCCTACGTGGATGGCGGCGAAGGCATTTACCTGCATGGCACCACCATCGCCGGCGACGTCTCGAACACCGGTGTGATCGACATGAACGGTGATTACGCCATCGGCCTGATCCTCGACCGCCAGAACAATCTGGGGACCACCGTCGGCGGCAAAATCCTCAACGCCGGCACGCTCAAGGCGACGGGCGAGGGCGCCTGGGGCATCGAGGTGGAAACCGACACCAACCCTCTGCGCATCGAAAACAGCGGCCTGCTTTCTGCCAACGGCAATGACGCCAAGACGGTGATGTTTCTAAACGGTAAGGTCGACTACATCCTCAACACCGGCACCGTCGAGGCCACGGGCACCAACGCCAATGCCTTCGAGTTTGCCGGGGCAACCTTTGCCCAGAACAGCGCGACCGGCGCGCGCGGCATCGTTAACCGCGGCACGATCAGCGCCGATGGTACAGCCATTCATGTAGATGCCGCGGACCAGACCTCGGCGTTCGAGATCAACCAGCAAGCCGGCGAGATCCGCAGTAACGCCGGCATCGCCATCGACGCCGCCAACCTTGCCACGCTGAATTGGACCGGCGGCAAAATCACCGGCGACCTGCTCAACTTGAGCGCGGTGAATGTCGCAGGCCAGGCTGATTTCACCGGCAGCCGCATCATTGCGCCGGTGTCAATCAACTCGGGCTCGCTGAACCTGTCGGCGCCCGGTACTGCGATCACTGGCAACCTCAACGTTGCTAGCGGCGCAGGTATTGATATGCACCTGGCCGACAGCGTAGTGCCGACCACGCCGTACCTGACCGTCAACGGTGCAGCGAATTTCTCTCAGGCTTCGAAGCTGACCGTGAGCGCCAAGCCGGGCGACTTCGCCAGCACCAACAACGGCACTCAGTACACCCTGTTGCAAGCCACCAGCGTGCAAGACAATGGCCTGTCTGTGGCCAGCTCGTCCTCTCTGCTGAACGTGCTGAGCTACTCGGCCGACGCGCAAACGGTCAAGGCCGTGGTGGCGGTTAAAGACAACCAGCAAGTGCAGCAGGAGCTCGCCGCGGTGGGCGCCGGCGCTGCGTCAGCGACGGCGGTGAACACCTTTAAAAACGACGTACTGAGCGGACTCAATCAGAACGACCCAGTGTTCCAAACCCTGGCTGACGCCGGCACAGCACAGCAGCTTGCTCAGGTCAGCGAACAACTCAAGCCGGACGTCAACCGCGGCGCCCTGGACGTGGCGTTGTCGGGCCAGACCGTGGTCAACGGCGCGATCTTCAACCGCCTCACCGACCAGCGCGAAAGCCATCAAACCGGCGGCGTGTGGGTGCAGGGCCTGAGCAGCAACATGGACCAGGACGGGCGTGGCGGCAACAACGGCTACTCGGCCAACAGCAGCGGCATGGCCGTGGGTGTGGACGGGCGCTTGAACGACACCACCACGTTGGGCGTGGCTTACAGCTACCTTAACTCCAACATCCATTCCGACCTCGGCAACAAGACCGACGTGGAGGGCCATGCGCTGTCGCTGTACGGCAACTGGTCGCTGCAAAACTGGTTTGTCGACGGCAGCCTCAGCTATGGCCATAACGACAACGACAGCAAACGCCATATCGCCGGCACCACAGCCAAGGGCAGTTACGACAGCAATGTGCTGTCTGCCAGTGTGATCGGCGGCTACAGCTTCAAGCCGTCGCAGGCCGTGGTGATCGAGCCGCGTGTGGCAGCGCGTTACGCCAACGTGCGCATGGACGGTTTCAACGAGAAGGGCTCCTCGGCCGCGCTGAGCACCCAGTCGCAACGCTATGAAGTGGGCGAGCTGGGCGCTGGTGTGCGCTTGGCGGGCAACTTGCCCATGGGTGCCGGTAGCTTGCAGCCGGAAGCAACCTTGATGGCGTATCACGACCTGATGGGTGATCGCGTCGCACAAACCTCCAGCTATGTGCTCGGCGGTTCTGCGTTCACCGTCACCGGCGCTTCGGTGGCGCGTGACAGCTATGAAGCCAGTGTCGGCGTGAACTACCAGGTGTCGGACTTTACCGTGGGTGCCAGCTACACCCGCCAGGCCCGCAGTGGTTTTGATGCCGATGGGGTCATGCTCAAGGCGCGGTACGCGTTTTAAGTATTACGGCCGATAGAAAACGGCGTCGGGCTGCGGTTCTCCCACGTAGCCCGAGCCAGACTTTTAAATGTGCTCAAGGAAGTAACCCATGAAAAAGACCTCACTCTTAATCCTCGCCCTGGCCTTGGCCGGCTGCCACTCCACTGCCAGGAACTCCTCGCCAAGCCTGCTGACGGACGGCGTCCAGTTGCAGCAGAAAAAGGTCGAGGTGGACGCCGAACACGCCAAGGTCATCATGAAGGCAACCGGTTTTACCTATCCGGTGCAGTTCTCCGTACGCCGTAGTTCCGATGCAGACCAGCGACCGGAAATCCTCGGGACGGTGGTGGATTCCGGCCGTGGCAAGGTATTCGGCTGGATCGCCAAGATGAACGAAGTGGGCAACAGCGCCGTCGCCAAACGCTTCCCGCAGTTGGAAGTGCAGGCTGACCCGGGGCAGCCCTTTGAAGTGATCGGCGAGTCACGGGTCTACAACGCCAACTATGTCGGCCTCGTCAAAACCTATGTGTATGAGTGCGGCCCCATGAGTTCGACCTTCAAGCCTGAGAAGCAAAAGGTTTACCTGGTGGAATTCGTGATTATCGGGAAGGGCTGTGAGCAGCATGTGTATGACGTAACTGCGCCTAACGAGCGTGTCCCGGTGGCGACTGTGGCGGCGACAGGAAATATTCCGTCGCTCTAAGTTGCTTTAACCCGAATCGCCAGCCCCTTGCGTCTGACCTTGTGAACGGATCATTCATTCACGAGGTTCAGCCCATGTCCCGTCCTCTTCTGCTGTTGCGTCCTGCCGCCCAAGGCTTCACCGTGACCCTGCTGGTGGCGCTTGCCGGGTGTGGGCTTTCTTCATCCCGTGACGTGGCCAAGCCCGCTGAGTCGGCGCCTGTCGTGGAGGTGCAAAGTGAGCCCGCCAGCGTCCAGGGGGCCATGGTCAAGCGGAGGGTTGCGCCTGCACCGATGGCGTCGCGATTGGTCATGAACGACTCGATCGCCATGCAATACCAGACCGAGCCTCGGGAGCAATATCAGAACCTCCCGGACAACCCGATCCGCAGCGTTGCCGAAACACCGGTCTCCACCTTCAGCGTCGATGTCGACACCGGCAGCTATGCCAACGTACGACGTTTCCTTAATCAAGGCAGCCTGCCGCCCGAAGGTGCTGTGCGACTGGAGGAAATGGTCAATTATTTTCCCTACGACTACGCCCTGCCTACTGACGGCTCGCCCTTTGGCGTGACTACGGAAGTTGCACCGTCGCCATGGAACCCTCACACCCGACTATTGCGCATCGGCATCAAGGCCTCGGACCGCGCCGTGGCGGACCTGGCTCCGGCTAACCTGGTGTTCCTTGTGGATGTGTCAGGCTCGATGAATCGCCGCGAAGGCCTGCCTCTGGTCAAGAGCACCCTGAAATTGCTGGTGGACCAACTGCGCGACCAGGACCGCGTCTCGCTGGTGGTCTACGCCGGCGAATCGCGGGTGGTGCTCAAGCCCACCTCGGGCCGCGACAAAACCACGATCCGCAATGCCATCGACCAACTTACCGCCGGCGGCTCCACCGCAGGCGCGTCGGGGATCGAAATGGCCTACCAAATGGCCCGCGAAGGGTTTATCGACAAAGGCATCAACCGCATCCTGCTGGCCACCGATGGCGACTTCAACGTGGGCGTCAGTGACTTCGACAGCCTCAAGCAAATGGCCGTCGACCAGCGCAAAAGCGGCGTGTCCCTGACCACCCTCGGCTTCGGTGTGGATAACTACAACGAACACCTGATGGAACAACTGGCCGACGCTGGTGATGGCAACTACGCCTATATCGACAACCTGCGCGAAGCCCGCAAAGTGTTGGTAGATCAGCTCAGCTCGACCCTCGCCGTGGTGGCCCGGGATGTGAAGTTGCAAGTGGAATTCAATCCGGCGCAGGTCAGTGAATACCGATTGCTCGGCTATGAAAACCGCGCCCTGAAACGTGAGGACTTCAACAACGACAAGGTCGACGCCGGCGAAATCGGTGCAGGGCATACAGTGACCGCGTTGTATGAAATTGTCCCGAAGGGTGAACAGGGTTGGCTGGAGCCACTGCGCTACGCATCGGCGGCCAAGGCTGACGGTAAAACTGATGAGTTGGCGATGTTGCGGGTACGCTACAAACCAGCGGAAGGCGGCAACAGCCGACTGATCGAACACCCGATCAGCAACCCGCAGAGCGGCAAACCCAGCGACGACCTGCGCTTCTCTGCCGCCGTGGCCGCCTTCGCCCAGCAACTCAAGGGTGATGGCCGCTACACTGGCAGCATGAGTTTCAAGGACACGGCCGCACTGGCCCGTTCCGCACGGGGCGACGACCCTTTTGGTTTGCGCGGCGAATTTGTGCAACTGGTCGAATTGGCCCAGAGCCTCCAGGCCCCGGCCAGACACTGATCCACCTCAAAGGAGTGCGCCACCTGATGGATTCACCCAGCGACGAAGCCCTGCTGTCCCGCTACCGCAGCGGCGACGGTGCAGCGTTCGAAGCCCTGTACGCGCGGCATCGACAGGGCCTGTACCGTTTTCTGGTGTCCTTGAGCAACAAGGCCGAACTGGCCGAGGAAGTATTCCAGGACACCTGGCTCAGCCTGATCCGCAGCACCAGCGAGCCACAGGGGCGGGCGAGTTTTCGCACCTGGCTGTTCCAGATTGCCCGCAACCGCCTGATCGACCACTGGCGCAAGCACGGCATCCACAACCCGCTGCACGACAGCTACGATGAGCAGCTTCACGGCCAGCCCGACGACAGCGCCGGGCCTGAGCAACTGCTGAGCCTGAGCCGCGACCAGGCGCGCCTGGACAGCGCACTGCAAGACTTGCCCGAAGACCAGCGCGAAGTGTTCCTGCTGCGCCTGCATGGCGAACTGGAAGTGCCACAAATCGCCGCGCTCACCGGCGCCCCACTGGAAACGGTAAAAAGCCGCTTGCGTTACGCCCAGCAGAAACTGCGCCGACTGCTGGCCGAGGAGGTACCCGCATGACTGACCCCCGACATACCCAGGACTCGAACGACGAGCTGCTGATCGAGCATTTCCGTCAACACACCAGCGGCGAGCCGCCGGCTTCCCTGGACGCCTTCATCCTGGCCACCGCCCACCGTGAAGCACCTGTGCGGCAACCCGGCCTGTGGCAACGCTGGTTGCAGGCCTGCCAACGGCCGCGCTGGCAGATGGCGTTTGCCACCGTTGCGGGTGTGGCCCTGATGATTGGATTGGTCACGCGCTCGCCGGCGCCGCAGCCGGAGTTATCTACAGGCACTTACGCGGCGGCTCCGCAAGAACTGGCCCGTCCGGCCCCGGCAGCCGCGCCGATGGCTCGATTCTCCGTGGCTCCGCAGGCTGACAGTGCGCCTCAGGTGCAGGCAGAAGTCGCGGGCTCGCTGGCGGATGAGCCGGTGGCGAAGATGAGCAAGCGCGCGGCTGTTGTGCTGCCGTCATTGGAGCAAGGGCTGCAGGAAATCCTGCGGTTGCGGCAGGTGGGAGAGGCCAAGGCGGCGGATGAGAAGCTGCTGGAGTTGCACAAGCGCTTTCCCAAGGAGGATCTGCCGGCGCGGTTGGAGGCGTTGAAAAATCCTTGAGGTGGAGGTCGCCAGCCGGTGGTTGACGAGAGACTTCCGGCCTTTATAATCATCCGCAACACGGCCCCTGTCGGTTGATGCGCTTCGGTGCAGCAATTGCTCAGGGGTTTTTTATTGCCTTGATTTTTTCGATTACCAATCGCGCTTCTGCCAGTGGTGATCCACTCCCATGCCCTCCAAATTCAGATCAAGGTGGGACAAGTCTGGAAAGTCATTCTCCAATAGTGCTTTCAGCCGTCGTCCCCAGCTTGATGACGGATTGATGACCTTCATCAAGTGGTGGGTGATACACAAGAGCATAAAAGGCCGCGCGCGTCGGTGTGCATCATCATGGAATGCGGCCAGTGCAGGAGCTTGTTCCTCAGGTGGCAGTTTTGGCTGATCAACGATATTCCGATTCCACAGGCGACTGTGATGGGCGCATACGTTTCGCAGGTAGTTCAGGCTGCGCAGCCAACTGGCGAAGACCCTTCCATTGCTGATCCCGTACTCTTGAGATATGGCATCTTGATCCGCCTCAGTCATGCCAGCATAAAGGGTCGACAAAGTGCCGAAGTCCCAAACCTCGCAAGCCACCCAGACCGCCAGCGGAAGGCCGTATTTTTCCTTGTTATGCCGGATAAAGTCTTCGTTCGAGCGGCTGATCAATGCGGCGTGTTTGCCTACCCAGGCATGATGTTTGGTGAGCCCGGTTTTGCCATCGAGCTGGGCGGAGAAACTTTCATGGAAAAGCTCAGGTTTTAGATACGCAAACTTTTCGTGCTTGCCCAGCCCATGGGATATGTCCACCCTCAATGCGATTTCGATACGTTCCAGGGCATCCATGGCCAGCAGACGAAGTTTTTTATCAAACACATAAAGATCGACTGCGTTTTGGAATGTGGTGCCGGGTTTGAAAATGTCTAGTGGGATCCGCCCCGGTTTGGTTTTGGTCGGTTTCTGGTTTTTGTGCTGAATAAGCGGGCAGCACAGCTCGGTACGCTCACGAAAGGCGAACCAGTAGCCGCTGAGGCGGTAATAGCCAATGCGCTCCAGATACTCCAAGGCTTTAGATCGGTCTGTAACGATCATTCCGCGGGCTATCAATATCTCAAGTTGGTCCTGGTAGCTCTGCCAAGGCTTAGGGTAACCCTGGATCATTGGTGCATCACTTTAGGCATGTGCGAGTCCCTCCAGCTTGAAATCGATGCAAGCGCCCGCCCTTCTATGTGTGGCGTCACTCGGGCTTTCACTTTGCTGTTCGAGGAACTTATGGTCAGCCAGAAAACTGTTACTTTATTTGCATCTTCCTCCTTATCTTGCGCCCACAAAAAAGCCCCAGGCCTTTCGACCTGGGGCTTTTTCATCTGTATCTGGTGCACCCGGCGGGATTCGAACCCACGACCCCTGCCTTCGGAGGGCAGTACTCTATCCAGCTGAGCTACGGATGCTTGTGCGGGCGACATCATACCCATGTCGACCTTGGGCGTCCATGCCGCTTTTCGCCCGCCCACCGGTAGGAATACGCGCCGCTGACGCCCTGTGCCGGGCGTCTCGGCGCAATAGGGCGGAACTCGCCCGAAACACGCTGATCAGAAAAATCGAGCAAATGCGCCGTTTTCGTTCTTTTTTTCGAACAGACTATTGCCCTGCACCCCCATTGATCCTAGGATTCGTTTGAGATTTCAAACGCTCCTGCCTGGGTGCTGAACCGCACATTTGTCCTTTCGTGCGCCATTTACGTGCTTGCGCCCAGTGAATGATTTCCCTGACGGCAGCCCTCAAGGCGCCTTTCAACAACTCTAATTCGCTCCGCGCGTGCGCGGTGCTGTTAAGGAAAGCCGACATGCAGCTCAAAGACACCCAGTTGTTCCGCCAGCAAGCCTTCATTGATGGCGCTTGGGTCGATGCGGACAACGGTCAAACGATCAAGGTCAACAACCCCGCTACCGGCGAAATCCTCGGTACCGTGCCAAAAATGGGCGCCGCCGAAACCCGTCGCGCCATTGAAGCAGCTGACAAGGCCCTGCCGGCCTGGCGTGCACTCACCGCCAAGGACCGCGCCAACAAGCTGCGCCGCTGGTTCGAGCTGATCATCGAGAACCAGGATGACCTGGCTCGCCTGATGACCCTGGAACAAGGCAAGCCGCTGGCCGAAGCCAAGGGCGAAATCGTTTACGCCGCTTCGTTCATCGAGTGGTTCGCCGAAGAAGCCAAGCGCGTCTACGGTGATGTGATTCCCGGCCACCAGCCGGACAAGCGTCTGATCGTGATCAAGCAACCGATCGGCGTTACCGCTGCCATCACGCCGTGGAACTTCCCGGCCGCGATGATCACCCGTAAAGCCGGCCCGGCCCTGGCTGCCGGTTGCACCATGGTGCTCAAGCCTGCGTCGCAAACCCCATTCTCCGCGTTCGCCCTGGCTGAACTGGCCCAGCGTGCCGGCATTCCGAAAGGCGTGTTCAGCGTGGTCTCCGGCAGCGCCGGCGATATCGGCAGCGAGCTGACCAGCAACCCGATCGTGCGTAAGTTGTCCTTCACCGGCTCCACCGAAATCGGTCGCCAGCTGATGGCCGAATGCGCCAAGGACATCAAGAAGGTTTCCCTGGAACTGGGCGGCAACGCGCCGTTTATCGTGTTCGACGATGCAGACCTGGATAAGGCCGTCGAAGGCGCGATCATTTCCAAGTACCGCAACAACGGCCAGACCTGCGTCTGCGCCAACCGCCTGTACATCCAGGATTCGGTGTACGACGCGTTCGCCGAGAAACTGAAAGTGGCAGTGGCCAAGCTGAAGATCGGCAACGGTCTGGAAGAAGGTACCACCACCGGCCCGCTGATCGACGAGAAGGCCGTGGCCAAGGTTCAGGAGCACATCGCTGATGCCCTGAGCAAAGGCGCGACCCTGTTGGCTGGCGGCAAGGTGATGGAAGGCAACTTCTTCGAGCCGACCATCCTGGTCAACGTGCCGAAAGATGCTGCCGTGGCCAAGGAAGAAACCTTCGGTCCACTGGCGCCGCTGTTCCGCTTCAAAGACGAAGCCGAAGTGATCGCGATGTCCAACGACACCGAGTTCGGCCTGGCTTCCTACTTCTATGCCCGCGACCTGGGCCGTGTGTTCCGTGTGGCCGAAGCCCTGGAATACGGCATGGTTGGCGTCAATACCGGGTTGATCTCCAACGAAGTTGCGCCGTTCGGCGGCATCAAGGCTTCGGGCCTGGGCCGTGAAGGCTCCAAGTACGGGATCGAGGATTACCTGGAAATCAAATACCTCTGCCTGGGCATCTAAGCCCGGCGCGAGATTGCAGCAAACGCAAAGGGCACGAGAGCGCTGTCCCTTTGCGTGTTTCACCCCGTTATTCGTAGTGGCCGGGAAAGCTGTGGCAGTCGATCATCGCATGCTGCCGTAGTTGCCTCCCCGCCACGTATTCCTTGGACCACGCCACCCGATGAGTGGCGAATGAGGACTTTATGAGCAAGACCAACGCATCCCTGATGAAACGCCGCGAAGCCGCTGTACCACGCGGTGTTGGCCAGATTCACCCGATCTTCGCCGAGTCGGCGAAGAACGCCACCGTGACCGACGTTGAAGGTCGCGAGTTCATCGACTTCGCCGGCGGTATCGCCGTGCTGAACACCGGCCACGTGCACCCGAAAATCATCGCCGCCGTGACCGAACAGCTGAACAAGCTGACTCACACCTGCTTCCAGGTACTGGCCTACGAGCCATACGTTGAGCTGTGCGAAAAAGTTAACGCCAAGGTGCCGGGTGATTTCGCCAAGAAAACCCTGCTGGTCACCACCGGTTCCGAAGCGGTAGAGAACGCCGTGAAGATCGCCCGTGCCGCCACTGGCCGTGCCGGCGTGATCGCGTTCACCGGCGCCTACCACGGTCGCACCATGATGACCCTGGGCCTCACCGGCAAAGTCGTGCCGTACTCGGCCGGCATGGGCCTGATGCCAGGCGGCGTGTTCCGCGCGCTGTTCCCGAACGAACTGCACGGTGTGAGCGATGACGACTCCATCGCCAGCATCGAACGCATCTTCAAGAACGATGCCGAGCCGCGTGATATCGCTGCCATCATCATCGAGCCGGTGCAGGGCGAAGGCGGTTTCTACGTCGCGCCTAAATCCTTCATGAAGCGCCTGCGCGAACTGTGCGACAAGCACGGCATCCTGCTGATCGCCGACGAAGTGCAAACCGGTGCCGGCCGTACCGGTACTTTCTTCGCCATGGAACAGATGGGCGTTGCCGCCGACCTGACCACCTTCGCCAAATCCATCGCAGGCGGCTTCCCGCTGGCCGGTGTATGCGGCAAGGCTGAATACATGGACGCCATTGCGCCAGGTGGCCTGGGCGGCACCTACGCTGGCAGCCCGATCGCTTGCGCCGCGGCCCTGGCCGTGATGGAAGTGTTCGAAGAAGAGCACCTGCTGGACCGCTGCAAGGCTGTGGGCGAGCGCCTGGTGACCGGTCTGAAAGCTATCCAGGCCAAGTACCCGGTGATCGGCGAAGTGCGTGCCCTGGGCGCGATGATTGCGGTCGAGCTGTTCGAAAATGGCGACAGCCACAAGCCGAACGCCGCTGCTGTCGCTTCCGTGGTGGCCAAGGCGCGTGACAAGGGCTTGATCCTGCTGTCCTGCGGCACCTACGGCAACGTGTTGCGCGTGCTGGTTCCGCTGACTTCGCCGGACGAGCAGTTGGACAAAGGCCTGGCGATCATCGAAGAGTGCTTCTCCGAGCTGTGATCAAAAGTTGACCTGATCGACAAAAAACCCGCTTAGGCGGGTTTTTTTGTGCCCGATGAACGGTATTCAGCCGTTGTTCATTGTACGCAGGCGGCTCCTTTGTCTAAGGTGCTGGTATTGCCGATGGAGCGTGCTGGATGACTGCTGTTGATTTACCGGCTGTACCCCGTGTGTTGATTGCCGAGGCCGACCCTTGGTCCCGAGATCTGCTCAAGCAGGTGTTGCTGAATGTGCGCTGTGACGCACGGCTGGATGTGTGTGCCGATGGCCAGCGGGCCACCGAGTTGCTGCGTGACAAACCCTATGACCTGATCATTGCCGATTGGGAGCTGCCCGGCGTCGATGGCCTGAGCCTGCTGCGCAGTGTGCGCCTGCAACGGCGTACGCCGCTGTTGCCGTTTATCCTGCTGAGTACCCGCAACGACAGCGCCAGTGTGCGTGAAGCCTTGCCCCTGGCACCGACCGCGTACCTGACCAAACCCCTGAACATGGAAAGCCTGACCCAGCGCCTGCAGGACTTGCTGCTGAACGAAGGTGAGACGGTTTATTGCGAAGTCCCGGCCCTGGCGCCGGGCATGACCTTGCCGGTGTTTCTGGAGCGCCGCCGGGAAGCCTCAGACGGCGCGCCGCTGCGGGTCGACGTGCAGGCTGCGGTGCAACATAGCCTGGAGCCGGAGGGCCTGGACCTCAAGCGCCTGGAAGAGCAGGTGCGCATGGACCCGCAGATTACTGCCGTGTTGATCGCCGCCGCCAACAGCGCCGGCCATCACGGTTCGCCGGTACAGACCCTGGGCATGGCCCTGCACAAGCTGGCGGCCGGGCAGAGCATGAACCTGATCCTGGGACTGGCCCTCAAGCACAACGTGGTACTGAGCGACCCGAGCCTTGTGGATTACGCCGAGCGTCATTGGCAGCTGTCCCAGCGTACCGCCGACTACGCCCGCAGCCTGGCGCGCATGCTCGACCTGGATCACGAGCGCTGCTACAGCGCCGGGATTCTCCATCGCCTTGGCGACCTGGCCTTGCTGCGGTGCCTGCAAGACTGGCTGCTGGGCGGTGGCGAACTGGATGACGAAGCGATTGGCGAGTCCCTCTACACCTTCGGTGCGGCCTATGGCTCGGCATTGCGCACACGCTGGCGCCTGCCGCTGGAGTTGCGCCAGTTGATCGCGGCGATTTATTCGCTGGAGGGCGGGGTGTATTCCCGCGAAGCGCTGGTGATGAACCTGGCGGCGCAACTGGCGCGGCTGACCGAGCATGAAGGCGTCGAGGCATTGGCGAAAGGCAAGACGGCACGCTTGCTCAAGGTGGGTTTGCCGGAGTTGACGCGTATGCGCAAAACCTAGCAGGCGATGCGGGCCAGTGTGGGAGCTGGCTTGCCTGCAATAGCATCATCCCGGTACAACTGACACACCGAGGTGCCTGCATCGCGGGCAAGCCCGGCTCCCACAGGTCATCGTGTAGCATCAGCCGGGGAGCACGCGGTTTTTGCCCAGGCGCTTGGCCTCGTACATGGCCGCGTCAGCGCGGGCAAACAGGCTGTCCACGTTGGCGTCCTCGGCGGTCAGGCTGGCCAGGCCCTGGCTGACGGTGACCGCAAAGCTCTCACCGTCGTGGCTGAAGCTCAGCTGCGCAATCTCGTGCCCCAGGCGTTCGGCCACCTGCATTGCCATCTCCGGGGCACAACCGGGCAGTATGGCGGCGAATTCTTCGCCGCCAATGCGCCCGAACAGGTCGCCACGGCGCAGAACTCCCCGACCGCTCTCGGCGATACGCTGCAACACCTGATCGCCTTCCAGGTGGCCGTAGGTGTCGTTCACCACCTTGAAGTCATCGATGTCCAGCAACAGGAACGCCAGGGGCGTGCCTTGCAGGCAGGCGCGTTCAAACTCGTGATGGGCGCACTCGAAGAAATGCCGGCGGTTGCTGCTGCGGGTCAGTACATCGGTGGTGGCCAGGCGGTGCAGCTCGAGCTCCAGCTGCTTCTTTTCGGTGATGTCTTCGGCTATGCCTACCACGATCACCGGCTGGCCGGACTCGGCCTGCTGGTTGATGTAACACTTGTCGCTGAGCCAGCGGATCTGCCCGTCGGCGGTGATGATGCGGTACTCGCGGTCTTCCACGGCGCCGCTGTGCAGCACCTGGGCCAGGCTGTGCTCGGCGTAGTCGAGGTCTTCGGGGTGGATGCTGTTGCGCCATTCCCGATAGTCGGTCAACAACATGCCCGCCGTACGTCCGAAAACCCGCTCATAGGCCGGGCTGACGTACAGCACGCGGCGAGTGTCCCACTCGATTGCCCAGAGCACGGCATTCACACTGACCAACAGCGAACTCAGCAGTTGCTCGCGTTCACTCAGCCGTTCCACTTCGCCCTGGGCATGCATCAGGGCCAGCAACGTAGCGGCGGCTGCCGGTCGTGGCTGTTCGAGGACGGGGGTGTCGGTGAAGGTCTTTTCGTGGACCATCGGCACAACTCTCTCTGGGCAGGCCGCGGGGTTGGGCAGCGGTCACAACAAGGGCCGCCGGGATGGCGAAGTGTTGATTGAGAGGGGGAATTTGCTGCGAAGTTCCGTTATCAGCGCCGATTAGAGGCGACCAAGAAATGGCGCCAGAAACATGTAGGAGTGAGTTTGTTGGGGTGAGGGGCTTGCTGTGGGGAAGGAGTTGCGGTGGGGAGGGAGCTGCTATGGGGAGGGAGCTTGTTGTGGCGAGGGAGCTTGCTCCCGCTGGGCTGCGTAGCGGCCCCAAAATCTTGGGAGCGCTGCGCACTCCAGCGGGAGCAAGCTCCCTCGCCACAGAAGCCCCCTTGCTACAGCGAGCTTCCTTGCCGCAGCGAGCCCACTCCCCACAGCAAGCTCCCCTGCCACAAAAAATCGGCTCGCTACAGCCGTATCAGACCGCGGCAGGCCGCAGCGAATAGGTCTTCAGCTGATGGGCAAAGTCCCGCAGGGATTGAATCCCGCTCGCCTCGGCCTCGTGCACCCATTCCTTGATCGCCGCCAGCATGTCGTGGCCGTTGGTGCTGGTTTTCAGCCAGATCTGTTGCAGCGCCAGGCGCTTCTCGTAGATCACTTTCAGGGCCTGGCTGTGTTCCAGCATGCTCTGGATGCGCACGTGGTGGCGGTCATCCAGCAGGCTGGTCTCCCGTGACAACAGGCGCTTGGCGCGATGGAATTGGTGGCGCACCGAGTGATCGACCTTTTCCAGTTCCTGCTTGACCAGCGGGCCAATCACCAACTTGCGGTACTGGGCCATGATCTGGAAGCGGTTGTTGAGGATCGCCATCGCGGTGTCCATGTCCAGGCTGCCCTTGCCTTCGACCCGGTGGGCGATCGGCGCGACCCGTTGCACCTTGGCCAGGCGCAGGAAGCTGAACACTTTGATCCAGGCCCAGCCCAGGTCGAACTCCCACTTCTTCACCGACAGCTTGGCGGAGTTGGGGTAGGTGTGGTGGTTGTTATGCAGTTCTTCGCCACCCACGATGATGCCCCAGGGAATCAGGTTGGTCGCCGCGTCGCGGCATTCGAAGTTGCGGTAGCCGATGGCATGACCCAGGCCGTTGATTACGCCGGCAGCCCAGAACGGGATCCACATCATCTGGATGGCCCAGATGGTGATGCCGATGGTGCCGAACAGCAGCAGGTCGATCACGCCCATGATCGCCACGCCCAGCAGCGGGTACGGGGTGTAGAGCTTGCGCTCGATCCAGTCTTCCGGGCAGTTCTTGCCGTAGATGCGCAGGGTCTCGGGGTTCTCGGCTTCGGCGCGATACAGCTCGGCGCCTTTGCGCAGCACGGTGGACAGGCCCTTGATCACCGGGCTGTGGGGATCGTCGACGGTTTCGCACTTGGCGTGGTGTTTGCGGTGGATAGCGGTCCACTCGCGGGTGTTCTGCGCCGTGGTGAGCCACAGCCAGAAGCGGAAGAAGTGTTTCAGGCCAGCATTGAGCTCCAGGGAGCGGTGGGCTGAATAGCGGTGCAGATAGACCGTGACCCCGACAATGGTCACGTGGGTCATCAACAGAGTGACTGCCACCAGTTGCCAGGCCGACAAGTCAAGAAAACCGTTGTACCACATAGGCTGTATGGCCCTCAGATAAAGAAAAAACCAGCTTGCGCATTATCACTAAGCCTACAGATAAAACCAGCCGCCCTTTCAGATAGGAGTGACTGGATGTTTCTTATTCTATAATCCGTAACCTTTGTAGGGCGAATCTGGTTTTTTAGTAAGGATTACTGAACATATGCTGTTTTCATACCGAGGTGCCCTGCGTGCCGGGCTGATGTACCTGCTGGTTTCGATTGTGTGGATTCAGCTCAGCCATCAGGTATTGATCAACTTTATCGATGAACCCGTGGAGCTGGGCCGCTGGCTTCAGATACGCGGTTACCTGTGGGTCAGCCTCAGTGCCCTGGCGATCTACCTGCTCTGCGCGCACTTTGCCCGGGCGAACCTGATTCAGCAGCCACTGAAGGAAAACCGCGAGCGCCTGCGCCAGGCCGCCGCCGTGTTCGATTGCACCCGCGAAGGGGTGCTGGTCACCGATGCCCAGGGGCTGATTGTTCACGTCAACCGGGCCTTTATCGAAATCACCGGCTACCAGTGCGAAGACGTGCTGGGGCGCCAGCCGAGCCTGTTCAAGTCCGGGCGCCACTCGGCCAGTTTCTACCAGGCGATGTTCGAGACGCTGGAACGTGACGGTGAATGGAGCGGTGAAATCTGGAACCGCCGTAAAAGCGGCGAAATCTATCCACAGTGGCAGACCATCCGGGTGATCCGTGATGAGCAGGGCCATATCAGCCACTACGTCGCGGTGTTCTCCGATATCAGCGCCATCAAGCACTCCGAGAGCGAGTTGGCGCACCTGGCCCATCACGACCCGCTGACCGACCTGCCCAACCGCCTGCTGTTCACCGATCGTGCCGAACAGGCCCTGGCCTCCGCGCAGATCCATAAACGTGGCTGCGCCTTGCTGCTGCTCGACCTCGACCATTTCAAGATCATCAACGACAGCCTCGGCCATAACGTCGGCGACCAGTTGCTCAAGGCCGTCGGCGAGCGCCTGCAAGGCCTGTTCGGCCCCGGCGTGACCCTGGCGCGCCTGGGCGGTGACGAGTTCGCGGTGCTGGCGGAAAGTTGTCCACAGGTGGGCCAGGCCGCCGCCCTGGCGCAACGTATTCTCGACGCGATGAAAGAACCGGTCATCTTCGACGGCCATCAACTGTTTATCAGCGTGAGCATCGGGATCAGCCTGTTCCCCAGCGACGCGCTGAGCGCCGAGCAATTGCTGCGCAACGCCGACTCCGCGTTGTTCAAGGCCAAGAGCGCCGGCCGCGAAGGCTACGCCTTGTACACCGAAGAGCTTACCGCCCACGCCCAGCACCGCGTGGAAATGGCCGGTGAACTGCGCCGCGCCCTGGATCAGCAGGAGCTGCGGGTTTACTACCAGCCAGTGCACGACCTGCAAGACAGCCGAATGATCGGCGTCGAAGCCCTGGTGCGCTGGCAGCACCCGGAGCGCGGGCTGGTGCCGCCGGGGGAATTCATCCCGATTGCCGAGCGCACCGGGCTGATTGCCGACATCGACGCCTGGGTCATGGACCAGGCCTGCCGCCAGATGTGCCAATGGCTGGCAGACGGCGCACCGCTGACGTTTCTCGCGGTGAATGTGTCCAGCCGCCTGTTTGCCCGGCGTGAGCTGTATGAGCAAGTGGCCAAGGTGCTGCACGACACGGGGCTGGATCCGGCGCTTTTAGAGCTGGAAGTCACCGAAAGCGCGGTGATGGAAGACCCGGAAGTCGCCCTTGAGCAAATGCATCGCCTGCGTGAGCTCGGCTTGCGCCTGGCCATCGACGACTTTGGCACCGGTTATTCATCGCTGCTGCGGCTCAAGCGCTTGCCGGTGCAGAAGCTCAAGATCGACCAGGGTTTTGTCGCCGGGTTGCCATGGGATGAGGACGATGCGGCGATCGTGCGGGTAGTGATCGCGTTGGCGCAGAGCATGGGCATGCAGGTGCATGCCGAAGGTATCGAGCAGGTTGAGCAGGCGCGGTTTCTATTGGAACAGCGCTGTGACCTTGGCCAGGGGTACTGGTTTGGTCGGCCGATGCCGGCCAGTGAGCTGGATTGGGCGAGGGCGCCGACCATTCGTTAACCACCGCCTGTCCTGATTTGAAACAGAGCCAAAATGTGGGAGCGGGCTTGCTCGCGAAGGCGGTGTGTCAGTCAGCAAATCTGTCACTGACCTACCGCCTTCGCGAGCAAGCCCGCTCCCACATTTGGATCTCCACACGGCTTTATTTCACGGGTCGTCCCGCAAAACCCCTCGCAACCCCTCGTCCCACCAGAAAATTCTTTCTGGTTATATAAACATTCTTAAATAGTATTTTTAAGAATATCCGCGCTTATCTACTATCGCCCTCACGCCGCAAGCAGTGCCGCCACTGCGAGGCACTTCTCATTTCAGGAGCACGACCATGAGCGCATCTCTACGTAGCGTTGACGGCCAGGACGAAGCAGCCATTTTGCGCGAGATCCAGAGCGCCCTGCGCGATCTGCGGTTTGGCGCGGTGGAAATCACTGTGCACAACGCCCAGGTAGTACAAATCGAACGCAAAGAGAAATTCCGTTTGCAGAACCCGGGCAACAAACCGAGCTGAGCAACACCGGCGATTCGATTGCAAGACCCGCAACTATAAGAAAAAAGCCAACACCCAAGAATTTCAGGAGCCTTCTATGTCGTCGATTCGCCGTTATGCCCTGGCAGCACTGGCCAGTGCCGTGTTTGCCGGTTCCGCTGTTGCCAAGGATTACGAACTGCTCAACGTGTCTTACGACCCCACCCGCGAGCTCTACCAGGACTACAACGCTGAATTCACCAGCTTCTGGAAGCAGTCGCACCCGGGTGACAACGTCAAGATCCAGCAATCCCACGGTGGTTCGGGCAAGCAGGGCCGCGCGGTAATCGACGGCCTGCGCGCCGACGTCGTGACCCTGGCCCTGGCCGGCGACATCGACGAAATCGCAAAACTGGGCAAGACCCTGCCGGAAAACTGGCAAACCCGCCTGCCGGACGCCAGCACCCCGTACACCTCGACCATCGTGTTCCTGGTGCGCAAGGGCAACCCTAAAGGCATCAAGGATTGGGGCGACCTGATCAAGAAAGACGTGTCGGTGATCACCCCGAACCCGAAAACCTCCGGCGGCGCCCGCTGGAACTTCCTAGCCGCCTGGGCCTACGGCCTGAAAGCCGGTGGCAGCGAAGCCAAGGCCCAGGAATACGTGAAAGAGCTGTTCAAGCACGTGCCGATCCTCGACACCGGCGCGCGCGGTTCGACCATCACCTTCGTCAACAACGGTCAGGGTGACGTGTTGCTGGCTTGGGAAAACGAAGCCTTCCTGGCCCTGAAGGAAGACGGCGGCGCCGACAAGTTCGACATCGTTGTACCTTCGCTGTCGATCCTCGCCGAGCCGCCAGTGGCCGTGGTCGACAAGAACGCTGAGAAAAAGGGCAATACCGAGATCGCCACCGAGTACCTCAAGCACCTGTACAGCCCGGCTGGCCAGGAGATTGCGGCGAAGAACTTCTACCGCCCACGCGATGAGAAAGTCGCCGCCAAATACGCCCAGCAGTTCCCGAAACTGGACCTGGTGACTATCGACAAAGACTTCGGCGGCTGGAAAACTGCCCAACCGAAATTCTTCAATGACGGTGGCGTGTTCGACCAGATCTACTCGGCGCAGTAAGCAAAATCAAACTGTAGGAGCCAGCTTTCTGTGGGAGCCGGGCTTGCCCGCGATAGCATCACCTCGGTGTAACTGATACACCGATGTGCCGGCATCGCAGGCAAGCCAGCTCCCACAGAAGCTCGCTCCTACAGTGGTATCTACCCGCTAACCAAGGACTCTTATGTCGCGTCGTATCTCCCCCGTCATACCCGGCTTCGGGCTGACGCTGGGCTACACCGTGGTGTACCTCAGCCTGATCGTACTCATCCCCCTTGCGGCGATGTTTGTACATGCCGCTCAACTCACCTGGGATCAGTTCTGGAACATCATCTCCGCACCGCGTGTGCTGGCGGCGTTGAAACTGAGCTTCGGCACTGCGTTGTATGCCGCGATCATCAACGGCGTGATCGGTACCCTGCTGGCATGGGTACTGGTGCGCTACACCTTCCCCGGGCGCAAGATCATCGATGCGATGATCGACTTGCCGTTCGCCCTGCCCACCGCCGTCGCCGGTATTGCACTCACCGCGCTGTACACGCCCACCGGGCTGGTAGGCCAGTTCGCCGCCGACCTGGGCTTCAAGATCGCCTACACCCCCTTGGGTATCACCCTGGCGCTGACCTTCGTCACGCTGCCATTCGTGGTGCGTACCGTGCAGCCGGTGTTGGCCGATATCCCCCGGGAAATCGAAGAAGCCGCCGCCTGTCTCGGCGCCAAGCCCCTGCAAGTGTTCCGCTACATCCTGGTACCGGCGCTGCTGCCGGCCTGGTTGACCGGCTTCGCCTTGGCGTTTGCACGAGGTGTCGGTGAGTACGGTTCGGTGATCTTCATCGCCGGCAACATGCCGATGAAAACCGAGATCCTGCCGTTGCTGATCATGGTCAAGCTCGACCAATACGACTACCACGGCGCCACGTCCATCGGTGTGCTGATGCTGGTGGTTTCCTTTGTCCTGCTGCTGCTGATCAACTTGCTGCAGCGGCGCATCGAACACCCATAAGGAGGCGCGGAACATGTCCCAATCGTCTATTTCCGCCGCGTCCTCGGCCAACGCTGCCCGTCGTGGCAGTGCGGTGTCCCGACGCATCCTGATCAGCCTTGGCTGGCTGGTGTTCTTCCTGTTTTTGTTGCTGCCGCTGTTTATCGTGGTGTCCCAGGGCCTGAAGAATGGCCTGGGTGCGTTCTTCACCGCGATCCTTGAGCCGGACGCGCTGTCGGCATTGAAACTCACGGTGATCGCCGTGGTGATTTCGGTACCGCTCAACGTGGTGTTCGGCGTCAGCGCCGCCTGGTGCGTGAGCAAGTACTCGTTCCGTGGCAAAAGTATCCTGGTGACCATGATCGACCTGCCGTTCTCGGTATCGCCGGTGATCGCCGGCCTGGTCTACGTGTTGATGTTCGGCGCCCAGGGCTTCTTTGGCCCGTGGCTGCAGGACCATGACATCCAGATCGTGTTCGCCTTGCCGGGCATCGTGCTGGCGACCATCTTCGTCACCGTGCCGTTCGTGGCCCGTGAGCTGATCCCGCTGATGCAGGAGCAGGGCACCCAGGAAGAAGAGGCCGCGCGCCTGCTGGGCGCCAACGGCTGGCAGATGTTCTGGCATGTCACCGTGCCGAACATCAAGTGGGGCCTGATCTACGGCGTGGTGCTGTGTACCGCGCGGGCCATGGGTGAGTTCGGTGCGGTGTCGGTGGTGTCCGGCCACATTCGCGGCGTGACCAACACCTTGCCGCTGCACGTCGAGATCCTCTACAACGAATACAACCACGTCGCCGCGTTTGCCGTCGCGAGCCTGTTGCTGATCCTGGCGCTCTTCATCCTGCTGCTCAAGCAGTGGAGCGAGAACCGTATCAACCGCCTGCGCAAAAGTGCTGGTGAGGAATAAGTCATGTCGATCGAAGTCCGTAATGTCAGCAAGAATTTCAACGCCTTCAAGGCCCTGAACAGCATCAATCTGGACATCCAGAGTGGCGAGCTGGTGGCGTTGCTGGGCCCGTCCGGCTGCGGCAAGACCACCCTGCTGCGGATCATCGCCGGTCTCGAAACCCCGGATGCCGGCAACATCGTGTTCCATGGTGAAGACGTCTCCGGCCACGACGTGCGTGATCGCAACGTCGGCTTTGTGTTCCAGCACTACGCGCTGTTCCGCCACATGACCGTGTTCGACAACGTCGCGTTCGGCCTGCGCATGAAACCGAAAAACCAGCGCCCCACCGAAAGCCAGATCGCCGTGAAAGTCCACGAGCTGCTGAACATGGTGCAGCTCGACTGGTTGTCGGATCGCTACCCGGAACAACTCTCCGGCGGCCAGCGCCAGCGTATCGCCCTGGCGCGCGCCCTGGCGGTAGAGCCGAAAGTGCTGCTGCTGGATGAACCGTTCGGCGCCCTGGATGCCAAGGTCCGTAAAGAACTGCGCCGCTGGCTGGCGCGCCTGCACGAAGACATCAACCTGACCTCGGTGTTCGTGACCCACGACCAGGAAGAAGCCATGGAAGTGGCGGACCGCATTGTGGTGATGAACAAGGGCGTGATCGAGCAGATTGGCTCACCGGGCGAAGTCTACGAAAACCCGGCCAGTGATTTTGTTTATCACTTCCTCGGCGACTCCAACCGCCTGCATTTGGGTGAAGACAAGCACGTGCTGTTCCGCCCGCATGAAGTGTCGTTGTCGCGCCATGAACTGGAAGACCACCACGCGGCTGAAGTGCGTGATATTCGCCCGCTTGGCGCGACCACCCGGGTGACCCTGAAGGTCGAAGGCCAGAGCGAACTGATCGAAGCCGAAGTGGTAAAAGACCACGACAGCCTGACCGGCCTGGCGCGGGGCGAGACGTTGTTCTTCAAGCCCAAGGTCTGGCAAAAAGCCTAAGAACACTGCAAAACCCCTGTGGGAGCTGGCTTGCCTGCGATAGCATCACCTCGGTATGCCTGAGACACCGAGGTGCCAGCATCGCAGGCAAGCCAGCTCCCACATTTAGCTTGTGTTGCTTGTCAGGCCGTGGCGTTCTTGTGCCGCACGGCCAGGGGCCCTGAGCGCTCTTCAATCTGCCGCTTCAGCTCATGCCGCAGCCCCACCAGGAACGCCAACTCCGCCACCACGAACAACGGCCCCACGATCAACCCGGACACGTCATCGACAAACGCCGGCTTGCGCCCCTCGTAGTAATGCCCCACAAACTGGATCACCCAGCCCACCACGAACATGCCGATGCCGCTGCTCAGCCACACCAGCGTGCTTTGCGCCGCCAGCACATGCCCGGCCCACACCGACAGGCCCATCAACACCGTCATCAGTACGCCGAGCGCCAGTTCCAGGCGCAGGTAGAACCATGCCGAAAGCAGCGCCACTACCACCGCGGGCGACAGCCACAGCCCGGCCACCGTCCATTCGGGGCGTGACAGCAGCACGGCCACGGCCACCACAATCAGCGGGATGCCGATAAAGTGGCTGGCGATATTGCGCGGGTCGCGGTGGTAGGCGGCGTATTGACTGAGATGGTCGACGAGGCTTTTCATTGTTGTTCCTCCTGTAGGATGTTTGATCATGCCCTGTAGGCCCACGACACACTGTCAACTGGCCGACAATCTTCGGAGTTCTCATGGATGCAGAGAAATGGCACCCACGCCTGGCCACCGGTCACTGGTACAGCCATCTGCCTGCTGATCTACAGAATAGCTTGCTGGCCAGCGCCCGGTTGCGGCAGCTGACGGCGGGGCAATACCTGTTCAAACGCGGCGATCCGCCGTGTGGGTTGTATGCGGTGCTGGAAGGTTCCCTGCGTATCAGCGCGGTGAACGAGCAGGGCAAGGAGGCAGTGTTGAGCCTGGCGGAATTACCGTACTGGTTCGGCGAGATCTCCCTGTTCGACGGGTTGCCCCGCACTCACGACGCTTGCGCGGTCGGGCCTTGTACGTTGTTGCAGGTGCCGCAGCCGGCGTTGCTGCACATTCTTGAACAGACTCCGCGTTACTGGCGCGACATGGCCCTGTTGATGAGCCAGAAGCTGCGCCTGACCTTTATCAATATCGAGCAATTGAGCCTGATGCCGGCGTCGGTGCGGGTGGCGCACCGCCTGCTGATGATCGCCGAGGGCTATGGCGACATCGAGCAGGCCCGGCAGGTGCTGCAACTGCCCCAGGAAGACTTGGCCGCGATGCTGAGCCTGTCGCGCCAGACCACCAATGCGTTGCTCAAGGACCTGCAAGGCCAGGGCATCGTGCGCCTGGGCTATGGCGAGATCGAAATCCTCGACCCGCAACGTTTGCGCGAGGCGGCGCATGCCTGAGGGTGGTAGCCTGCGTTCACGATTATTCGAGGTGTGTTATGCGCGTCCTGCTAGTGGAACACGAGTCAGAGGCGGCCGAGGCGATGGGCCGCAGTCTTGAAGAGGCCAGCTACACGGTGGAGGTGGCGGCCAATGGCATGGCGGCCCTGCGCTTTGTGGAAAGCACCGAATACGACCTGGTGATCCTGGATGTGATGCTGCCGGGGCTGAATGCCTGGAAGCTGCAGCAGGCGATTCGGTTGAAGGGTGAGACGCCGATGTTGTTTTTGACCACGCCTGACGGGATTGAAGATCGGCTGCGTGGGCTGGAATTGCATGAGGATGATTATTTGCTCAAGCCGTTTGAGGCCCGGGCCTTGGTGGCGCGGGTGAAGAAGGTGTTGCGGCGGGATCGGGGGCGCTGACTGCCACTGGCTTTTGGGGTGTTTGATTGACCGCTTTCGCGAGCAAGCCCGCTCCCACATTTGACCGCATTCCAAAGGATGTACTCGGTCAAATGTGGGAGCGGGCTTGCTCGCGAAGAGGCCCTCACAGCCACCGCAACTCCAGCTACCTCAACCCATCCCGAAACTGCCCCGGCGTCATCCCTGTCCAGCGCTTGAACGCCCGGTTGAAGCTGCTGGTATCGGCAAACCCCAGCAAATGACTGATCTCCGCCAGCGAACACTCGGGATCCCGCAGATGCAGCAGCGCGAGGTTCTCCCGGCATTCGTTCAGCAGCGCATCAAACCGGCAGCCCTCATCCGCCAGATGCCGCTGCAAGCTGCGCAAGCTCAAATGCAACGCCTGAGCGATGCGCTCGGCACTCGGCTCACCGTCAGGCAACTGCGCCTCAATGGCCGAACGCACCTTGCGTTCCCAGGTCAGCGGCCGCAGTTGCGCCAGGGTGCGCTTGAGCACGGTTTCATTGTGCTCGGCCAACTCGGGGTTGGCATCGTCCAGGTGGCTGTCAAAGTCCCGGGCCGCAAATTCCAGACGGTCTTCCTCGGCGGCAAAAAACACCGGCGCGCGAAATACCGTGTGCCACGGCTTGGGATCAGCCGGCTCGGGCCGCCGCAGGTACACCGCCAGCGGCGCGTACTCCCGGCCCAGGCGATTGCGGCAGGTGCGCACGTAAATCGCGGCGAACGCATCAATCGCCTCAAACGCGGGTGCGGGTGTACCGGCGGGCTGTTGCAGGCGAAAGCGGTAACGTTCGCCCTCCCGGCTAAGCTCCAGGCTCAGGGCGTCGCTGACCACCTGGTGATAGCGCACGATCCGCTCGAACACTTCCCGCAGGCTGCCGCTGGCCACCAGCGCATAACCCAGCGCGTGAAAGGTGGTGGGGCTGACAAACCGCGACACCCGCAAGCCAATCGCGGGGTCGCCGCTGGCCTGTACCGCCAGTTCCCACAGGCGCGTGGTGGCCGATAGCGGGTAGCGCGCGTTCGGATCTTCCATCAACTGCGGGTCGAGCCCGGCCTGGGCGCACAGCGCGGCGCTGTCGAGGCCCAGGGCGTCGAGCTGCTTGCGCAGGGCGCGGGTCCAGCTGGCGAGAGAGGTCGGTTCGGTCATGTTGATTGGCGCTTGCGGTCAACAGGTTGGCGTGTGGGGCTAGCGTCCCGCCAGATCGCATAGGGCAGGATGTACGCATCAATAAGACAGAGGATGGAAGCATGGACGGTACTTCTGCAAGCCCCCGGCAGATGAACGCACAACAGCGTTCAGCGCATATCCGTGAAGTGGTGCTGGCCGAGGGGCTGTTATTGCGCCAGCGCCACCCCTGGCTGCTGCATCAGGATGCGTTGGGCGCGGGCATCCTGGCCTTTGCCCTGGTGGGCATGCTGGGTTCGGCGGCGCTGTATATCACCGGGCACATGGCGTGGTGGGTGTGCCTGCTGCTCAACGCATTCCTCGCGTCATTGACCCACGAACTGGAACACGACCTGATCCACAGCATGTACTTTCGCAAGCAGCGCCTGCCCCACAACCTGATGATGGGCCTGGTGTGGCTGGCGCGGCCCAGCACCATCAACCCTTGGGTACGGCGCCATATCCACCTCAATCACCACAAGGTTTCCGGCAGCGAAACCGACATCGAAGAGCGCGCGATCACCAACGGTGAACCGTGGGGCCTGGCACGCTTGCTGATGGTCGGCGACAACATCATGTCGGCACTGATCCGGGTGCTGCGGGCACCAACCTGGAAGCACAAGCTGGGCATTCTCAAGCGCACGGCGCTGGTCTACGCACCGCTGGCGCTGCTGCATTGGGGCGCGTGGTATGTGTTCCTCGGCTTTCATGCCGCCAATGGCATCGCCAGCCTGCTGGGCGCGCCGATCGACTGGTCGGCCAACACGCTGGCGGTGATGCACATCATCGACATCGCCGCCGTGGTGATCATCGGCCCCAACGTGCTGCGTACCTTCTGCCTGCACTTTGTCAGCTCCAACATGCACTACTACGGCGACATCGAGCCGGGCAACGTGATCCAGCAAACCCAGGTGCTCAACCCGTGGTGGCTGTGGCCGTTGCAAGCGTTCTGCTTCAACTTCGGCAGCACCCACGGGATCCATCATTTCGTGGTCAAGGAGCCGTTCTACATCCGCCAGATGACGGTGAAAACGGCGCACAAGGTGATGGCGGAGATGGGCGTGCGCTTCAACGATTTCGGCACGTTTGCCCGGGCCAATCGGTTTGAGCGCCAGGAGGGACGGCTGAGCGAACTCAACCCGGTGGAAAGGACAGCGAGCTGAGCAAGCGTCCCGGTCACCCTGGGGTGACCGGGTGCGATTTACTGAATGGCCTGGTAGAAGTTCACCTGTGCTTCATCCAGGTACGCGAGGATTTTCGCCGGCAGGCGCTCGGTGGGTTTCGCCGGGCCGAAGGCTTTGTAGAGCGTTTCGAAATGCGCGTGCAGGTCCGCGACGCTTTCCCACTGTTCGTTGAGAAAGAACCGGTTGGGGTTCTCTTCATCCTTATGCCATTGATAGACCACGGCCTTGTCGTGCTGGTGGGTGAGCTTTTGTGAAACGGCCGCTACATCACGATAGAACTCGGCCTGTTTGCCTTCTTTAATGGTGCCGCTGAAAACCAGGTAGAGCATGTTGGAATCCTCGGTTTGGGGAGATTGCAGAACATCTGCATCGCCAAACTAGCCTCAGTGGGCAGGCCCTTGTAGCCAGCACGCCGCGAATTCAGAATTCGTAAAAGGCCTCGGAATCGAACGGCCGTCTTTGCCCGGTCAGGCCCATGCGTTGCAACACCAGCGCTACCACCGCAGCGGTAACCCGATGGAACGACAAGTCTGTCACCCCTAGTCGAACGACGCGTGGACCGCTCGCGAGATTTGTTTTGCCTGCAGCTTGGTGAGTCAGCGTCATGATTTTTTCCGATGCTAAAAATCGCCCTGGAACTCGGCGATCATGAACTCGACGAAAGCCCGAGCCTTGGATGAGATCAACCGCGCGCTGGGGTAGATCGCCCAGATATCCCGGGTTTGCTCCAGGACACAGGACGGCATGATTTCCACCAATGCGCCGCTTTCCAGTGAGGGCCTGGCGTTCCACTGTGAAACAGAGACGATGCCGAGCCCACCCTCCGCGGCAAGCCGTGCGCTTTCGCCGCAATTGACTCTGAGCGAACCACTGATTGTCGTGACTTTGTGTGACCGGGCACCCACGAAACGCCAATGGTCCTCGTCGCCCAGCAGGATGCAGGAATGATTGACCAGCTCCGCAGGTGAAGTCGGTTCGCCATGCGCCTGGAGGTAGGCGGGTGCCGCACACAGGATGCGTCGGTCGCAGCCGAGCTTGCGCGCCACCAGGGATGAGTCCTTCAGGGCGGCGATGCGGATTGCCACATCAATCCCGATCTCGGTCAGGTCCTGCATTTGATCGGACAGTATCAGGTCGATCTTCAGCTTCGGGTTGGCGTGCAGGAACCGGGTGATGGCCGGCATCAGGCACATCCGCGCGAAGGACCCGGGGGCGGATACTCTTAACACCCGCTTGGCCACGTCCTTGCCTTTCACCGCGACCAGATAGGCCTCGTCCACGGCTGCCAGCACCCGGATTGCATGGGGCAGAAACAGCGCACCGTCTTCGGTCAGGCTGACCTGGCGAGTGGTGCGATGCAGCAGGCGCATGCCCAGGTATTCTTCAAGCTTCGCCAGTTTGTGGCTGGCCACCGAGGGCGCGAGTCCCAGCTCCCTGCCGGCTGCGGTGATATTGCCCAGCTCTGTTGATCGCATGAACAGGTTCAACGCATCAATATTCATGCTTCGGCGCCGCTAGTGTGTGGGCGCCGGCGCGGCATCGATCTTCACGCGCAGCAGGCTGTAGGGTTTCTGGCGCAAGTCTTTGCCTGCGTGAAAGATGCTTTGGCGGTGCAGCTGATTGGCGATGAAGTACAGGTAGCCATCAGGACCGATTGACAGTGTGTCGGGCCAAAGCACACGCGGATCATGGACGATGGTCTGCCATTGCCCGTTCGCCAGCCGTTTGCGCACGCTGTTGTTTTCGTAGTCGCCGGCATACACGGCCCCCGAGGCGTCGGCTTCAAGCCCGTCCGAGGCGCCTTTTTCCCCGAGGTCTTTGACCGCCATTTCGAGCCGTGCTTCGCTGACTGTCTCGTCACGCAGCAGTGCCGTGGGGATGGCGTACAGGTGCCGACTCGACAGCGGGCAGAAATACAAGGTCTGCCCATCAGCCGACAGGGCGATGCCGTCCGAAGCCACGGCAAAAGGCTGGGTGCCGCCTTTGGCATCCCGCACTTTCAGGACCTGGCCTTCGACCGTGGGTACGAAGTTCGGGTCGACCGAGGTCGAGGGTGCACCACTGAGCCGGCGTATGGCCGTGCCACTGGCGATGTCCATGACGATGATCGCGCCCGGGCCGGTAAGTGAAGAGTCGGTGATATAGATCACGCCTTGGTCACCCACGCGAAAATCAAAGCGCATGTCGTTGACGTAGGTGCCGGGCAGCATGACGTTTTTCGGGAATACGAGGGTCTTGACCACCTTGTTGGTGGCGAGCTCAACTGCGACGAGCTTGGCACCACCTGGCTGTGGAGGCGAGAAGCCAGGCGCCGCGGTGTCCAGTATCCAGAGGCGTCCGCGCCCGTCGGCCACCACGCTTTGTACGCTGATAAACCCTTTGGCCGGGTCTTTGGGGTTGGCCTGATTTATCGCCTGGTCAGGGTAGGGTACGACTTTGCCGTCGCGCAGTTCTGCGACGGTAAACGGCACCTCGTCGCCCCAGCGAGGAAAGTTGACAAAGATGCGTCCGGTCTCGGTAACGCTCACGCCGGTGGGCATGGCATCGTGGAAGGCGTGCACCTGCTCGATGGCGCCAACGCTCTGATCGGCGGGCAGGTTCGCCGGCATGGAAGCCTGGGCGGCGGTGCCGGTGAGGGCCGCTGCCAAGGCAAGGGCAGTCCAACTGATTGGGTATTTCAAGTACATGGCAGGGCTCCAGGTTTTTCTGTTCTGGAGCCAATGGTGTCGGTTCCCGGCAGGCGAAAAAACCCGCTGATTGCCGATAACAGTTTCATTGAAATCAAGAGAATGGGCTGTCGCGCGCAAGCCTGGTTTTTTAATTGCGGGCGAGCAAGCTTGCTTCAGCAGAGGGGGTATCCACGGTGATCAGGGTTTCGATCATCGCCTTCGCCGCCGGCGACAAGCGAAACCCGGTACGGCTGATGATCCCGCAGCGGTTGTTCAAACTGTCGAGGCTGTGAGGCACGTTGCGCCAGTGCAACACCGTCAGTGCGCCACGGGCAAAGTCTTCGGCAAACGCATCCTCGGCACCCAGGCCAATCGCGTTGGACTGGTGCACGATGGCTGCCAGCGCCGCAAACTGCTCCAGTTCGATAGCGGGAGAAAAGTCGACACGCCCGCTCAGGTTGGCCAGTAGCTTGCGTACCCCGGGAGCGATCAGCGGTGTGGCCAGCGGGTAGTCAAACAAGTCGTTGGTCGAGAGGCTGTCCTTGGCCAGTAACGGGTGCCCGGCGCGGCAGAAAAATACATTGCGCCGGGGTGTCAGGGCCTGGGTCTGGAAATTCGGATCGGCCTCGAAGTGGCGCACATCGGCGATGAAGAATTCGATCTCTTCGCGACTCAAACTGCGTCCGAGTTTTTCCCAGTTATCCACATGCAAACCGCTGCGTACTCGTGGATGAGCGCCGACAAACCGTGCGATCGCCCCAGGCACCAGGTTCACCGCCGCCACGGCATCGCAGCCAAAGCGCAATTCGCCGGCGTCGAGCTTGGTCATGCGGGTGACTTCGTGGCTCAGCCGCGCCGCCCCCTGAACGAGCGACAAGGCATGTTGCAACACCACCTGGCCCTCGGGAGTGGGGCGCAGGTCTTTGTGGGCGCGGTCCACCAGCACACAGCCAAACTCCTGTTCCAGGCTTTGGATGCTGCGGCTGAACGCCGGCTGGGTAATGCCCATGGCGTCGGCGGCGCGCACAAAACTGCGGTACTCGTTCAGAGCAATGAAGTAGCGCAGTTGGCGAAGGTCCATGGAGTTTTCCGGCGTCCTGAAGGAAACCGCGATTCTAATCGCCTCGCTTATTCCGCAAAAGAATGTTCATTGTTTTATCTAGATTCAAATTGCATATCCATAGAGCCTGTGCGGTAGGTGGCCGGGCTGAACACCCGGGTGAGTATCAGCATCGCCACCACCGTCAGCGTCAGCACCATCCAGGCGCTTACGAAACTGCCAGTCAATTCCCGCAGCCAGCCGGTCAGCCACGGTGATACGGCGTTGATCAAAAAGCCCACGCCCTGGACGAACGCCGCCAGTTGGCCGGCCTCCCGAGGGTCGCGGCGGTGATCCAGGGTCAACAACAGGCTCAGGGCGAAACACGCTCCCAGGCCGAAACCGATCAACGCCACCCACACGTGGGGGAATTCCAGCGGCGCCGTCAGCAGGCCGATATAGCCCACGGTCTGGGCCAGCAGGCTGATGCTCAGTAACGGTCGACGATCAATGCCACGTTGCGCCAGTGCCGGCATCAACAGCGCGGCGATTACCTGGAAGATCGTCATGAACGCCAGCAGCGAACCACTGGGCAGTACGCCCCAACCCAACTGCTGATAGTAGGCCGGCAGCCACGCGACCATGCTCATGTAGCCGCAATTCACCAGGCCGAAATACAGCGCCAGCAACCACGCCCGACGGTTGCGCAGGCCCTGGAACGGCGCCGTCACCTGCGGGTTTTTCGCCGCACCCAATGGCAGCCACGCCCACAACAATAGTGCGCCCAGGGCCGGTAGCAGCCAGATCCCGAGCCCCGCCTGCCACTGCTGGAAATGCCCCGCCACCAACGGGCTGAGCAGGGCGGCCAAGCCACCGCCGCCCATCAGCGAAGCCGAGTAAACCCCCATCGCCAACGGCACGCGCTGGTGAAACTGGCGCTTGATCATCGCCGGCACCAGCGCCTGGATCAGCGCCACACCCGCACCGCCGAACAATGCCGTGGCCAGCAGCGCCGGCGCCTGGCCAAACAGCCAGCGCGCGAGGCACGCCAGCAGAATCATCATCAAGCCCAGCGCGATTCCGCGACGCTCCCCCAGCTTCGCCTCCAGGCGCACACCTACCAGCGCCACCAGGCCCATGCAGATCACCGGCAGGCTGGTGAGCAGGGCGCTGCTCTGGAAACTCAGGCCGGTGGCCAGACGGATTTCCCCCAGCAACGGGCTGATGGAACTGAGGATGGGCCGCAGGTTCAGGCCGAGCACCACCAGCAAACCCCAACCGGCGAGCTTGCCGGCCAACGAATTATTCAGCGTCATGCAGGGCCTGCCACTCGCGGTAAAGGGCTTGCATCGCTGCCTGCGGCAGGTGCTGCACGGGCAATTTTTGCTCCGCCAGCGGCAGCGCCAGTTGCTGGTAGATCGCTGCTGTGGACAAACCAAAGGGCGCCGCCACGTCGTTGCTGGCAGCGAACACCACACGGGATATGCCGCACAGGTGCATCGCACTCAGGCACATCGGGCAGGGCTGGCCGCTGGCGTAGATCACACAACCGTCGAGGCGCGGGCCGAGTTGTTGGCTGGCGGCACGGATGGCGAGCATCTCGGCGTGGGCGGTGGGGTCCTGGCTCAAGTGGATTTCGTTGACCGCTTCCACCAGCACCTTGCCGTCGCGCACCAGGACCGCACCAAACGGGCGGCCACCGGCGGCTACGTTGGCCTTGGCCAGTTGCACGGCGTGATGCAGATGCTGTTGATCGTCAGTCATGGAAAACCCCTCGTGCGCAATGAGGCGTGAAGTATGGGCAGCCGCAGGGGTATTCTGAAATTAAATATAACCATGCCAATCAGTGGCAAATGGAATGGTGAGCCCATGTTCGATCCTGTGTTGTTGCGCAGCTTTGTTGCCGTCGTCGATTGCGGCAATTTCACCCGCGCGGCCGAGCGGCTGCACTTGACCCAGTCCACGGTCAGCCAACAGATCCGCCGCCTGGAAGATGCACTGGGCAGCCAGGTGCTCGACCGCGACCAGCGCCGCGTGGTAGCCACGGTGGAAGGTGAACGCTTGCTGGCGTATGCGCGGCGCATCCTGGCGCTGCACGAAGAGGCGGCCGACGTGCTGATCAATCAGCAGAGCGATGGCGTGTTGCGCCTGGCGGTGCCCGAGGACTTTGCGGCCGAGCGCCTGATGCCGTTGCTGTCGGCGTTTGTGCAGGCTTATCCCCGGGTGCGCCTGGAGGTCACCAGCGGCTTGGGGCCGGAGTTGTTGCGGGATTATCGCGGCGGTGAATTCGACGTGCTGCTGGTCAAGCAAATGGGTGACAGCGATGACTGCCTGGTGTCCTGGCCGGAGCCGTTGTGTTGGGTCGACAGCCGCAGTTCGCCGTCCCTGGGACGTGATCCGCTGCCGTTGGTGGCGTTTCCCGCTGGCGGCCTGTACCGCAATGAAATGCTGCATCACCTGGAGGTAGGCGGCTGGCGCTGGCGCATCGGTTATTCCAGCGCCAGCTTGGCCAGCGTGTGTTCGGCGGTGGCGGCGGGGCTGGGGATCAGCCTGTTGCCGGTGCGGGTGGTGCAGCCCGGGCACGTGGTGTTGGGCGCGAACAGCGGTTTGCCTGCGGTGCAGGGCGTGCGGCTGGCGCTGTATGGCCGTAACGGCCTTGGTGCGGCCGGGCAGGCGTTGCTACGCCAATTGCAGGATTTGTGTGCCGGTAATCTACGCTGAGCCATGCCTTCAGTGAATATTTTGTATGCCTCAAAAGCATTGAGATTTTCCCCCTCGGCGCCAGGCCGCGCAGGACGTGGCTTCGGCGTATCCGGATGTTTCGGTTATTCAATTTAGATCTATCTATAACTTTAAAGATTACTTTAAGAGATAAGCGTCTGCCCCCGATGATTCAGCCCTCGACGGCCGCCAAGGCAGGCCCGTCGGTTTTTTTGCTTAAGACCGCAGGGGAGTTAATCAATGGGCAATGTCCAGACCGCCGCCAGTGCACAAGAGGCGCAGTGGCGCCACGCACCGGGTGGTGAGTTGGTCGACCTTGGCCGGCCGCATCGCGCGCCGTTGGGGCAGTTGCGTACGCAGAAAACCCCGAAGGGTGTGTTGAGTCGGCGTGAAGCGATCCTGTTGGGGATTCTCGCGCTGGCCTTGCATGGCGCGGTGATCTATTGGGTCAGCCAGAAGCCAACCCCGGTGCTGCCGATTGTGCCGCCGGAAATCCCGCCGATGACGATCGAATTTTCCCAGCCGGCTCCGCCGGTTGTGGAGCCGCCGCCGCCTGTACCGCCACCGCCGCCGCCACCGGTTGTCGAGCCACCGCCGCCGGTGGTTGATGAATTGGCCGCCAAGCCGGCGCCGAAAAAGATTCCGAAACCCAAGCCGGTGCCAAAGCCTGTGCCCAAGCCCGCACCGAAACCGGTAGCCGAGCAGCCGCCCGCGCCGCCTGTACCCGCGCCACCGGCTCCAGCACCGCCGGCACCGCCTGCGCCCGCGCCGGTCACACCGGCCTCGGCCAACGCCGCGTACCTGAAGAACCCGGCGCCGGAATACCCGTCACTGGCCCAGCGCCGGGGTTGGGAAGGCACGGTGCTGTTGCGGGTGCATGTATTGGCCACCGGCAAGCCGGGTGAGATCCAGATTCAGAAAAGCAGTGGTCGCCAGCAACTCGACGAAGCCGCACTGGCTGCCGTGAAGCGCTGGAGTTTTGTACCGGCCAAGCAGGGTGATGTGGCCCAGGACGGCTGGGTCAGCGTACCGATCGATTTCAAGATTCATTAATTATTGGATGCGGTGTGTTGGACACATCGCGACCTGCACAGAGGGAAAACATCATGGCATTAGCATCTCCAACTGAATCCATCGAAAGCGCGGTGATCTGGCTGCTGGTGGTCTTTTCGGTCGCTACCTGGGGCCTGGCCCTGCTCAAGGGCGTCCAGTTCGGCCGCCTCAAGTCCCAGGATCGCAAGTTCCACAAACAGTTCTGGGCGGCATCCAGCCTGGACTCGGCCGCTGAACTCGCTGAAACCAAACCCGGCGCCGCCGCTCGTGTGGCCCAGGCCGGTTACGCCGCGATCCAGGTCGGTGAAGCGCCACACGCTGCTGACCTGAGCCAGGCGATCAACCATCAGGACCGTCTTGAACGCGCTTTGCGCCAACAGATCGTGCGTGAGCGTCGCTCCCTGGAAACCGGCCTGGCCGTGGTTGCGAGTATCGGCAGCACCTCGCCGTTTATCGGCCTGTTCGGCACTGTGTGGGGGATCATGGAAGCCCTGAAAGGCATCAGCGCCGCCGGTTCCGCCAGCCTCGAAACCGTGGCCGGGCCGATCGGTGCGGCACTGGTTGCCACGGGTGTGGGTATTGCCGTCGCGGTGCCGGCGGTGCTGGTCTACAACTACTTCCTGCGTCGCCTGAAGCTCACGGCTGCGGACCTGGACGACTTCGCCCACGACTTCTACAGCCTGGCGCAGAAGAACTCGTTCCGTGTGTTGCTGCACCCGACGCTGAGCAAGGCCGGTGCCCAGGGTGGCGCGCAAAAAGTGAAGGAGGCGTCCTGAGATGGCCTTCTCCACGCAAGACAGTGATGAGGTGCTGAGCGAGATCAACGTTACGCCGCTGGTGGACGTGATGCTGGTGCTGCTGGTGGTGTTTATCGTCACGGCGCCGTTGTTGACCAATGCGATTCCGATCAACTTGCCCAAGACCGAGGCCGTGGCCCCGGTGGAGCAGAAGGACCCGCTGGTGGTGAGCATTGATGCGGCCGGCAAACTGTTTATCAACAAGGATGAAATCCAGCCGGATTTGCTGGAGTTCAACTTGCAGTCGGCCAAGGCCAAGGACCCGGATGTGCGGGTGCAACTGCAGGCTGATGATGGAGTGAACTACGGCGAAGTGGCGCGAGCCATGGCGTCGATCGAGCGGGCGGGGATTACCAAGCTGTCGGTGATTACTGCACGTTAGTTTCAAATGCCTCGACAATTTTTTTGGCCGTCTCCTTGGCAGGGTGCGGCCTTTTTTTTGCTTTGGGGGGAGTACATATCCGTTATTTAGGTAACGGCTACTTATGGTTCCGCTCTTACAG